>CALXWI010000014.1 GCA_944392325.1 uncultured Alphaproteobacteria bacterium | reverse complement strand
CATACCTTCTTATAGCATCGTCGTCGTGAGCATTCAACCCCCATTAAAATGGGGGTAGTCTGTAAGGCATTAAAACAAAAAGAGCTTTCTTAAAGAAAGCTCTTTTTCTAATTTTTAAATTATAAAAATATTAAAGATTAGTAGTTATAAAAAAGATATTATATAACTTATACAAAGGCTTACTATGACTGAAAAAGAAAAGATGCTTGCCGGAGAGCTTTATGATTGCGGCGATAAAGAACTAATGGAGATCTGGAACAACGGCAAAAATCTAGCCCAACAATATAACTCTCTTGCTTATGAAGATAAAAAAACTCAGCAACAAATATTAACCGAATTACTCGGCTCCAAAGGTGACAATGTCCAAATTACTGCCCCGTTTTATGTTGATTATGGTAAGTTTATCCATATTGGCAGTGACACCGAAATCAATATGAATTGCGTATTTTTAGACTGTAATACCATTACTATCGGCCACCATTGCCTAATAGCTCCCAGCGTACAAATTTATACAGCTTTTCATCCCCTTCCCGCCCAAGAACGCTTTACCAGCGATTCCAGCTGGGCCATCACTCGCTCTGCTCCTGTAAAAATTGGCAACTATTGCTGGATAGGCGGCGGCTCCATTATCTTACCCGGAATAGAAATCGGAGATGGCTGCGTCATCGGTGCCGGTAGTGTCGTCACCCACAATATTCCGCCCCATTCCGTAGCCGTCGGCAATCCCTGCCGTGTTATCAAAAAATTATCCCAATAGCTCATAAAAAAACGGTTTCTGCCAAATGGTAGAAACCGTTTTTTAATTAAATTTTTGAAGCTAAAGTATTCACAATATCTTCCACTGTCCACCACGCCTCAATTTCATCATCAGATAAATCAATACCAAACTTTGCTTCCAAATGTTCTGCTACATAACTACAATCAAGACTATCAATTCCTAAGTCATCTTGCAAACTAGCTAACATCGTAACATCACCATCCATAAAGCAACAACGCTTTCCGACACTTTCCAGTAAAGTTTCCTTTACCTCATCAAAAATTTGTTTTCTATCCATAATATTACAATAATAATAATTTACATACGACCAATCTATACTTTGATTTTCTACGAGTCAATACAGCACTCAAAAAAAGCTCCCTACTTCATGGGAGCTCTGCAAGCTTAAGACTTCAAGACGGCATCTTCCCAAGTTGAAAGCCCTATTTTCTTCCAATCTACAGGAATATTATCAACAATCTGCATTTCCGCCAAATAACTGTCTTTAATATTTTCCAAGATGGTTTCCACCATAATCACCGCCGCTGCCTGACGCAGCTTTTCTCTCACCTCGGGATGAATATAATCCAATATAATTTTTTCACTAGGAGAACGCAAGAAGACTGCATGGTCCTTTCCGTCATAAATAACCTTCGGACGCTCTGGCAAATTTTTCTTCGCTTCAATAAAAATATAAAGCTCGCCCTCTTCGCCTTCTGCGATCACAAACTTATTTTCTTTAGTAAAATTAGCGGCCATTAGCTTTTTCCATCATTTTTAATCGAGCAATATCATTGCTTTTGTTAGATTTTTCATTAGAGCTGGTAAGATTCTTCATTGCTCCAAAGAACACACTGCAAGCGGCAACTGAGCCTAAAACGACTCCGCCCAACACGCGAGAATTATCAGCCACGCCTTCAATTTTCACCCCTTTGTGCCCGTCATCGCCCACAAATTCAGAGGTATGTACCCCATTCAAGCAAGCAATAGAGCCCAAACCACAAGCATAAGCCAACACTTTATTTTTCAAACTTGAGGCTGACTTTGCTCTTTTTGCTTTTTCTGCCAATTTATCCAAGTCCATCTCTAATCCTCCAGACTTTTGACTATTTATTGACTCTACTATACCACATTAGACAAAAACAGTCAAATATAAAAAACTAATATTTTGTATCATAAACTGCTTAAAGATTATTTAACAGCCCAAATATTAAGTTAGACACAGAAAAATCACCCTTTCATACAAAAAAAATGCGCTACGAATCCTCGTACCGCATTTTACATTTTTTTGGCAAAAGATTAAAACTTCATCAAATAAGTAATAAAGTTGCGCACAAAATCAGCTCGCGCATTTTGATAATCCAAATAATAAGCGTGCTCCCACACATCAACCGTCATCAACGGTTTCAATCCATGAGCCAACGGTGTATCTGCATTAGATGTCTTCATAATGCTCAGCTTGCCTTCATTATCTTCAACCAACCACGCCCAACCGGAGCCAAACTGGGTTACGGCCGCATTCAAAAATGCCTCGCAAAATTCATCATAAGAGCCAAAAGCCGCCTCAATTTTCTTCAGCAAAGCCCCTTTAGGCGCTTTTCCGCCTTCCGGAGCAATACACTGCCAAAAAAAGTTATGATTCCAAGCCTGTGCCGCATTATTAAAAATTGCCTGTTTGTCCGGCAAACCAGCCGTTTCTCTGATAATCTCTTCCAACGACAGGTTGTCCAACGGGCTCCCTGCAATCAATTTGTTCAAATTATCAACATAGGCTTTATGGTGTTTTCCATAATGGAAAGCCAGCGTAGTTGCCGACATATAAGGTTCCAACGCGTCTTCCGCAAACGGAAGTTTCGGAAATTCAATTGCCATCAATAAAACTCCTCTCAAATAAAATTATTGTTTCTGTTTTTTAATATAATTGTTAGTCCCAATTTCATCAAGTGTTTGTTGCATTTTATGTTCTTCTTCTTGAATAGCTTGTTGCTCTCTATTTTTATCTACGATTTCAAAAGTCTTCTGCTCTTTGAACATATCTGCAATTTTGTCTTGAATTTCATTAATTTTGAGCCGCACCATCTGCAAAGCCGTTTCAAGACTTTCACGTTGTTTTTGGTATCGTTTGAAATATGCTCCAAAATCACCAATTTCCGGATGCTCTTCCGCAAAAGCCTTTTCCTGTGCCAATTCATCTTCCAGCGCCTTTATTCCCTGCATAATTTTATCTTCGACTTCCAACTGCTCATTTAATAGCTTGCGTTGCTCATCGATATTAAATTTCTGCACTCTCACCAAGGTTTTCAAGGAACTTTTCGCCATTTATGCCTCAAGCTTTATACGGTGTCTCCAAAATTTCAGCCAGCTGCTGATACCCCTCCGCCAAGGTGACTTTCTCATTTTTGCGCTGGCTCAAGAACTCCTCCAACTTAGGATAATAAAAAATTGCCTCGTCCACTTCTGGGTTAGAGCCTTTTTTATACGCTCCCAAACGAATAAGCTCGGCCATATCTTCATAAGATGCAATATACTTGCGCGCTTTAGCAACCAGAGCATATTCCTCCGGTGTATCACAATCCGGCATGGTACGAGAGATTGAGCGCAAAATATTAATCGCCGGATACCGGTTGCGCTCAGCAATGGCTCTATCCAGCACAATATGCCCATCCAAAATACCACGCACCGCATCAGCCACCGGCTCATTATGGTCATCACCATCGACTAATACAGTAAACAAACCGGTAATGGTTCCGGTACCAGCCCCCGGCCCTGCCCGCTCCAACAATCTTGGCAGCTCGGCGAATACGCTTGGCGTATACCCCTTTGAGGCCGGAGGCTCTCCGATACTCAAAGATATTTCACGTTGAGCCATGGCAAAACGAGTGATTGAGTCCATCATACATAGAACATTTTTATTCAAATCCCGAAAATACTCGGCCACCGCCATTGCCGTATACGCGGCCTGCCGACGCATTAACGGGCTTTCATCAGAGGTAGCCAAAACCAAGATTGATTTTTCCAACCCTTCGGCACCGAGCACATCTTCCACAAATTCTTTAGCCTCACGCCCGCGCTCACCGATTAAACCGATAACCGCAATATCAGAGTCGGTATTTTTGGCCATCATTGACATCAGGGTTGATTTTCCAACCCCTGAACCGGCAAAAATACCCATACGTTGCCCTTTGCACACGGTCAAAAAAGTATTTACGGCGCGCACGCCAAGATCAACCTTGCCTTTTACGCGGTCGCGGAATTGCGCCGGCGGCGGAGAATTTTTAATCAAATAAGGCTTATCACCGCGGATTAGCTCACCTTTTCCATCTATTGGCTCACCAAAAGCATTAATAATTCGCCCGAGCCACGATGGATGAGGGTAAATTACCGGAGATGCATTTTCCACATCTACCCGACACCCCGGACCAATTCCCTGCAACGAGCCGTATGGCATAACCAAGAGCTTATCACCATCAAAGCTGACCAGTTCACAAGGGACTTTTTGCCCTTGATTATTATGCACCAAACACCTGTCACCGATAGTCATTGCCGCCCGCACGCCTGATACCTCAATAAACAAACCCTTGACGGCGGTAACTCTACCAAAATAAGCATTGGCAGTAATATCTTTCAGTCTGGCAGTAATATTTTCAAAATCCATAAGTGCAAATCTCCTTGCCTAGCAGATTAACACAAATATTTAATTTGCAAAGCACAAAAAGCTCTTTTCCCCTTATTAGACTTATCTCCATTATTAACACCATTTTTACCCAATCATTTTTTCTTCTCCTGAAACTTGGGGCAGTATACACATCCGTTATAATCACATAACATCTTCCAACATTTCCTCCAACCTTAACCTTCCTTTTTCCCCTTTTACCACTTTTCTTCTTCCCCTTCACCTCTTATCCCTTGCCTCCCTCAATTTCTTACCTCCTTTAAACCACTAGACAAAATTGTCAGTTAAATTAATTTATCCGCCCCTTCTTTATCTTCAAGTTGATGATTACATCAAAAACAACTTGCAACTTTGCGCCTCGCGTGGTATTCTGAATATGCAGTCAGGAAATCCGGCTGTGGTGTCTCAAAAACACCCTTAAGTAAAATTCCACCTTGGTGTGGAGTGCTGGTAATATATTGAATAACAGCGACTGTACTTAAGCAGTTTTTGAGCTCCATGCCGCCTTAGTTTTTTTTATAACTTAAGCGGCATTTGTTTTAACTCTAAAAACAATGGAGCTTTGGTTATGAATACTAAATTATTTTTACTTATCGGGACAAGTCTGTCCTTAATTCCAACTTTAACTTATGCCCAATGCGTCGCCACCCAAGATTGCGAAACTTTGGGTTATACTGAAACCTCTTGCAACGGAGGAAAGGGCGTCAAATGCCCCTTTGGTAACAAATGGGCTTGCATCATGAGTTGCGAAAACTATGGATTTATATATACATGCAAAGATACCGGAGATGCTAAAGCTGTAGGTAATCCTTGTAATAATAAATATCAAAAATGTATATGCAAAACTAACTATGTATGGAATGAAAATAAAGGATGTATCTGCGATGCAAGTTTTGCCTATTCATGCAATAGGAGCAATGAAGCTGGAGGAGTCGGTACTGCTTGCGATGGCAAATATAAATCATGCAAATGTAAAAATAACGGAGAAATATGGCAGGGATCATCTTGTGGAAAAAGACAGTATACTGAAGAATGTAGCGATTCCTGCCCTGACTACCTATTTAAATCATGCAGTAGAATAGATAAAAATAAATGCTATTTTAAAATATCATACAGTTACTACGATAACAGACTGGAATCTCCCACATATGGACAATTTCTATGTGCTTATAATGTTTACACTTGTCATGACTAACCATACATTACAAAGCGCTCTTACTAGTAAGAGCGCTTTGTAACATAAAATCTAAGAGTTTGTGTCAGTTGTCGGCCAAAATCACCACACTACTCTCTTCCGCATCTGGCTGCTCGACCTCGCCCAAAGCATGCCCTCCAATGCGATACATATGGAAGAAAGTAACCGGACGAATATCCGTCGCCGCAAAAATCTTGCGCCTTATCTGCCCGCGAATATAATCACTAATCGCCTGCTCTTTTCCGCCAAAACGCTCCAACTCTTTGGCATATTGCTCCTCAACCTGCGCCTTAATCGTTTCGGCCAGCTCTTTGAAGTCCGTCTCATCCATAATATCGATGGAGGAAATCTGCAAATCTTTCAAATTCCACTTTCGGTCAAATACCACGCTGATAAATACACTGCAGTTATAGGCGATTCTCCGCCGATTTTTGACCACTTGCGAATTAAGCTTAATCACATGACGACGGTCAACCGCCAAAATATCTGCCGGCACACTTTCCAACCACGACAACTTGCCGCCAAAATACATAAACACATCACCGTTGCGCGCGGTTTCCACCTGCTCAATCCCCAAGGCATGAGCAAAACGCTGATGCTCCCGCACAAAACGCTTGTCACCATGAACCGGAATCACCGCCTTAGGATTCAAAATTTTATACATTTTCTTAAGATCTGAGCGGTTAGCGTGCCCCGAGGTATGTACCAAGAACTCTTCCTCACGAATAACGGTAACTCCCATATCCATAAGGTTTTCCTGCATACGTTCAATCTTGTCCTCATTTCCGGGGATGATTTTAGAAGAAAAGATAATAGCATCGCCTTTTGCCAACTTTACATCACGATGCTCACCTTTCACAATAGAGCTCAGCGCACTACGATAATTGCCCTGTGAGCCGGTACAAATATACATTACCTTGTCTGAGGGAATATCTTTGGCATCTTTAATATCATATACTTGCGGCAAATCCTTAAAATACCCACACTCTTTAGCAATTTTCATATTTTTGATGAGCGTCCGGCCTACCAATACCGGCGTTCTTCCGGCTTTATCAGCAGCCAAAATCAAGCTTTCCAAACGCATCAGATTGGAAGCAAAACAAGTCGCAATCAAACCGTTTTTATACAGCGGTACCAAAGCCATCAAACTGTTGCGGACATCAAACTCACTACATTGTGGTTTATCCACCAACACATTGGTTGAATCACAAACCAAAATATCCACGCCCTCTTTTCCGGCTTGCTTTAATGCCTTATGATCAGCCTTAACAATTTCCGTTTTGTCGTCATCAAAACGCCAATCCGTAGCATGAACAACATTGCCGTAAGGCGTTTTAATATACAAGGCACAAGTTTCCGGCACCGAATGGGTAATCGGCATAAAATCGACCTCAAAAGTATCGAGCCGCACTTTAGTATTATCATTAACTTCATAAATAGAAACTTCGCCATCCAGATGAAACTCTTTCAACCGCTCTTTCATCAGTCCGGCAGTAAAGCGCATCGCATATACCGGACACTTTAGCTTTGGCCAAACATGAGCAATCGCCCCAAAATGGTCCTCATGAGCATGGGTTATAAATAGCGCTTCAATGCGGTCGGCATAAGTTTCCAAGAACGCCGGATCAGCAAACGCCAAATCCATCCCCGGATAATCATCATTCAAAAACGTATAGCCGCAGTCTACTACAATAATTTTCCCATTGGCAACATAGGCATACATATTCATGCCGATTCCATCAGCTCCGCCCAAGGGAATAAAAAACAAACCTTCTCTGTCAAAAATATCCATTATCAATCCTCATTAAACCAAATATCGCCGGCCATTATTTTAATCTCTTTATCACCCTGTTTCAAAAGCAAAGCACCATTATCATCAACGCCGACAAAAACACCTTTTTCGATTCTTTTTCCAAGGTTTACCGCAATTTCCTCATTCAATCCCTTAGCATTTTGAAGCCACATATTTTTAATCACCGCAGCTCCCTGCTCTCTCCATATTGTTAAATTATGATTCCATTCTGCCAAATAGTAGCGCAACAACTCCAATCGGTCAATATCAAAACCACACGCTGCCAAATTTGTGGTTGGATAAGGAGTGTCTTCCGGTGCCGGAGAAGCTTTTACATTTACGCCGACTCCCACAATCAGATAATCACGCGCGGCTTTTTCTAACAATATTCCGGAAATTTTAGCTCCGTTAAGCAGCACATCATTGGGCCATTTTAGTTCAAGCTTTACATTAATATTATTATTTAATCTTTTGATTATATTAAATAATGTCAAAGATGACATAAATACGTATATATTCAAGCTAGCCCAGTCAGCCGGCATTGCCAAAGACATAAACAAATTGCCCTCAAGCCCTTGCCACTTTCGACCAAGGCGCCCTCGTCCGGCCGTCTGCCTTTCAGCTGTCACCACCCACTGTTCACCATTGTCCCCCTGCTCGACCAACTCCTTAGCTTTATCATTTGTACTAGGCAATTCGTCAAATTCCAGCCACTGCCAATTCTCAATCTTTTGCATTTTCATCCTCATTACTTCAGCATCAGCTCAATCAAGCCAAGTAAAATCTTTGGATTTATCATCAATACCGCAATCAACACAATGTCCACCAACAAAATTTGATAAATTCCTTTGTCAACACGGTCAAAGCTTTTATGCTTATCATCAAAATACATCGTTTTCAGCACGCGCAAATAAGCCGAAGCCATCATCAATACCCCAAACATAATAACCATAACCACCATATATTGATGAATAACCACCAGCTGATTAAGCGCAATCACCGCTCCCAAAAATCCTAACAACGGTGGAAAACCAAGCATCGATGTCATAAATATCAACATTGCCGCCGCCACATAAGGTTTACTCTCTGCTATTCCGGCCACATCAGGCAAATCAGATAAATATTCTCCCTTACTTTTGAAAGCATAAAAAATTGTATACACACCGGCCATAGCCAATAAAGATACTAGCAAAAATACAAATCCCGCAAACTCAGCCTCTTCTGACAAATTCAATATTACCGCCAGCACAATTCCCATCACAAAGATTCTTGAATACACAAACAACTTACGTAAATTATTTTCATTATTAGCCGCCACAGCTCCCAACACCACCGCCATCAGAGCAAAAATCAACAAAACCGGCTTTAAAACCATATAAATAGGACTAAATACACTTTCCAACAAATTTAACAAACACGCATAATAAGCAAACAGCGGCACCACCGACACATATCCACTAGCCGGCAGAATAGCCGCAGCCGCGGCCCCTGACATCCAAAAATGGAACGGAGGCATTCCCATCACAAATAAAAGCCCCACCAAGATCAAAGCACAAGCCACATAAATCTCAACATTCAACTCTGTTTGGCTCAAAAAAGCTAATATCTGAGCAAATTCAGCCCCTCCGCTTAAGCGAGACAAACCAAACACTCCACAAGTCCCGGCCACTCCATATATTACCGCCACCAATCCCAAACATTTCATCTCCGCCTTTTGCTCATCAGCGTCACAACCATCTCTTAATAAGACATAATGCAAGAGCATACTTACTTGCAAACACCCCCACCATAAATATAAATTTACAGCCGACATTGCCGCAACCAAGCTCAACAAAGATAATATAAGCAATACATAAAAACCAAAACTTGATTTATCTTCTCCTAAGAACCACTTAAGCGAAATGTGCATATTACCCAACAACAACAAATAAATAACCACCTTAAAAACCGTAATCTGTGGGTTATTTACATAATGGCCCAGCCACAAAGTATGATTATACAGCGCAATTTCAGCCACCAATGCCGCTAATACTCCATACTTAGCTAAAGTATAAAAGGTCTTTGGTGTATTTTTACTTCTTAATAAAGCCACCATCAGCATTACAACAATAGTAAATAACAAAATTGCTTCCGGCATTAAGGCCATAAAATCATACATAGCTTATCCTCTCACAAACCATAACGGATTTACAAACGACAACACTAGCACTAAAGCCACACCCCACATAAAAACCGCCTCCGCCGTTGAAATATCAGCCACAGACACAATATTCTTAGCTATATTATCTTCTCTTTTACGTCGATACAAATCTGCAAGCAAAGCTACCGCCACCAAAATCAATGCCCCCAACGCGACAAAAGCCGTTATCATATTATAATTTAACAATCCGGCCATAATCACAAAATTATTTACAAACATCGCCGACAACGGCATTCCGATTCCCGCCAGCACCATAAATGTAAATACCGCCGACAATCTAGGCATATATTGCAAGCACCCTTCCGTCGACATATTAGTATTTTCTTGTTGAGTGTTCATATATGCCAACATCACTTCCAAAGCAGAGAAAATTAGTAAGAACGCAAAAATTGCAAATCCCACATTCAGCAAAATTTGGTCCGTCGGCAAAAACACCCCCAGCAAATAAAAAATATAATACACCGTCATAAACGAAAAAACTTTATATTGAATATCTTTATTAATTATGGCAATCAAAGCAATAAACAACATCGTCAATACGCTGACCACCTCCAAAATGGCCACCAAAAAAATCATCACATCCGGCATTGTTTTGGGCCAAAACCGCATAAATCCATACACTCCGGTTAATGGCACAATATTAGCAATAATAAAGACCAACGGATTTTTTACTCTGGCACTGATTGAAGATATCCAATAATGGAACGGCCAAATCGGAATTCGCGAAATAAAAGCCACAAAGATTGATGACCACACCATAATTTCACTAGCCATCCCCAGTTTAACACTGCTAATTTTACTTAACGCAATACTACTCCCCTGATGATTATAAATTACCAATATTGCTGCCAACAATAACAAAGCCCCCAACAAGTTATACAACATAAATCTAAACAACGCTCCTTGCCGTCTGACTCCGCCAAACATTCCCACCAACATATACAAAGGCAAAAGCATCGCTTCAAAGAAAATAAAGAAAGAAAATATATCAACCGCTGTAAAGAAACCATTCATCATACTTAAGAACAACAACGTAAAGATCATTCTTGATTTTTGCTCTTCAGCCTCCTGACGTACACCCCACAGACCAATCAATACCGCCAAATGGACACCAAACATCAACAATAAAGCAAAACAATCCACCCCAAACATCAACGATATCTGAGGATTATCCAACCACTCATACACTTCAAGCAATTGAATTTTGCCATATTTCAAAGAAATTAGTGTAAAAATACGAAAGATTAACAATAAATCTGCGACCACCGCCAAAGCAGCTACCTTCAAAGCATTAGTACCCTTGGTTTTATCATCATCTTTGGCTGCCATCACAAACAGCATGCCCACCAAAGGCATCAAAACCAAAAATAACAAATAAGGAATCGTCGGCTGCATAATCACAATCCTCCGTTAAAATAATAAACCCAAATCAAAATTGCTCCGCCTATAAGTGTAAAAATAAAAGCACCTACAAACATATTCACATGCAATATTGCTACCGTTTTAACCAAGAAAGCCATCAATCGCCGCAAAGTATTAATAATTGTCCGCTCAATAAACACAAAATCGATTAATAACCATAACACTCGTCCCAAAATTCGTACCGGAAACACCAGAAGGACTTCAAACAAAAAACTACACGGCGCCGCTTTTTGAATTTTATCATAGGCATAAATCTGTTCAAGCTTAGCTAAAGGATTAGCTACAATAAGCATTAACACTAAAGCTAATCCCAGCCACACATTTTTAAGCGGCAGCCCAAAATAACTAAACACCAAGCCACCAAACAATACCACCGGCACAAAATACAATAGATTAGGATTTTTCAACAAAGCCCAAACTTTTTCATCAGCCTTTGTTTTTCCACAATAAATTTGCCGCCAAACACTTGTTACACTAAGCATTTGTAACAGCAAAAATCCCCACACCCACATTTTTCCTGTTCCGTTTGAATAGTGCAAAATTACTTGTAACTCCGCCGCCACTAACAACATTGATGCCACAAAAGAGATTTTCAATCGGCTAATAAAACCACCCATTTTAGACACCAGCAACTCATTTGACGCCGCCACCACCGGCAAAATCATTACTGCTGACAACATAATTCCACACCACGGTAGCCATGGAACAAAATCTAAAAATACTTTTGTTGATAAGCTTAACAATGCAGCCATCAACCCCATCAACATCATATTCCAATACATAATTTTGGCTTTAATATTATCTATAACCAAACTTCCAACAAAAGCCCACAACATACTTCCCGCAGCAAAAGCGGCAATTACCATTCTCGTCCAGTCAACGCTTTCCAACACGCTGCTGGTTTTCCAAAGTAATATCAACCCAGCCATCGGAGTAGCCGCATAAAAAATATATATTCCCCTGACAAAACTTATTTTTTTCAAATTAATCACAAAATCATGGAACAACACCATTCCTGTTTTCAACAACACCACTAACGTCCAAAACATCGCCACAATTTGCTTATTGTCACCATTATGCATATATCTGGACAACGCCTCGACAGACAAACTCTTCTGGTCTCCCCAAATCAATGCCACCACAATAATAAACAGCATATCTGCTAAAACATTATAAAACATATATCCGCGTTTCAGCCAACTGTCTTTGAGCAAATAAAAACACAAAACATCCACCCAACATAAAGCAATCATTATCTGCATCATATTTTGAGCTGAAACCAAAGCCAACATCGCCACTAAAATCAACAAATACAGACCAGCGTTGCGGAGTCGCATTTTACCTTCATCATAAAAACAATTATAAAACATCATTGCCAAAGCAATTAACCCCAATAACGCCCCTAACTTATACATTTCAAGGCTTGGCAATACAGTTAATTTAACTCTGATGGCATTGGTATCAATCCAATTGTATACAAAGGCCTTACCATCGACCATCACTTCCGGAGTTAACATAAAGAACAGCACCGTTGCGGCCGCCATACAGACCACCACCGCCCAAGACTTCTGTAATCTATTTTTCTGAAATATCTCGGAAAACACGCCTAACACCAATAGTTTAAGCATTGAAAAAGCAAGCATCAGAGCACCCTAAAAAAATTAACTTGTTGTTAATATAACAAAAAATAAGGGCATTTAAAGCCCTTATTCCAAGATATCCAACTACTAAAATTATCAAATAAATAATCTAGCGCATTAAAGCTTCTAAATTCTTCACAGCTCTGACGGGTACTCTATACTCTCGAGCAACATCGTCATCTTCAAGTTCAACCATCAAGACTTCGCTAACCGACTTCAAAGGCTGGCGAGCTTCTTGATTAATAGCCTCAAGCATAACCGCACTTTCTCTACTACGATAGAGTAAAGCCTGATCTCCGCCATCATATACCAAACGAGGATTTTCCGGTCCACCGGCACGATATTGAATAATAATCAAGATTTCACCGGCAGCATTTTGTAAAATATCATACTGCCCTTCAGACTGACTAACATTAGCTTTTTTAACCATATTGCACCTATTTATTAAACTATTAATCGAAAATCTGATTAAGATATTATCACATAATTATTAATAAATAAATTACAAAAAAATATTTTTTTACAAAAAATGTAATTTTTTTTATTGACTTCCCCAAAATAATCCATTATAACACACCTCGTTATTGCAACAGCATATTTTGGGTGCGTAGCTCAGTCGGTAGAGCATTTGACTTTTAATCAAAGGGTCTCGGGTTCGAATCCCGACGCGCTCACCAATAAAAAAGCCTCCTTCAGGAGGCTTTTTTTGTGCGTCGAGATTCGAACCAGTTAGACCGAACACTCTCCCAAAATCATAACTCTCCGCACACCCGATTTGAGCATCGCGACTTGTTGAACACAGTACAAGCTACCGGTGGCTGATGGGGTGAAGCTGCCCCAGCTTCCTCCTTCGGGAGGTTTTTTTTGTGCGCAAAGGGATTCGAACCCTTCCGAACACTCTCCCAAAATCATAACTCTCCGACACCCGATTTGAGCATCGCGACTTGTTGAACACAGTACAAGCTACCGGTGATTGAGCGGATCAAACGGCGCCCGTTTGCCCAGCTTGGGTTTAATTCTCCACAAAGGCACTTCCCTGCTTGCAATCACCACAAATCTATCATAACATCAAAGCATAAACGGCAGCAATTTAATCTCTGCCTCAACTTTTTTATACAAGAGAGGATACATGAAAACCTATTATATTGTAAGCGGTGGTTTTGACCCCATTCACGAAGGTCACATTGAATTAATCAAAGCCTCAGCTGCAGCTAGCGATGGAGTTATCGTTTTAGTTAATTCAGATGAATGGCTCCGCCGCAAAAAAGGTAAAAATTTTCAAGACTTCTATACCCGTAAAACCATTTGTGAAAATTTTAAAGGCGTTATTGAGGCTATGGGATTCGACGACTCTGATAACTCCGCCTGCGACGGCATCCGCAAAGTTCGCGCCAAATATCCTGATGTCCACTTAGTATTTGCTAACGGAGGCGACCGCCGCAAAGATAACATTCCGGAAACTGAAGTCTGCAAAGAATGCCAAATTGACTTAGCTTTCGGAGTCGGAGGCGATAATAAAGCCAACTCCTCATCTTCAATACTCAAACGCTGGGACGAAGAATAATTTACCAAGAGGAAGGCCAATCCTTCCTCTTTCTTTTTAACAAAATACCATTTATAAAAAAAATATATATTGACAACTAACAAAAAGCATATTATTAAAATAGGCGAACTTGATGGCGGGGTAGCTCAGTTGGTTAGAGCAGAGGAATCATAATCCTTGTGTCGGGGGTTCAAATCCCTCCCTCGCTACCATCACAAAAAAGCCTTGGTTTCTACCAAGGCTTTTATTTATTTTTCAAAAGGCTTGACATAACTCTTAAACTTATCTGGATAAGAATTATCCCACCCCATCAAATAATTATCCCCCATACAAAACAGCGGAGTACCTACTTCAGAGCCCAAGTCAAATTTTTTCACACATTCCACAAACATATAATACCCATAACGCGTCCTAACATTCAAGCGTTCCATTTCCAAATTAGGATAGTTTTGAGCCAAATAAGCCTCAGCATCTTTACAATGCGGACACCCTTCTGAATAAAACAGATATATTTTATCATCTCTAATTTCATTGTCTGCAGCCTGCACTGAAGCTCCATACAATCCCAATAGTGCCAAACATAAACAAAATATCTTTTTCATCATCTACAACCTATCTCTTTGCTTTACCATCATCAACTACTTCATATTCCACATCAATCACGTCATCATGCTGAGCTGTGCGCTGATTCCTTTTGGTCGGCTTAGCCATAAAATTCTCTAAATATCCTTTCAATTTATAGCGCATATAAAAATATCGCCCTAAATTAATCAGCACCGTAGCCGCCAAGATTAACAACACAAACGGCAGTAGAAAAGCAAACACATAAACCGACAAAACAATAGCCCCGGCACCAATAAAAGCAAACAAAAGCCAAGATACTAAATTATTCATCCCCCACATTTAACGTTCTCCTTTAAGTTTCTGCGCTGCAGCAATTGTTGCTCCAATCATGGTTGCATTATTTTCCAATACAGCTCTTTTTAAGATTACAGGACCTCCAAAAATACTTTTGTTTACTTCATTTTCAATGGTATCAAAGTCCATAAACTCCGTCAAAGATCCAAACAGGATGACCACTTCCGAGTCAAACAAATTCACCAGCCCCACAATTCCATCAATAACATTTTGCTGCCAATGATTAAACACTTCTGTAGCCAATTTGTCGCCTTTTTCCATGCCTTTAATCACGGTATGACTATCAGCATTTTCATCTTTATAAGCTTCTTTGGCATCGAGTCCCAAGGCGGTACCTGAGGCATAAATCTCATAGCAGTCATATAAACCACAAGTGCATTTACGTTTATGCCCACGGTTTACGGGGAAATGAGCCTCTCCTGCACAACCTGACTTACCTTTTAATAGTTTACCATCAATCACAAAGGCCACTCCTACACCGGTACCGATAGCGACCAACATTGCATCTTTACACCCTTTAGCGGCACCAATATGTAGTTCTCCCCACATCGCCGCATTAGCATCATTTTCCACATACACCGGTTTAGCCGACAAACGTGTAAATTCAGTATTCCGATATCCTTCAGGCAAATTTCCGACCGAAGCCGCGATTCTCGTATTTTGCGGATCAACTTCACCGGCGGTTGCAATAGCGATTCCATCAATTTCTTTTTCATAAGACTGAACAATCTCTTTCAGTTTATCAAAAATCGCCTTCGCAGTTTTAGGCGTAAACACCTTTCCACCAGGTTCCAATACTTTTCCATGCTCATCAATAATAGCATAAGCAATTTTTGTGCCACCAATATCAAAGGCCAAAAACTTTAAATCCGACATTTTGCCTCCTGTTGTTAATAATTTCTTTGATATTATATTATAAATATAGTTTATATTTTATAAATACACAACTATCTTAAGGAAAGCTTACGAACCATCAATTAGGTTCATTTTTTTACGGCTTTAATCTAGAATCAGAGGTAAAAATATGTTCGGAACATTTAATTTTCAAGACTTTATCAGTGCATTCATCGTTCTTTTTGCTATTATTGATATGCCGGGTTCGATTCCGATTATCTTAAAGCTGCGCCGCCGCGGCAAAGTTGTTGTGCCGTACAAAACCGCCTGCCTCGCCTTCATAATGTTTATTATTTTCTTCTTTGTCGGAGAAGCGTTTTTAAAACTGTTTGGAGTTGATATTTCATCATTTGCGGTTGCCGGTTCATTAATCATCTTTGTTATGGCTTTGGAAATGATTTTGGATATTGAAATATTCAAAAGCACCGAGGATTCTCCCAAAGACAGTAGCTTTTTTCCGGTAGTTTTTCCACTTATCGCCGGTGCAGGAGCTTTAACCACCATCCTCTCCATTCGTGCTCAATACGATGGTATTAACATTCTTTGCGCCATTTTGCTGAACTGCATTGTTGTCTACGGTGTTTTACGCCTAACCAAAAACCTTGAACGCTTGCTCGGTGCCGGCGGTATTTATATGTTGCAAAAATTTTTCGGCATCATTTTGCTGGCTATCTCAGTCAAACTGTTTACCACCAACATCACTTTTATTATTGAAAGCATACTCAAAGGTCAACACTAAACTACATTAGGAGGCTTCAATGAACTCTCACTTTCGTAAACTCTTAGAACTAAGACGCTCCAACTATTCACTAGGCAACCATCCCGACCTTTCACAGGCAGAAATTAATACGCTGATAGCCGATGCCGTTATGTATAGCCCATCAGCATTCAACTCTCAGTCAGCCAGAGTCGTCAGCCTTTATGGCACTGAACACCACAAGTTTTGGAACTTGACCTTACAAGAGCTCAAAGCCCTGACACCGGCCGAAAAATTTTCCGCTACTGAACGAAAAATATCTTCTTTTGCCGCCGGATTCGGCACTATCTTGTTTTTTGAAGACACCGCCACCGTCAGCAGCCTGCAGCAACACTTTCCACTATATAGCAAAAACTTTCCTGTCTGGTCAGAGCAAAGCAATGCCATGCTGCAATTTGCGCTTTGGTGCTTGTTTGCCGAGCATAATATTGGGGCCTCTCTTCAACATTATTCCCCGCTGGTAGATGGCTTTGTGCAACGTGAATGGCAAATTTCACCAACTTGGAAACTCATTGCCCAAATGCCGTTTGGCAACATCACCGCCACCCCTGATGAAAAAGACTTTCTCCCCTTGGCCGAGCGCATAAAAACCTTTGGCTAACTTAATCGCCGGGCTTGACGCTCCCTTTGGCAAATGCTAGAACAAATACGCAATTCTAACATTAACAGAGAGAGATAATGGAAAGTCTAATCAATTTTTTCAGTGCCCCACACGAGGTTTTGTCTGCTTCGTGGTTATGGGTTAGTTTTGGCGTAATCGTTACGGTTTTGCTGTTTTTGGATTTGTGCGTATTCCACCGCAAAAGCGAAGAACCCACTTTATCCGAAACCTTTAGGTTAAGTGCTTATTATATTATCATAGCCTTAATTTTCGGCCTATTTATTATTTATGAGCGAGGCACCTCGGCCGGACTTTTGTACTACACCGGCTATCTGGTTGAAAAAAGCCTTTCCATGGACAATATTTTTGTTATCTCCTTGGTATTTACCAGCCTCAAGGTTCCCAATCGCTACCAACACCGTGTTTTGTTTTGGGGTGTCTTGGGCGCTATTGTAATGCGCGCCATAATGATTTTCATCGGCGCAGAATTGGTCAGCCGCTTTCATTGGATTTTGTACCTGTTCTCGGTATTTCTTATTTATACCGGCGTCAAAATCTTTATGCCCGAAAAAGAAGAAACCCCAATTTTGGAACGTCCGCTTTTCAAGATGATAAGACGTCGTTTTCACGTAACCCATGAAATTATCGGCGAGCACTTTTTTATTCACAAAGGCGGCAAATGGATGATAACTCCTCTCTTCTTTGCCTTAATCATTATTGAGGTTATGGATATCATCTTCGCAATTGACAGTATCCCGGCCATTTTCTTGATTACCCAAGACACTTATATTATTTATACCAGCAATATTTTTGCCATCTTGGGTCTGCGGTCGTTGTACTTCTTATTGGCCGTTGCGGTCAACCGCTTTGCTTATTTGAAACAAGCCCTGTCTATCATCTTGATATTCATCGGGTCTAAGATTTTCTTGCCTTATATCGGCATCGACATCACCCCGCTGATATCTTTGATAATCACATTCAGCATTCTCTTCTGCGGTATATGGATGTCATTATACCGCACCCGCAGCAATGCTTAAAACCCAAAAAAGGGGCTGAAACACAGCCCCTTTTCTTTTAGTTATTTGGAAGGCACAATCGCAATGGCCTCAGCCTCTATTGATGTCTCTTTTTGCAAATGGCGGTCAACCTCACCCAAAATCTCTACATTATCTTCAGGCTTAACGGTAACCCCTTTCCAAATGTCTTTATCAATTTCTACCTTAATGGTTCCGGTATTATCTTTGAACATATAATCATCATCACCAGCTGCACTGATAATATGCCCTTTAACTAAGATTTTAGCTTCATCATTCATAGATTTTGCTTCTTCTACCGTCACAGACTTCGGCTCCGCCTGAGGCCCGACAAAACCACCGTTATTCCCGACATAACCACCGTGATGCTCAGCAAATCCGCCATGAGCCCACACGGTAGACACACCACAAATTATTGCCAATACGGCCAATACGCTCATCATTTTTTTATTCATAAAAAAACTCCTTTCGAAAAAAAACTTTCTTAAGAAGTATAATCAGCAAAAGTTAAATATCTGCCAACAAATAGTTAACGACAGCACCAGCGAACAATATAACACCCCAAAAACACGGCCGCAATTCCCAGTCCGGTAGATGCCAACACATAAATAGCCGCACGCCAGAGCTCTTGCCGATTAATTAATACGACAATATCCGCACCATAGGTTGAAAAAGTCGTAAACGCCCCAAGGAACCCCATTGTAAACAAGATTCGCAGCTCTTGCGGCCAACCGGTTTTGAAGGCAAACAACTCGGTCACAATTCCCATCAGCAAACAGCCCAACATATTTACGGTAAAAGTATTTAACATAAACCAATTTGCCTTAAATAGCGGATAATTATATACGGCATATCTGGACAATGCCCCCAGCATTCCCCCTCAAAGCCACCATCAACCAGTTCATCATCTTCTCCTCTTAAACTGTATTTGCCAAGCATATAAACACGAAATTAAATCCCTGCCAACGATAATTTATATATTGTTGAAAACCAACCTTTTTTCATCCTCCCCTACGCCCACATATCTCTCCCCTTGATTATCTTTTTCCCCGCCCCACTTTACATCCCCTCCCTAAACTATTAGACAAAATTTGCCATATATTATTGCTTTACCTAAAACAACCATCCACCACAGGCGGAATGCCTATATTAGATAGTTTTTTTTAGAATGGCTGAACCATCGACCATATAAAGAAATATCGTACTATCTGCAAGCACAATCCGAGCAACGCGACTAATTAAAACTCCGCACAAGCTACCAGTGACCGAGCGGATCAAACGGCGCCCGTTTGCGGCGTAAGCCGGAGAAGCTGGCGCAGCTTCACCAGCTCAGTCACCACTATCCGGCTCAGCGTTTCAACTAATCGCGTTGCTCTCATCTTGCCTATTTTGAGTTTTTTCCAACCTCCTCCTGTATAATCACATTCCCTCGCGCCTTTTCCCTCCTCACCATCTCTCTCATCCCCTCCTCACCGCATCGCCTTATCGCCTTTCCCTCCTTGCCATCTCCATCTCGCCCTTTTCATCATCACCACCATTCATCCCATTCTATCCTCTTTTCCCTTCCCCCTCCTCATCGCCTTATCGCCCTTTTCCCTCCTCTCAAGCAGCTAGACAAAATTGTCTACTAAATTAAATTTTCCCTCCTCTTACCCCTCCGACCCAAGCCACTCTAATCCACCATCCATTACCCCCTATCCTCCCCCTAAATAGATTAGACAAAATTAGCCACACAAAACAATTAACCTTTTCCCGTCCCCATTTTTGCCATTAATTAAAAATAGTCATTGAAAGATATTTTCTTTTTTGTTATAATGATAGCTGTGAAGATAAATGTTGATACAGGTGTTATTATGCAAAAAATTTCCTTTTTACTTATCGGGACAAGTCTGTCCTTAATCCCAACTATAACTTTTGCCCAATGCGTCGCCACGCAAGATTGCGAAACTTTGGGTTATACTGAAACCTCTTGCAACGGCGGCAAAGGCGTCAAATGCCCCTTTGGTAACAAATGGGCTTGTCTAACTTCTGAAGAAGAATGTCTTAACCTTGCTTGTGATAAACTAGGTTTTACTTATACCTGCACCGGCACCGGTGAAAAAGGAGTCGGTAATGATTGCAACGGCAAATATCAGTCCTGCACTTGCGATTCGAGCTATAAATATACCTGCTCCGGCACGGGCTACTCCGGTGGCTCCGGCGCCGCCTGCGGCGGAAAATATACTAAATGTAATTGCTCAAACAACTACACTTGGAATGGGAGTAACTGTGTTCTTTCTTGCTCATCAAGCTACAAATACACTTGCTCCGGTACAGGCTATTCCGGAGGCTCTGGCTCTGCCTGCGGCGGCAAATATACTGCATGCACTTGCGCCAGCGGCTACGAATGGAACGGCAGCAGCTGCCTAGAGCAGTTAAACGGAGCTCAAGGTGAGTTGTTTTATTGTAATGGTAAGGTAGTTGGTGTTAAGGCTAGCGGTATGAGCTTCTATGTAGCAACAGAAGATTGGGGACCACTAACTTGGGATGAAGCTTCTTTTGAACTCAATAGATACTACTTCTGTAGCAAATTCCGAGGTACCTTTCCCAATTCATACCAATTAAAAATCATATATAACAACAAATCCGCAATAAACACTCTACTTTCAAGAAACGGTGGTAGAAAATTAAAGGAAGATTATTATTGGTCATCTACCGGCAACGATCCTCACACTGCTGTAAATATGTCCGATGGTTCCTCGCGAATGTTCAATAGTTACTACAATGACAAATTCGTCGCCCGTTCGATTCTCGGTTCGTGGTAACTTGCAACGGGCAGAGTGCGAAGGCAGTTCGTTTCTCTGCCCATTTTTTTCCACCTTACCATCGCCCCTTTTCCCCTCATAGACCTTTTCTTTAATAACTTAGCTCCCTCAAATCTGATAGACAAAATTTGCCACATTTAATTATATCTCCCTATTTTCAACCTTTACCTCTATCTTGCCCGCAAGCTCCGGCATAAGCCGGAGGCACAGGCGTCCAGCCTGTGTTGGATAATTTTTTTAATGGCTGAACCATAGAATTTATAAGGAGATATCGAACTTTACGCCAGCACAATCTGAGCATCGCGTTTTATGGGGCACCGAGCAAGCTACCGGTGGCCGATGGGGTCAAGCTGCCCCAGCTTGCGGTGGCCGATGGCTCCACCGCCTCGGTGGTGCCCCAGCTTGCGCCCGTTTGTCCCAACATGCAAAGGCTCGACAAATTCGAGCCTTTTAAATATTGAATCCAAGAGTTTGATATTTAGGTGTGCTGCGCAGGGATTTTTGAGCGACGTGTACAAAAACAGTACACGAGCGAAAAAATTGCAAGCATGACGCCTGAAGAGCAAACTCCCCATACGCCTCAGATTTGCGACGCGGTGTACAACAATAGTTACATCAGGAGCAAATCTGATAGTATGGCGACTAAATAGCAGACGTTCTACTTTAGAAGCGAAAATAAATAAACGGATTATAAGTACTTGCCGCTAAAGATGCTGTCGAAAGTACCAATAAAATAAATAACCATACATTAATCGCCCCACGCAAAATCTTCCGCTCATAAGCCACATTAAGGATATTGCGCATCAAAGGCATACTAAGCAACAATCCACAAACAAAAGCCAACGCAAACTTTACATTAATCCCATAATCAAACTTCGGAATACCGTGATTATCAATAATGCCAAACATAACCTGTATGTACTCCCACGCATATTCTACCGAAGACGAGCGGAAAATGACCATTCCCAACCCAATCGCCAATAAAGCATAAATATGCCGCAAGACCCGAGCATACCAAGTTTTAAGCTCATCTTTGCCCCAGCCCAAAGCCTTTTCAATCACAATAAACAGAGCATTCCACGCACCCCAAGCTACAAAAACCCAAGCCGCACCATGCCAAATACCGGTAGCCATAAACACAATCACTAGGTTGATATACGTTCTGAGCTTGCCTTTGCGGTTTCCACCCAGTGGTATATACAAATACTGCTTAAACCAAGTTGATAACGAGATATGCCACCTCTGCCAAAACTCACCGATTGATTTTGAAATATACGGATAATTAAAGTTCTCCATAAATTTGAAACCAAACATCAAGCCAAGACCAATGGCCATATCTGAGTACCCGCTAAAATCATAATATAACTGCAACATATAAGCAATTGCGCCGATAATGGCATCACCCTGCCGCAACATATCCGTACTCTGCGCAAAAATATTATCAACGACCACCGCCAAAGTATTAGCCAGCAGCACCTTTTTGGCCAACCCCATAATAAAGCGCTTAAAGCCGATAATCACATTGCTGAAACGCACTTCACGCTTGTCAATTTGCTCACACACATCGTGATATTTTACAATAGGTCCGGCGACCAATTGCGGAAACAACACAATATACAACGCCAGCTTATAAATATCTTTCTGAGCCTTAACCTCGCGGCGATATACGTCAATCAAATAAGACATTGCCTGGAAGGTGTAGAACGAAATACCAATCGGCATCACCACATCAATCACGTCCAAAGAAGTCTGGAACCAACCGTTGATATTGTCGACAATAAAGTTGAAGTATTTGAAGTACACCAAGACACCTAAATCGACCAAAATTGTCGTTGCCAAAATGAGCTTACGCTTGGTTTTGTTAAAGAAGCGCGCCATTTCGATAGCGCCGACATAGTTCACCAAGATAGTCAAAATCATAATAGCCAAATATCTGGGCTCACCCCAAGCATAAAAGATGATGCTGGCCACCAACAAAACATAATTGCGAATTTCCTTTTTTGACAGTCCGTAAATGGTAATCACCAAAGGCATAAACACAAACAAAAATGTCATTGAGCTAAACAACATAGGCTTAATCCTCCGGTGCATTCAACTGTTTAAGACGGTCAAGCAAACGCTCGGTAGTCTGGATTACAAAAATATCAGGCTTAATCTGCTTGATATCTTCGGCCATAAACGACACATCAAACATCCGCCCATAACCGGTATAAATATGCTGGAATTGAGCAAAACTTTCTGCCATATACCAGTTCATCCGCAGCACAAAACTATCACCATAAATCACGCCGCGCAGTTTTTTGGACTTATCAGCATTAACATAGTCAAAGGTTTCGATTCTGCGCTCCTCATCAAGGAAGGTATGCTTGCTTGAGGTGTGCGGATTTTTGACCTCAAACTTATCATAAGTCAAGTCTTCTTTGGGGAAGGTGTTATAAGCATTGACTCCCAAAGCCGAGGCAATATCGACATCGGCCTCCAGCACGGGTTTAATGTTAAAATCTTTCTCCTTCATCACATATAAGGAGGGGAAATCTTGTTTAATCCGGTTCATCAGCTGCGTATACGCTACAAACGCGCCGCGATGATTCCAGTGTGTACCGGTTTTATAATACAAGATGTGGTCTTTTTTGGCTTTGAGCAGCTCATCATACACAAACACCAACGGCACATTAACATTATTTTTAATATATTGGGCCACCTGCTCAATGCGTGACAAATCCCTTACCGGTTTAAATTCTTCGGGGTAGAACTCCGGATACACTCTTTCTTTGTCCGGATTAATCATCACATAAAACTTGATATTATTTTTGGCCGCCCACTTATTGACCGCCTCCAAGTTTTCTTTAATTGCAAGGAGTTCCTCGTCTGAATACAAGTTTTTGTTTTGGAAAGTTTTGACTGAATTCCACCGTTTGGTAAACAACCAGTTGTCTTTTCCGGCCATAGCGGTAGCATTTTTCAGCTTACGATCCAACAAGCGCGACAACTTGCTGTTAAGGTCAATAAAAAAGTCACGCGAGTTAAAGTGGTCATTAAACCAGCTTTCAAAATCGCGCCCAAAGTTATAATTGATTTTTCCACCATCAATCAAAGGCTTATATACAGCCAGATTGCGGTTTTCTTGCACAGATACGGTTTCATGGCTGATATTTGACGCCGGAAAATACAAAAACGCCACCACGCATACTACAAACACGATATCGATTCTGGAATTATGTTCAATAATTTTGAACTGAGCCAAATACCCAACCAGTTTATACATAGCCAAAAAACCCAATGACGCAAAGATAACAAACACCTTCCAGTCAAAGGAGCTCCAACCTTCCGGGCAATAAAAGCTATACGCCCAGCCCAAAATCAATACCGTCAAAAAGACACTAATCCACAAACGTTTCATAAAACAAATCCTTATAACATCTTTTTGAAGTTTTAAATAAAATCCTCTCCCTTGTCAATTATTTGATTTCGAAGCTGTTATTTAATCTTTTTTAACCAAGGAGGAGTAGATTAAAGCAAAACCAATTTTTAATAAGGAACCCCAAAACCATGAAAAAAACACTATTGTTAGCCGGTCTGGCTTGCGGAATGTTTGCCGCCTCGGCTCAAGCCAAAATCTGGACCCCATACGTCGGTGTTGATTATGTTTATAATGATGCCGACTTTGAAAGCCCCTACCACAAACAACTGGCCAGTGAGTTCAATGCGGTTTCGGGCAGCGTCGGTATTAAGATTCTCCCCGGCATGGCCTTAGAAGCCTTCTACCAGCAATCCGGAGATGAGAGCCAAGTCAGCCACAATAATATCATCGCCGGCGATACGCTTGATGCCTCAGTCAAATATAAGTCTTACGGTGTTGACTTAGTCAGCGACATGCTCAACTTGGGCTTGGTTGAAGTTTTGAGCTCCGTAGGTGTTTCGCGCTACGAGTTTGACATCAGCCGCAACTACAACAGCGGCACCGGCCTTTATAACAACCACGACATTACCTTAGACGGCAATGCCTTGCGCTTTGGTTTGGGCGGACAAGTCAACCTGACTGAGAATATCGGCATCAGAGCTATGGGTCGCTATATTTTTACTGACATCTCTGATGTTAAAACCATCAAAGAGTTCACCGTCGGCTTAAGATATACGTTTTAAGCTCTTTTTTACCCAATAAAAAACAGGGCGGCTGAAACCACCCTGTTTTTTTAGTATTAATAACAGAATTCAATCATTCTCCAGATTATCAATACCGTAAAGATAAAAGCAATAATTGTTGCCGGCTGTCTGGCTATAACTAACAGATTTTCATTATCATCTAATTGATTCAGATAACAACCGCGTAGATAGCCTCCAAAATCATTCAATAGTGCACTTACTAACAGAGCAATAATCATTACCGCTATAGACATGAAGGCCAAAACTACAGCATTACCGATAGGAAGAAATCGATAAAACAATAAATCTATAGCCAACAAACCAAGTAACAATATTCCACCGCCATAATAAAATAACTTACTGGCAGCATCCTCATCTTCTGTAACATAGGCTAACCAAAAGGCCCATAGACACAACAAGACTGCGGCAAAAATTGCATTTATCACCCAACGAAATCCTTGCCAAGTTTCAAAAGACATTTGATCCTCCTTTAGGCTTTGCGCTTTAGATTCCAAATCAGCCAATTGTCTATCCAAATCATCCATATTTTTCTGGTACAATTTCTGATTAATTTCTTGAATCGTCGCATCTCCTTTAGTACGAATCTGCAGCCATTCAGCCCTAAGAGTATCTTTCTGCACCAACAATTCTTGGCGTTCAAGTTTTATTTGAGCCAAACGTTGCTCTTTATAAACTTTATTTTCTTCCTGATACATCTTAAACCGAAACATAGCCGCCGCTTCGGAATACCAAACATCACCATCATTTTCTGACGCCCATTTAACGCTGATTTTGCTTGGTTTTGCAGGGAGTTGTTGGTCAGCTTGCTTTTCAGTCATCGTTTTTTGCACTTGTTCAGCTGCTTGCTTTTCGGCCATTATTTTTTGCACTTGTTCAGCCGCTCGCTTTTCCACCATTTTGTTCCAATGAATTGAAATTGCGAACCCGCCGCCACAAACCACAACCACCGCAGCAATCGCCCACAACATAACCAATTTTAATCTGGTTTTGCGCTGCTGATAAGTAGTTTCAACCTGCTGAGCGCCAATTTCCGGCTCCAAGTCAAAAACCGTAACTGGCTTCTTTTGCTGGCTTTGCTGATATTGCTTACTCAAGTTTCTTCGCTGGTATAAACCATACCCGACAATCAGTGCGATTAGCACCAATCCAATAATAATCCATGCCATAACAATATAAATTTAGCAATTAATAATAGATTTAACGCTGCAACTTTAACACTTTTTCCGCTTTTGTCAACTATATTTTGTCCACAAAAAAACAGGGCGGCTGAAACCACCCTGTTTTTTTTAGCTCTAATAAAACCATCACCACCAGCACTATCTAAGCATCGCGATTCCTTTGGCACCGAACAAGATACCGGTGACTGATGGGGTCAAGCTGCCCCAGCTTGAGCATCGCGCCTCCTTTGCCCAATCTCGCTACCGCTAACTGATGTCTCCACCGCCTCGGTTGTAAGCATCGCGCCTCCTTTGCCCCAATCTCACTACCGCTAATTGATGGCTCCACCGCCTCGGTTGTAAGCATCGCGATTCCTTTGGCACCGAACAAGATACCGCTAATTGATGGCTCCACCGCCTCGGTGGTGAGCATCGCGATTCCTTTGGCACCGAACAAGATACCGCTAATTGATGGCTCCACCGCCTCGGTGGTGAGCATCGCGCCTCCTTTGGCACCGCACAAGATACCGGAAACCGATGGGGTCAAGCTGCCCCAGCTTGCCCGACTTGCATCATAAATGCCGGCAAGCGCATCGGACGCTTGCGAGCCAAACTCACATACGCCAACTTCACTTTCATTACCACCAATAAAGTCTCTCCGCGCCAAATCTCCTGCAACATTTCTGCCGTTGCCCCTTTAGCCTCAGTCAACCCACAAGTTACTGATAACAAATCATCCAGCACGGCCGGCGCTTTATAATCGACCTCAAGCGAGCGCACCATAAACCCGCAGCGGTCTTCTGCCAAAGCCGGCTGCTGATTAACCCCCAAAGCGCGAATAAACTCTGTTCTGGCTCTTTCGGCATACTTCAAATAATTGGCATAATATACCACACCACCGGCATCCGTATCTTCATAATATACTCTTGCCGGAAACACAAACACTTTTCCTTCTAAACGCCCTTGCGGAGCTGTAATATCATAAGCCATGTTCTTCTTCCTCAATCACACTTAATAAATCAAACTGTGCCGGAGCCGCTTTCATTCCGCGTTTTATCCTCGGGGCACCTAAATACTCACACCCCAAGTCTGATATCACACGTCCACGCGGCGTCCGTTGCAAAAATCCGAGCTTTAACAAAAACGGCTCAATTACTTCCTCAATTGTATCTCTTTCTTCAGACAAAGCCGCCGCCAAAGTATCAGCACCGACCGGCCCTCCGCCATAATTCTGCAAAATGCAATTCAAATAGCGGCGATCAAAAGCATCCAAACCATAATTATCCACATCAAGCCGACGCAAGGCTTTGTCAGCTATAGCGGTTCCCACCTCATCAACTTTCGCCACTACGCCAAAATCACGTACTCGGCGCAACAAACGCCCTGCCACACGCGGTGTCCCGCGGGAACGCTTGGCAATTTCCATAGCACCATCGTCTGAAATCGGCATTCCGAGCAAATGCGCTCCACGCACCACAATTTTCATCAAATCTTCCGGAGAATAAAAATCCAACCGCAGCGGAATTCCAAACCTTTCCCGCAACGGGGTTGATAACAAACCCGAGCGAGTGGTCGCCCCCACCAACGTAAACGGCTGTAAGTCGATTCGCACTGAGCGTGCTGACGGCCCTTCCCCGATAATCAAATCAAGCTGGAAGTCCTCCATCGCCGAATACAGTACCTCTTCTATCGCGGGGTTAAGGCGATGAATTTCATCAATAAACAACACATCATTCCGCTCCAAATTAGTCAGAATGGCCGCCAAATCGCCTGACTTGGTAATCATCGGAGCCGATGTAGCCCTAAATCCCACACCCAGCTCTTTGGCAATAATTGAGGCCAGAGTAGTTTTACCCAACCCCGGAGGGCCAAACAACAACACATGGTCCAGCGCATCACCGCGAGCTTTGGCGGCCTCAATAAACACCTTTAAGTTTTCGCAAACAGCCTTCTGCCCCACAAATTCATCAAGCGAATTCGGACGCAAACTCACGGGGTTAGCCGAAGAAGTTTCATCTTCACTTTGCTTTTTTGGGCTCACAATTCTCTCTTCATCAATCATGGATTATATTTCTTTCGTTGCAAATTCTTTCAAAGCCGCCTTAATCAAAGCTGACACATCAGCATCCGGATTATCCTTCAGCGCCAAGTTCACTGCCCGATAAGCCTCAATTCGTTGATACCCAAGGTTTACCAAAGCCGAGATAGCATCTTCAATTTTAGTATCATCAGCAGTAGACTGCATCTCAACCACCGCATCTTCATAAGCCTCAGTCTCGGTAGCAGCGTCACCTTCTATGGTTGAGTTCAAATCAGATTTCACGGTTGCCTCCATCGGAATTGTTACAATTTTATCTTTCAGTTCCGTCACAATACGCGCCGCCAGTTTAGGCCCGACGCCACTGGCTCTGGTAAAAGAAGCCTTATCTTGAGCCGACACCGCCTGCGCCAACTGGTTCGGCGTCAACACCGACAAAATGCTCAAACAAACTTTTGCCCCCACGCCTTGGACTTTAGTCAGGGTCAAAAACCACTCTTTCTCCCACGCATCAGCAAAACCAAACAGCGTAATACTGTCTTCTCTGACCACGGTTTCCACCAAGATTGATGCACTTCCGCCGCGCGGTAATTTAGCCAAAGTTTTGGCCGATGCAAACACCAAATATCCGACCCCGTTTACATCAATAATCGCATAATCCTCACCAATCGTATCTACAATTCCGCGCAACTTTGCAATCATCTTCTCAATCCTTACCGCATTTTAAGTTAAGCCGCTGTTTTGTGGCGCAACAAATACCGCTCCAAATACTCATTCCACTCCGGAGCTCTTTCTTCACGGAACCACTCGCGCAAAAAGCTCAGCATAAACTCGTGCCTGATTTTTCCTTCTTTTTTAGCTGCTTGCGTAAACAACATTGATTGCAGCTTTAAGAGTTTATCAAAAAAGTGCTTAACAAACCCGTTAGACGCCGTCTTAGCCGTCATATAAGTATCATAAGTCACCTCGTCATCGGGAAATATGCTGCGGTCAAAGCTTGATGAGCCACCCTGCGCCAACTGATACGTAAGCGACCGTAGTATGGACTGAGCCCCCATCACATCCAACATATCCGCATCGGATACGATTTTGCCTTCCAACGTCTGCGGTCTGATTCCCTTCAGCGCTTTGCTATACCCCATGGTAGAAATAATCTCACACACTTTAGCCTGCATGGCATCATCAATATTGCATTCGCGCATTATCCGCCGTGCATTAGGCAAGTTTTTTGCCGCCTCCAGTCCAAAGATTTTATAATCATCCACATCATGGAGCAACGCCGCCAAACCCACCACCTGCTTATCGGCGTTTTCGGCCTCGGCCAAATCCATTGCCGTCATAAACACGCGTTCCACATGTTCAATCCCATGGCCTGATTTATCATTTTCCATTAAGGCTTTTATTTTATCTTTGACCTGCTCCCACATTGTGCGTCCTTTTAGTTATACTTCAGCAAGCTTACACAAATCTCCGTCCGACTGCAAGCATTTTTTTGCACTTATAGAACAAAAAAAGAACAGAGGCTTTAACCCAACCTCTGTTCTCACGTTTACCTTTCTTCCTGTGCAATAGCCTTCTGCAGTTCCGGAACTTTTTCAAAAGCGCTCACCGCGTTTATAATCAAAATCTGCCCATTCTGCACCAGCATCGCCTCAAAAGGCAATTCTTCTGCCTTAAAATAGAACTCCACCTTGTCCAAATCTGAAGTCATATCAAGGCAATAATACCCTCTATAATCCGGATCTTGCTCTATCTTGGTGTGTATTACCACCGTACCTGAGCCATGCGCATCCTTAAATCTGCCGCGCATATTGTCAATTAGCGAACCAAAATCATATTCCGCATCATCTTCAAACATAATTTTTGAATACTGATACAAAAATGTTTTCTGCTCTGCTGAAACCCCATGCTTAACGATTTTATAGAGTTCCTGATACACCAGCTCGCTGTCTTGGTTTTTAACGGCTTTCAATAAATCAGCAAACCTTACATCATCTGCCGTTTTATCACCCCATTTAATCCCAAACAGCTCGCTCCAGCGAACCATAATTCGATTTTTTTGTATATAAGATTGCTTGTCAACCTCATATACCATATTCTTTGATTTCATAATATATAGATTTTTAATAATAAACTACTGTCAGAATATTATCATACAATCTTATCAATTGCAACAATTATTTTTGACAAAATTAAACAAACTTTATTTTAACCCATTCCGCGCATAAATTTTACGATAAGTATTATGCGCAATCGCCATTGCCAAAGCATCAGATGAATCATTGTTTTTGGGCTGACACCCGGGGAGCAAAACCTTCACCATAGTTTCCACCTGCTGTTTTTCAGCTCTTCCCACCCCAACGATTGCTTTTTTAATCAGGGTTGGCTCATACTCCGTCACCGGAATATTATGCAACGCCGGCGCCAAAATCACCACTCCACGCGCCATTCCCAGTTTAATGGTTGACTTTGGGTTGTCATTCAAAAACACCTGCTCAATCGCCGCCTCATCGGGTTTATAAGTTTCAATAACTTCTTCTAGTGTTTTATGAATGGTTGTCAGGCGCTCCGGCAACGACAATTGCGGATTGGTTTTAATAAACCCATCAGCCACATATTTCATCCGGTTATTTTCCACCTCAATCACGCCCCAACCGGTTGAAGCCAGGCTCGGGTCCAAACCCAAAATGCGCATTCTCCCTCACTCCTTTTACAGCATACGGCACAAAAAAAGGCAGAGTGCTTATTGCTCCACCCTGCCCTTTCATCACAACTTACAAAGATTGTAAAATATCTTCGGCAATATCCGCATTGTGATAAACTTTTTGGACATCATCGTCATCTTCCAAAGCATCAATAAAGTCCAAAAACTTTTGCGCCGTTTCAGCATCTTTAATTTCAGTCATCACGGTTGGTTTCCAATCCAAGCGCGAAGCTGACGGTGTTCCGAATACTTTTTCCAAAGCCTCGGTAACCGCACCCAAATCATCAGGCAAAGTCTCAATCTCGTGATCTTCCTCATCAGATGCCACATCATTGGCACCGGCCTCCAAAGCAGCCTCAAACATTTTATCTGCTTCGGCCACATTAGCCGGATACTTAATATACCCGATTCGCTCAAAATTAAAAGCAACCGAACCTGTCTCACCCATTACACCGCCACGTTTACCAAATATAGTGCGTACATTACCGGCAGTACGATTCTTATTATCCGTCATAGCCTCAACAATAACCGCTACTTTTCCAGGGCCAAAACCTTCATAACGAGCCGATACATAATCAGCACCACCTGCTGTTTGGGTAGCTTTGGCAATAGCGCGTTCAATATTATCCTTTGGCATACTTTCAGCACGAGCCGCCTGAATTGCCAAACGTAAACGAGGGTTTTTATCAGGTTCTGGCAATCCACTTTTAGCAGCAATGGTAATATCGCGTGCCAGTTTAGCAAAAACCTTAGCTTTTTTAGCATCTTGAGCACCTTTACGGTACATAATATTTTTAAACTGGGAATGTCCAGACATATTTAAATCTCCCATATAAAACTATAATTCTTCGCATTTTTACTCCAAAAATTTGATAAAATCAACCCCCAAAATACAAAGAAACACTTTTAAATATTTTTCACCTTTTCTGTCCCCTATTTAAAATTTCTATTTACAACTATCAAAATATTTGTTATTATAAGATTCGTAGGAAAGAAGTTTATAATAGGAGATATTATGATGAAAATACGCAATTGTTTACTGCTATCCATATCATACCTTAGCTTATGCTCGGTAGCACAGGCTGATATTTCCGCGGTTGAGGATGAGTTTATCTTCACACACACATCTAATACACACCTTGCTTCTCAACCGCAACTTCTTTCCTCTTCCAATTTACCACAAACTCAATCTGAGCATCGCGACTTATCTGCCCCAATCTCGCTAGCGGTGACCGAGGGGGGCAAGCTGCCCCAGCTTGCGTCGGTCTGTTTTATAACGGATGCGGGGAATTGTAGTGGCAATGAGTTTGGCAACTCTCCTGAAGGAGGCTCTTCTGGTGGAAGTCCTTCCGGAGGCTCATCTTCCAGCGGCGGAGACGCCTGCGCTCCTAATGACGCTTGGTGCCTAGACAACCAAAAAAGATGCTCCCTAGAAGGTTATAATCAAACATCTTGTAATTCTGT
>CALXWI010000013.1 GCA_944392325.1 uncultured Alphaproteobacteria bacterium | reverse complement strand
TGCAAATCTGCTCCGTCATGTGTATCCGGCGGTAGCTCGTCTTGTACCGGTTCAACCTCCTGCCAATATGGTTATACCTCATCTTGTAAGGATTGCTCAGGTACTACGCGTTATCAATGCAAATCTTGCTCCAATACCTGTTCATCTGGTTCTACTTCTGTAAGCTGCACCTCTAAGCAGAACAAGGTTTCAGTTGGTAAAACTGAGTGCGGTAACACCTGCTACAAATGTGAGGACAAACCATGCTCCAACACCTGCTCATCTGGTTCTACGTCTGTAAGCTGTACCTCCAAACAGAACAAGGTTTCAGTTGGTAAAACTGAGTGTGGTAACACCTGCTACAAGTGTGAGGACAAACCGTGCTCTAATACTTGTTCCAAGGGGTCAACTTCCGTAAGCTGTGCTGCTATCCGTGGTGAAACCAAAGTTTCGGTTGGTAAAACCGAATGCGGTAATACCTGTTATGAGTGCCAATGCAATGCAACCTGTGCCTCCAAAGGCTACTCTAGCAGCAAACCTAGTGGTAAAAATTGCTCAATGACTATTGTCTGCGGAAATACCTGCTATAACTGTAGTTCATCTTCATCTGGTGGTGGCGGTATTGATACCGAAGAAGACAACTACTTCGCCAACAGTAAAGGAGGCCAATACCAAAGATAGCCTTACCCTAAAAGAATGCTGAGATAACAACATCTCAGCATTCTTTTTATATATTATATAAAGATTACTTTCTGCGTTTATTCAACAAGCGCCAAAACTCCGGCCGCATAAATTTTCCCTGCCAAATTCCACGTTTATTCTGCATAGCCTCTTTTTCTAAGGGCACATAAGTATCATCATAGCGGTCATAAGCCACGGCATGCCCACTTTTCACCATCTGCGCATTCAAATTTGTATCATTAGCAAAACACACCGCCACCACTCGTTTATATCTATCAATTTCAATCGGCTCACAGCGCACTTTTTTACCCTTGACCTGTTTTCGCAAATACTCATAAGCCTCTACCCCACAGGCATAAGCCTCTCCTTTAGCATTAAAACAATTTTGATGATACTCCGGCGCATCAATTCCTTCCATACGCACTTCTTTACCACCAACCACAATACTGTCGCCGTCAATCACCTTTACTTTGGCTGAGCTCCACGCGGCCAAATCTTTAGCCTCCGCCCCACCAACCCACAATCCGCTTATCAATAAGCCTATTACAATTGAGCGCATACTTATCCTCCATTATCCCGTTAGCCTAGCGCTTAAACCTAAAAATGTGTTTAATAACCTGAAAAAATCCTTTGTTGTTTTGAAAACTTTGCCTTATGATAAGCAATGTTTATAAACACTCGGACACATAATTTTAAGGAAACATAAAACCGTGTTTGGCAGCTTGAGCAAAAAACTATTTTACGGCGCAATGGCCGTTACCCTCTGCGGATGCGGACTTCGCACCCGTAGCCTGCAAGACTTTTTGAACAATCCGTTCAATGAGCAAACCATTGTTGAAAACGCACACCTTCGTCACCCGAGTTCGGTCATCGTGTGCCGAGCCAAACAATGCGCCCCGTCCAAACTCTCCATGAGCCGTGAATACATCCACAATTCTTTGCTGCACTTGTTCCAAAACAACAGCCGCAAGACCGCCTTAATTTGTGAGGCTGACCCTACCACCCACGGCTGCACCGAAAACTATATCCAGCTTCCGGCCACCATTGGCATCGTCCCTGGTTATGTTTATATTGACTCTGCCAAAATCACCGATGTTTCCGTCGCCAAAGGCAATACCGAGCTCAATCTGGTACTCAACTACAACGTCACCTACAACGGTCAAACTCCTGACTGCTTGCCGGCCAAAACTCTGCTTTATGTCAAGAGCACTTCCAACATCATTATGGAAGACCCCGGCTATATGTGCAAAATGAACGCCCTTGGCCAAACCTCAATCAAGACCGTTTTCTCCATTGATTATATTGACTTAGACTATGGCTTTGTCGGCGGTTATTACTCCATTGGCTTGTCTGGTCCGACTTACGGCGGAGCTACCGGATATATGATGCTGCGCCTGCCAACTGATGCCTACCCATTGGCTCCCAATTTGCGCAAACCGCGCCAGAGCAAGACACCTAATTCTGCCTTTGACCTTTTAGAGCAAGAAAACCCCGTCACCAACAGCGTTTACAAAAACTCTAATGTCACGGTTTCTCCTCTAATCAAATAAAAAAAGGCTCCCCAAATGGAGCCTTTTTTTACACCTCTCTATTTTGCTAAATATGTAAAATATCTGGGCACTTCATATAATACGATTCGCGACACATTTTTGAAAGCCATCTTCTTAGCTCCAAACATAATCTCACCATTATTTGCCGGCAAGTTTCCATGCCGCAACTGATATTCGCGCACATCTCTAATCCCCATAAACCATCCATTATCAAAATGCACTCCCCACCCATAAGACGACTGGCTGGCATTAATCTGTATGGCATTACATTCATCATTACCAACAAACTCACCTTGCAATGAGCGACTATCTACTACAAAATATTGGTCTCCCAAATAACCACTATATTCTCGAGCAAACAAATCAGCATTATTGCGCATTTTGGTAGCTTCTGATGGCTCTTCTTTAACAATCTCATCAATAATTGTATTCTCTTTCTGCTCCAAAGTTTCCGGTATTTCAACATCAACTGTCGGCAACTCTTCACTTTCAGCATTTTCATTTTTCCAATTCATACTATCATCATCATCAAGCACCATCTGCTCCTGACTAATGACATCACCATCACTTAAAGTTTCTGTTACTTCCACCGGAATATCATCATCCTGCGGCTCATCTTCTTTTTCAGCTTCCGCTTGCTCCTCAGGACTTAACTCAAACCTTGGAATAAACCCGCCCGATGTCGGCTTTTCATCATCATCAACAATAATGTCATCTGGTTCCAAATTTTGCCCTGCGGTTACATCATCTTCATCATTATTTTCCTCGGCAAAATCCTCATCTAACATAAAGCCGTCATCTTCAGGCATATCATTTTCACTTTCACCATCCAATGCCGCATTAACTTCATCATCAACACTTCGATTATCTTGTTCATTTTGCCAAGAGCGTACAAAATCAGGCACTTCATCATCGACCACTTCCGATGTTGAACTTTCCGTCTCCAACGGCAAAACTTGCGGGTCATCATCTACTTCAGATAAAAATTCATTCACATCAGCAGGAGTATCATCACCCAAAATATCTTCTTTAATCTCAGCAACCGCCTCATTAACACTATCTGCCGGACGTTTAAAAGGGATTTTCTCCTCTTTCATTCCCGAGCGGTCATACGTCGGAGGAGACATTCGTTCAATTCCTTCATCATCAATATATGATGCATGATAAATCGGCACAGCATCAGGCTCTGGCTCAGGTTCTGGCTCAACCTCCTCCTCCACCTCAGGGTCAGGCACTACCTTCCGCGGAATACTCAGCTCAACCTTTCCCTCTTCAAAATCCGCAACCGGCGCAGGATTCTCTGTCCCCATCATATCTTTATAGTTTTCTGTCGCCGCTGAAGCATCATTAGGATTCGTATCAATATTATCGGTCATTTTCATACCCTCAAAACATCTATTTTCACCAATTATAAACCAATAATATTAAAATGCCTTTAATAAAAAAAACACTCCGCCGCTTCAACGCCAACCGAGTGTTTTTTAATCCTCTTTTATTTAAGAGAAAAAATATCGACGGATAACCGTGTTATAAGGGAATACTAATGAGTACCCTCAAGCCTCCCATACTACTGTCACCCAACTCAATTTTTCCACCATGAGAAGTAATCACGTCTTTAGCAATAGACAATCCCAAACCGACACCGCCGGTTTCTTTATTACGCGACCCTTCGATTCTGTAAAATGCCTTAAAGACATCTTCACGTTTATCAACCGGAATTCCAGGACCGTCATCTTCTACCGATACTTCCAAGCGATGATTATTGCTCTCCAGCTTAACCGCCACCGTATTTCCAAAATCAAAAGCATTAGAAATCACATTAGTCAAAGCCCGTTTCAAAGCCTGTTCACGCCCTTGAATTGCACTAACTTGGTCATTGGTAGCATATCGTATCAATGCATTTTTATTGCGGAATTTGTTCAGGATACTCAAAATCAACTCATTCATATCCACAAAGGTAGATTTCTCTCCACCTTCTCCGCTAACAAAATCCAAGTATCCGTCGAGCATTTTTTCCATCTCGGCAATATCTTGTATAAAGTCTTTTTTATCTTGCCCATCAGGCATCATCTCGGCTTGGAGTTTCATTCTGGTCAAAGGTGTCCGCAAATCATGCGATACACCGGCCAGCATCTGCGTACGTTCGCTAATCTGTCGCTGAATACGCTCTTTCATCTTAATAAATGCCAAACCGGCTTTTCTTACCTCAGATGACCCATAAGGCTTAAACTCCTTAGTATCGATTCCTTTACCAAAATCCTCCGAGAACTTAGCCAAATCGGCAATTGAACGTACCTGAATCCGCAGGAACAACACTGCCACCAAGAACAAGAGCAAAGATGTACCCACCATCCACGCCACGAACCCAAAGACTGCCGTAGTAAAAATGTTTTTAGAAGATGTAATAAAACGGTACAATCCTTTAGGAGTATCCACAAACACCCACACATAATCTTTGTCCGGGCTCAAATAAACATTCGTTTCACTATCCGGAAACTTTTTCTTCAAAGATTCTTCCAAGAAACCGGTAATAAGTTTATTATTTTTGCTGGCTTTATTCAGCACTTGATGCTTGTCCTGGTTCGAATAAAAAGCCACATCCATATCCCAATTTTTCATCGCCAAATCAGCAATAGTTTTGACTTTAGATTTACTACCGGCACCATAATCAATCACCATCTGCATATCAGATGTTAAGTTTTCTGACAATCGCTTACCCATTCTGGTCCAGTTACCATTAAAGAAAGCCACGATTGATACGACCTGCACCACGATTAACGGAATAAAGATTAACAACATTGTCCGGAAGAACAATGTTTTAGGCAATAATTTCAGCTTCAAAAAACGCAGAGAATTATCGACCGCTGTAGGAAATTTTACATGCATTATAGATTCTCCTTAGTAACAACTGCTAACGAGCATAAAACCAAACCAAAATAAATTCCAGTAAAATAAACTAACAAATAATTACAAATTTTTCACCCATAAAAAAAATTCCCGTCTTCTTATTAAAATTTCTATTTACAAACATCAGAATATTTGTTATTATGAGATTCGTAGGAAAGAAGTTTATAATAGGAGATATTATGATGAAAATACGCAATTGTTTACTGGTATCCATATCATACTTTAGCTTATGTTCATTGGCACAAGCTGATCTTTCCGCGGTTGAGAATGAGTTTATCTTCACACACACATCTAATAATATACACCTTAATTCTCAGCTGCAACTTCTTTCCTCTTCCAATTTGCCACAAACACTATCTGAGTATCGCGACTTCTCTGCCCCAATCTCGCTGGCGGTGACCGAGCGGATCAAACGGCGCCCGTTTGCCTCCGTGTGTTTTATAACCGATGCGGGGAATTGTAGTGGCAACAAATACGGCGGAGCTAACAGTCCGGATAATTCTTCCGGCGGAACCCCGGGAGGGGGCGGAAGCTCATCCGGCGGCGATGAATGGGATAACCCTTTTCCTCCGGAAGAAGCTTGCCGACAATTGGGATATACCTTATCAAGCTGTAACCCGGGAGAAAGTCCGGATGATTTCTGCCCGGCTGACCGATCTTTTTTCAAAAAATGTACCTGCACCGAAAATTGCCCCAAGGGTTACCAAAAAACGCCCTGCGGGTCCGGCATGCTCCAAACCGATGTCACCATCCCGAATTGCCAAACCTGCTACCGCTGCACCGCTTGCAAAGATGATTGCCCGCAAGGATACGACACCTCCAAGGGCGTCTGCAATGAAGTCTCCACCCACCTGACCGAATGCGGCAACATCTGCTATAAAATCATCTCCAATGAATGTTCTGACGGCTCTTTAACGGCACCACAGGAAACTGAAAACCAGAAAAACAAAATCGTTGGTTATACCGACTGCGGCAATCCCTGTTTTAAGAGCTTTGATGACACCTGCCCCGCCGGATACAACAAAATCCCCGCAGCCACAGGAAAATGCTACGACACCGCCATAACCAGCTTCGGCTCAACCTGCCGCAAAGAAAAACCATGTTGTCAAGAAGCCTGCCCCAGCGGTTCTTATGAATACGATCCGGGCGGCACAGGAAGCTGCGGAGGCAGAACAACCCGCAATGGCTGTAATACCAAAACATGCTATTATCCCCGTTACAAATGCCCCTGCGAAGATTCTGCTTATACAAATTGCAAAGACATTAGCTCCCCTGTCTGTGAAGCCTGTTTTGATGCCAACAGTGTCATATGGACTCATATCTGTAAATATAGTGTACAACAAACTTGTACCTCAATGGACCAAATGTGCAATACCCAAACGTATTCAAACTCCTACAATAAATACGTATATTACAACAACAGCCTACCTTGGCCATGCTAAACAATTATTAAAAAGTTTAGAGAACGAGTCATATAATAAGAAATAAGGGCAAAAATACCGCAGTAATGGCTAAGCAAAAAGCATCAAAGTAATGATGCTTTTTGTCTGTAACATCTCAGAAAATCTTGGCAAGCAAGGAAGAATTACCGCGACCACAGCGAGCCTAGATTCCTGAGTTAAAAGAGGTACATGAGGACACTTTCGACCCGAAATTTCTGTATCAATAATTTGTTATGCAAATCTTACAAAAAAACTGTGGAGAGTGCACTAGATAGAGCGATTTTAACGGCAGAAAAAGCGCAGTGTACAAAATTAGTACATGAGCATTTTTCTGACCGGAAAAAATCACTCTAGATGGTGTACTATACACAGTTTTTGCAGGTTTAGCCGGGCAGAAGCATATACCCCTTACCGCGCACCGTCTGCAAATAGCGAGGGTTTTTGGAATCTTTTTCAATTTTTTTCCTCAAACGCGTAATCTGCACATCAATTGAGCGCGGGCTCTGCCCTGCTCCCAACATCTCAGCCAACTTCTCGCGAGAAAACACCTGCCCGAAACGCTGTCCCAAAATTGATAACAAAGACTGCTCCACCGGTGTAATATGAATCACTTGCCCCTGCTTGGTCAACAGCTCTTTACTGGCAATATCATACACACACAAACCCAAATCCAATCGCTCCTGCTTAGCCAAAGTCTTTTTCGGAGCGCGTTTCAAAATACTTTTAATCCTGAGCACCAGCTCTTTAGGCTCAAACGGCTTAGGCAAATAATCATCGGCGCCGGTTTCTAAGCCGGCGATTCTATCCGCGGTTTCCCCCATTGCCGTCAATAATATTACCGGCACATCATTGTCTTCTCTGAGTTTAGCCAAGAACTCCAACCCGCTTTCATTAGGCATCATAATATCCACAATCAGCAGGTTGAACACATAAGACTTCAAGCGTTCCCGCGCCTCTGCCGCATTTTTGGCCACCGACACCAGAAAACCGTTCTCGCGCAAGAACCTCTGCAACAAAGAACGGAGTCTGGTGTCGTCATCAACGACCAAAATATGGGCAATATCTTTATCCATTATTTCTTCACCGGCGCTTTAGCCTTAGGTTTAGATTTAGCCTTAGCTTTGGGTTTCGGCTGCACGGTTTTGTGCTCCTTTGCTGCCTGAGCCTGAGGCTTACTTTTATCAGCCGGAGCAGCCTTTGCCTCTACCGCTTGCTTAACTTTAACTACCGCCTTGATAGCTTTCTGCGTAGCCTCACGGACTTCTTCTTTAATTGTCTTCGGATTTTCGATTCCTCTGACATAAGCCAAACCTTTTTCAAAATACTGATAACCGGTAATAAAGGTCAGTACGCCGGCTACCCACAACAATACTTCACCAGATACGGCAAACACATTGCTGGCTCTGCCTAACAAAATCAACGATAACGCCGTCATCTGGAAAGCGGTTTTCCACTTAGCCAAACGTGTAACCGGCATTCCGACTTTGACCTCGGCCAAAAACTCGCGCAAGCCTGACACCAATACTTCACGGCACAAAATAATCACTACCGGAATATAGCTGATTTTATTGACCATACCGTTAGCAACAATAATCAACAAGGCTGAAACCACAAGCAACTTATCGGCAATTGGGTCAAGCAACCTGCCCAGAGCTGAGGTTTCGTTTCTGCTGCGCGCCAGATATCCGTCAAAATAATCGGTAATTGCAGCAATAATAAACAATATCGCCGTCAGCAACGACCATGTAATTGTATTAATATAAATAGCAAGAAAGATAACCGGAATCACCACGATTCTGGATATCGTCAACATATTAGGCAGATTATACACTTTCGCATCCTTTTCCAAAGAACATTAGAGTTTTTATCTGCCCTCATAATACGCCTGATTTTTTATCACGCAAAGGATTTTAGCACTTTTTCCGCTGTTTTTTAATGAAAATAGTCATACACGATTTGCGCGGTTTTGGCACTAATCCCCGGCACCTTCTGCAAATCTTTGATTGACGCCTGCGCAATTTCCTCCACCGAGCCAAAGTAATTGAGCAAATCGCGTTTGCGTACGGCTCCGATTCCCTCAATCTCATCTAAGCGCGATTTATACACCGACTTACCGCGTTTTTTGCGGTGGGTTCCAATCGCAAAGCGGTGCGCCTCATCACGAATATTCTGCATATAAAACGCTATCGGGGATTGGAACGGCAAAGCAAAACTCTCTTTACCCAATTGGTGATAAAACTCTTTTCCGGCGTTTCTATCCGGCCCCTTAGATATCGCGATGATACTTATTCCGCTGAGGTCATAGTCTTTTAGCGCCTCATGCACCGCATGCAACTGCCCCAAACCACCATCAAGCAAAATCACATCCGGCCGATTCTCTGGTGTTATTTTATCTAATCGTCGGGTAAGCACTTCTTTCATCATCGCAAAGTCATCATTGGTAATGTCCGGATTTTTGATATTAAAGGTGCGATACTGCTTTTTATCAAAGCCTTCGGGAGTTGCCACAATCATCGCCCCAATGGCATAGCTTCCCTGAATGTGAGAGTTATCATATACTTCGATTCGCTTAGGTACTTTGGGCAACCCAAACACCCGCGCCATCTCTTCCAGATTAGACTTAACCGAAGCCTCCATCGCCACCTTGCGGTCAATAGATGCCGCAGCATTTTCCAAAGCCCGCATCACCAACTTATGCTTATTGCCTTTTTGATAGGTTCTGATTTTGGTTTGCAGCGCCTCTTCCAAAAACTCGGTATTATTAATCGGCTCTGAGAGAACAATCTCTTTAGGCGGAATATGATTATTGTAAAACGAGCTCAAAAAGGCCTCCAAAATTTCCACATCTTCAGCCCCTTCAACCTGCTTAGGGAAATAAGGCACATTACCGCAGTTTTGCCCGCCTCTGATAAAAAACACCTGAATACATACCAAATCATTTTTGCGGACCAAAGCCACCACATCGCACGATTTGATGTCGGCATATTCCACCGTTGTTCCGGTCTGTACATTGGTCAAAGCTCTGATTCTGTCACGATACACCATCGCCAGCTCAAACTCCATATTATCACTGGCTTGCTGCATCAAAACTGAGAGCTCTTCTTGGATTTTGGTATTTTTGCCTTCCAAGAAGTCTATCGCCTCATTCACCAACTTACGATACTCTTGCGCTGAAATCTTCCCCGCACACGGAGCCGAGCACCGCTTGATTTGGTAAAGCAGACACGGCCGCTCCCGATTTTTGAACACATTATCGCGGCAAGAGCGAAGCAAAAAAGCCTTCTGTACCATATCCAACACACTGTTAACCGCCCCAATGCTGGCAAACGGACCAAAATATTTGCTTTTGTCATTGCGGGCACCGCGATACTTACGCAAAGCCGGAAACTCTGCTTCCACATCAATCACCAAATGCGGAAAAGTTTTATCATCTTTCAATAAAATATTATACTTTGGCTCCAGCTTTTTAATCAGTTCATTTTCCATCAACAAAGCTTTGGCTTCGTTTTCCACGATAATGAACTCCATCCGTTTTATCTCGGAGACCATTCGCTGCAGTCTGGCCGGCAGTTTATGAATATGCGAATAAGCAACGATTCGTTTTTTGATGTTTTTTGCCTTGCCGACATAAAGCACCTTTTCGCCATCGCCAATCATCCGATACACCCCCGGTTTTTCCGGAGCAATCGCAATATGCTTTTTGAGGATTTCCAATCCCGCCAAAATATCTGCCACTATTCTGCCTTATTCTAAAATTAAGCCTTATCTACCATATATCTCTTTTGCAATTTTTTTGCACCACAATTTTAACATATCCGCAGACTTTTCGGGCTTGGCTTTGGCACCAATCAAAATATCATCCGCCACAGCACCAATCATTTTTTCAAATTTAGCATCAGAACGCCCAAACTCCAAAAAGCTTCTATAAAAAGCTCGATAGTGTTTTTCCCATTCCGGTGACATAAAATCACCAAACGGCTCATTATCTTTATATTGTATCTCCATACATTTTTCCATTTTAATATAAGCCTTGCGCCACAAATCATATTTATTTCCCAGCTCGTTTTGCACTGCCTCGTCAAAAACCTTCATTCCTTTCACATTATTTTCCAGCGCCATCTGCGTATAGCGGCCAAACACTTGCCGCACCTTATTAAGCAAAGGCTCCGCATGATCCGTTTCTTCCATAATCGCGGCAGTCAACTCACTCAACCACTTATCATCATTATAAGAATACTTCACAAAGCTCAGCAATCGCTGCTCCGTAACATACATCCACATCCCGACCATTTTCATAAAATCCGTATCTGAAAAAGCTTTTTTTCTATCTTCTTCGTTCAAATCCACTCCATGCGCCAGCTCATGCGGCAAAGCCCGCTTCCACAACATCTCATTTTGTGAAGCAAAACTTTTACTATTAAACCCCATCAACAACAAATTTTGATATGAAACATCCATATACGCCGCCGCTTGCACATTGTCTTTCAAGTTGCCGTTACCGGCGCTTTTTTCTTCATTAATCACTATCAGGCCGTGTTTCTGGGTAAAATACATTGCCATCTTGCGCTCCATATCATTCAAATTTTTCAAGCGCTGCTCCCACTTGGGCAAAATCTCTCCCGCCCAAAAGAATTTATCGGCCCAATCCAACTGCTTAAACACTTGCTGCGCCAAAGGCTCCGAGCTTTCCAAATCCACCGCGACTTGCTCTCCAAACTTATGGTCTCGGTTCAGCAACAACAAATCTCCGAACATTTTTGTCTCTGAGCGCCACACCGCAAAGCTGTCCAGCATCACCTCATCAGTCAAATTATCATGCTCTTTATTATACACCACATTATAATCCGACACCTCCACCTGCAAACTCTGTCGCAAAGCCAAATCAGTTCTGCGTGCTTTCAAAAACTCATAAATCGCCCATCTGCGCTCGGCATTTTCCGGCCGCGGCTGTGGCTCATACTCTTTACCCAAAAAGGCGGCCTCTTGGCGCAAAACCTCCTCCGGCATGGCATCTCTGAAATAATGATAATTCATATATTGGCCGATTTGGTTAGTCCCGTTCAAAAACTCCAGCTCGGCATTTTTAACATTTTCATTGTTTTTATCAAAATAATGCTTCCAAAACCTTTTGATTAAGTCCAAGTCCTCGCTCTGCACCAACAGCGCCAAAATACTGTTGCGACGATACGGGTACGGATATTGCTCATTGGAAAACTCCACCATTTTCTGATGAGTTGCGAATCGCCGATAAATAGTGGTCAATTTTTTCTCTTTCACCACCTGACGCCACAAGTCATTATCCAATTTTTGTCTTTCTGTTGTCCATTCCATTTTGGGTACTCTTAGTTTTTCAAGCAATAAGTTGACACTAGTTATACCACAGATTATATTCTATGTCCAGTATTTTGTCTAAATATTTTTAGTGAAATTTTAAAATTTTTATGCTATACTAAAGGAGTTGAAAGGGGTTAAACCCTCTTTCCGAATGGGAGAAACAAAATGTCAGAACTAGGTGCATTAAGCTCTTACGCTTTGGCCGTACAAAATATGCAGATGTCGCTGATAAAAAATCAGGTCGAGATGCAACAACAGGCCATTGAAATTCTTCTGGACCCTGAGCGCAGTGTTCCGGTATCAAGCTCGCTCGGTCAAAATCTTGATATCTCTTTATAAAAAAGGCGGGGAAACCGCCTTTTTTTATTATATAGATTTACCACCTCAACTAACCGATGCCCCATTGCAACCGGCCGCCGGCACAGTCCGAGCAACGCGACTTATTTGGCACCCGCGCAAGCTACCGGAAACCGTTTGCCCCACCGCCTCGGTGGTGGTTAAATCCAAACAAACCAAACCAAAGCCATCGCCAACAAGCTGGCAAACACAAATCCGAATAATGATTTCAGACTGTTTACTAACATGATTTTATAATCTGGGGTCAGCCCGTCATCTTGATAAACTTTGGCCAGCGTAAAATTATGGAGTAGCGCAACCAATGCTCCCAAGGCATAGAAATGCCAATTTTGGTACATTGCCACGATCTGCACATAATCCAACTTGATTTCAAATATAATTCCGAGAATAGCCCCGCACAACACCGCAGGGTTAAACAGCACTCCACTTGAGAGCAGCGCCATCAAATTGGCAAACATTTATTTATACTGCCCCCACACTCTGCGGGTCAAGACCTTAGATCCGCTTTCTTCCAAGCCTTTAGGCCAAATAAAGCGCTGGCGGTTAGGATTCACAACCATCTCGCCGCCTTTAATCACGGTAGCTGCAATCATTGCCATATTTCCGCGTCGCACCGTATTGGCTCTTTGGCGAGACCAATCAAGGTTCTGAGCTATTTGGCTGTTCATCTTTGCCTCCTATCGGTTAAAACAAATCCTCAATACCATACAGCATACAAAAATAAAGTAAACAAAAAATTAATGTCCTGAAATCGTCCCTCTATGCCAATTGAGCAATTTTTTTATGAATTTTCTTGAAAAATAAATTAAACTTGCTATTGTAAGGACAACTTAGCTGCCATACCGCATTCTGAGACCCTTTGGTTATGGCAAAATACAATAATTCGGAGCCCCATAAAATATCCGCGCTCCTAATACAAGGAAGATTACAAACCATGAAGATGAGAAACATCGCTATCATAGCCCACGTTGACCACGGCAAAACCACAATGGTCGACGGCTTGTTAAGACAGAGCGGTACTTTCCGTGACAATCAAAAAGTTGAAACCTGCGTTATGGACAGTAACGAGCTTGAACGTGAAAGAGGAATTACCATTCTTTCCAAATGCACCTCAATCGTGTGGAAAGACACCCGTATCAACATTGTAGACACTCCGGGCCACGCTGATTTCGGCGGTGAAGTTGAGCGTATTTTATCAATGGTTGACGGTGTTGTTTTGCTGGTTGACTCTTCAGAAGGCCCCATGCCGCAAACCAAGTTTGTGCTTGGCAAAGCCTTAAAAATCGGTCTTTGCCCGATTGTTGTTATTAATAAGGCAGACAAGCCCGATGCCCGCGCTGATGAAGTTTTAGACGAGATTTTTGACCTGTTTGTAAGCCTCAATGCCAATGACAAACAACTTGACTTTCCGGTTTTGTATGCCTCAGGGCGCAACGGCTGGGCGGTTAAAGAACTCACTGATGAAAAGAAAGATCTCACCCCGCTGTTTGAACTTATTTGCTCTTATGTACCTGAGCCAGCTTGCGAGCCTGACAAACCTTTCTCAATGTTAGCTACTACCCTTGAGTCAGATAAATTCATCGGCCGCATTTTAACCGGCAAAATTCACTCTGGCAAAATCAAAGTCAATGATACGGTAAAAGTACTCAATAGCAAAGGTGAAGAAATTGAACGCACCCGCATTGCCAAAATTTTAGCTTACCGCGGCTTGAACCGTGTTGCTCTTGATGAAGCCTACGCCGGTGACATTGTTGCCGTTTCCGGCATTGTTAAAGGCACTGTGGCAGATACCATCTGCGCACTTGATGTAACTGAAGGTATCCACGCTCAGCCGATTGACCCTCCGACTTTGGCGATGACTTTCTCGGTCAACGATTCTCCATTAGCCGGCCGTGAAGGTGATAAAGTCACCTCCCGCGTAATTTGGGACAGACTGGAAAAAGAGGCAGAGGGCAACATTGCGCTCAAAATATCACGTACCGATACCAGCGATTCTTTTGAGGTTGCCGGCCGTGGCGAGCTCCAACTTGGTGTCTTGATTGAAACCATGCGCCGTGAAGGCTTTGAGCTTTCCATTTCTCGCCCGCGTGTATTGATGAAACGTGATGAAAACGGTCAACTTTTAGAGCCTGTTGAAGAGGTTGTAGTTGATGTTGATGAGGAGTTCTCAGGTGCCGTAGTTGAAAAGCTCGGCCGCCGCAAAGCTGAACTGGTAGAGATGATACCGTCCCAACTCGGCAACAAAGTCCGCTTAATATTCAATGCTCCATCCCGTGGTTTGATTGGTTATCACTCCGAGTTTTTGACAGACACCCGCGGCACCGGCGTTATGAACCGCCTGTTCAAATGCTACGAACCTTATAAAGGAGAGATTGAAGGCCGCCGCAACGGAGTTTTGATATCATCAGAAGCAGGTACTGCCATTGCTTATTCATTATGGAAACTCCAAGACCGCGGCCCGATGTTTATCGACCCCAATGTTCCGGTCTATGTCGGCATGATAATCGGCGAGCATACCAAGCCCAATGACTTGGAAGTCAACCCGACCAAATCAAAACAGCTCACCAACATTCGTGCCGCCGGCAAAGATGAAGCGATTGACCTGATTCCGCCGCGCAAACTGACCCTTGAACAAGGCTTGGCTTATATTCAGGAAGACGAATTGCTGGAGGTTACCCCCAAGAGCCTACGTTTAAGAAAACGCATTTTGGACCCCATCCAGCGTAAACGCGCTAAACCTGAAGTCATCGCCTAAAACCGCAACAAAAAATCCTCAGCTTAAACTGAGGATTTTTTTTATCCGCTTTCCCTCTTGAAATTTCTTATCTCATATCTTTCACCGGATTGTCTATTGATTTTTAAGATTTATTATGATAAAATATTCTCAGTTGGTTGATATAGGCCAACCAGGGTGTCGAAACCCTTTATTAGTGTAGTCGTTTAAGCATAACGACTTAAAAACAATATGCTGGCCTTCTGTCTTATGTGGGCAGGATGCCGGTCTAATAAGTTTTGTAGCTTCGGTTATGGAATGAATAAATCGGAGCTGTTTACACTAATTCAGCTTTCGAACATCCTGCTCGCACCTCGCTTCAACGGTGCGGGCATTCTTTTAATATCAAAAGAAGGATGTGTGTGTGATGAAAAATCTTAAATTTTTACTCTTGGGGACAGGTTTGTCCTTTATTCCTTTAACCATAAATGCCCAGTGTGTAGCCACACAGGATTGTGCGACTTTGGGTTATACCGAAACCTCCTGCAACGGCGGTAAAGGCGTCAAATGCCCGTTTGGGTCGGGATGGTTTTGTGCCGGAGATGAAGCCTCAATTTGTGACAAGAACGGTTTTAAATACACTTGTACAGGAACAGGATATTCCGGTGGCAGTGGGGAGAGTTGCGGCGGGAAATATAAAACGTGCACCTGTACCACAGGATATACATGGAATGGTAGTAGCTGTGGATGTGCTTCTGGTTATGAATGGAATGGCTCTGCCTGTGTTATTGCATGCAACTACACCGTTACTGCCGAATACTGTGCCCAAAGCTGCAAAAACACAAGCGGCTCTCCCTGCTACAAAGGAAACGTAGCCTATTATCCTGGCTGCGGAGGCTCAACATGTTCTGGCAAATGCATCGACGGAACTTGTCTCACCGGTCACGGATCAGGAAGATGTTGCAACCCTAATTGCGATAACTATGATCGTTGTATGGAGATTATTAGATATAGCTGCGCATATGAAGAAAATTTCTGTAAAACTTATTATGATAAAGGATATTTCGTACAAACTTACGAATGCAGAATTAGCCATCCTAACCCAGATGCCGACAATTCAGATAAATACGATTGTTATTATAAAAGATAACCCGCACCAAGGCTCTCAATCGAGAGCCTTAGTTAACTCACGCAGATTCTTCACCCAAGTTTTTTGTCCAGCACTTCCAACTGATCAATATATTCTTCAATCAGTCCCAATCCCTTGTCCCAAAAAGAGGCATCATGCGCATCAAGCCCAAACGGCTTTAATAACTCATCATAACGCTTAACACCGGTTTCGGATAACATTGTCAAATACTTGTTGGCAAAATCGGGGACTGAGTTCTCCCGATATACTTGGTACAAAGAATTAACCAAACAATCGGCAAAAGAATAAGCATATACATAAAACGGCGAATGATAAAAGTGGCTGACTATCGACCAAATATACTTGCTGTCATCATCCACAATCACCTCATCACCCAAGCTTTCTCGCATAACCTCGAGCCAAATCTCACAAATCCGCTCTTGCGACAACTCGCCTTTTTTGCGCTCGGCATGCACTTTGGTCTCAAAGATATGAAAAGCAATCTGCCTGAGCGAGGTATTAATCATATCATTCACCTTAGACGCAATCAAACATAACTTGGCTTTGTCATCATCCAAGTTTCTGAGCAAGGATTGAAAGGTCAGCATCTCCCCAAAGACGGAGGCCACCTCAGCCAAAGTCAACGGAGTATCATCATTCAAATCCCCTTGCTTAATGCTCAAACACATATGGCAGCCATGCCCCAACTCGTGCGCCAAGGTCAAAACATCATTCTGCTTGCCGACAAAATTCAGCATCAAATACGGATGATACGGCGATGGCATCGGCATTGCAAAAGCACCGCTGCGTTTTCCCTTACGGGGCGGCACATCAATCCAATTATGGCTAAAGAAGTTCTCTGCCACCTGACGCAGCTTGGGCGAAAACTCGTTATAAGCATTCAGCACCAAATCGACACTTTCTTTCCAGCCATAAGCTTTATCATCAGCAAAAGGCAGTGGAGCATTTCTGTCCCAGTATTGGATTTTGTCTTTGCCCAACCACTTAGCCTTGAGCTTATAGAAACGGCCGGCAATCGACTTATATTTAGCCTGCACGGCTTTAGCCAAAGCCTCGACCACCTCGTCTTCAACCATATTATCCAAATTGCGTGACGCAATCGGCGACTTAAAGCCGCGTTTTTCATCACTAATGGCTTTATCTTTCACAATCATATTATAAATAAAGGTAAAGAGCTCGCCGTTTTCTTTCTGCACGCGGTTCAGTTCTTTGCCGGCTTTTTCGCGCAATACAGGGTCTTTGTCTTGCATCAGCTTACCGATTTCGGCATCATTATATTCTTTGCCGTCAACCACATACTTAAGCTTAGCCGAGGTTTCATCATACAAGCGCACCCAAGCCGCTGATGATGTCAAAGCTTTATCCGCCAACAGGGCTTCCATATCTTCCGCCAGCTCATAAGGCTTAAACAAGCGCACCTTGCTCAGCCACGGCTTGTAGAAAGCCACGTCTTTGTCCTTGAGCAGAGCCTTAAATTTGGCCTCCGGCAAAGCATTAATCTCCAGCGTAAAAAAGATTGCATTTTTACCATACTCGGTCATTTTTTCATTAATATTCTGGTAAAAAGCCACCGCCTTTTGGTTATTCATCTGCGTAACCATATTCAAATAGGCAAAAATCCCAAGCTTAGAAGCGACGATTCCCGCCTGCTCATATAACTTTACCGCAGCCAAAAAGTTTTTAGGCTCCAGCTTGGCAATTTTGCCTTTATAACCATCAGCCAATTTTTGATTAAGCTTGTTATACTGCTCCAAATCTTTTGCCACTTGCGGGTCATCAATACCGCTGTATAAATCCGTCAAATCCCAAGCGGGAAGATTACTTTTCGTCATGTTTTGCCACCTTATCTTCAAGTTCTGCATTAAGTTTTTTCAGCTTTGCCATTGAGGCCGCAAACTCAGCCTGATTTTGTTTATAATACTCAAGGGCTTCCGGCGTCATCTGGGGTTCGGTACTCAACGGCTGGAAAAAATAATTCGCCCACGGGGTCGGCTGCTCTCCTTGCGCCCATAGTTTAAGCCCTTCGGCCACTACTTTAACATCACACCAGCTGTTGCGCAACACTTCTTTGAGCATACACGCCTTGGATGATGAGCATTGCTGCAAATTCTCATACATCGCGGCCGAACATTTCACAAATCCGCGCTGCTCGGCATCTTGCTTGGGGGCAAACAATACCAACAAAAAGACGATAATATACCCCCCCATAAACACCGAAACCAGCAAACCGAACCAATGATTACGCCAAAAATTCATCTACGCTGCCTGCCGTTTTTTTAGATATTCTTCAAGCTTAGCCAATTCTTCTTGCGTATTGGCACCGGCCACTTCTTCGGCAGAGGTTTCAACCACGCTGCACTTCAAGCCTTCCTGACGGGCAATCTCAATTGCATCGGTCAAATAAAACTCACCTGAAGCATTTTGGTTTTTGATTTTTGATAACAGCTCAAACAACACTTTGCCGTCAAAAGCCATCACGCCTGAGTTGCACAGCTTAATGGCGCGTTCTTCTTCGGTAGCGTCCTTATATTCCACGATTTTTTCCAGCTCATCGCCTTTCATCTTGAGACGTCCGTAACGAGCCGCATCTTCAGGAGTAAAGCCCAGCACCACCACCGCATAACCTTCATCAAGCTTGTTCAGTGCCTTTTCAAAAGTCTTAGCCGTAATAATCGGATGGTCACAATAAACCACCAACACTTTGCCATCAAAACCTTGCAAAGCCTCTTTGGCACAGTTGACGGCGTGTCCGGTACCCAGCTGCTTGTCTTGAATACAAGTTTTATGAGGAGCCACCTCATCACGCACCATCTGTCCGTCAGGCGCGGTTACTACCACGATTCTATCCGCATTCATTCCATCGAGTGTGGTCAAAATATGCCTTATCATCGGCTTGCCGCAAACAGGCATCATTGCCTTAGGCAGGTTTGACTTCATTCTGGTACCTTTTCCGGCCGCCAAGACCACGGCGGCAAATTTTTTAGAGCTCATAATTTTCTCCTTTAACATCTTTTAATAAATATAAGCTAGCATAGCAAATATATTTTATTTGTTAACAAAGGGTGTTTTTTATGAAAAAACTTTTTCTTACAATATGTTTCATAGCCGCTGCGTTCAACGCCCGAGCTGATGTTATAGAGGTCAACAACGCCGCCGAGCTCCAACAGCGCCGCCAAGACACCCCGCCCATAGCCCTAACCGATGACAGGATTCCCGACGGCTCCGACCAAAACGCGGTTGCCGCCTTCATCAAAGAGCGCCTGCAAAGCAAAAAAGTCATCATCGATTCTTTTGATGAAAATGACCCCAACCACCTAAGCTCGATGAATGTCCAACACAGTGCCGATTACATCAACAGTATGGAGCAAGACAACCGCTCCACCTTTGAGCAAATCTACGACCAAGCTCTGGCCCGCATCTCCGCCCAAGAGCAAGCCGCCAACTCTGATGTTATTCAAGACCGCAAACAGCTCGCTGCCGAAAACCTCCGCCAAAAGCAAGAATGGCAGCAACCCCTGCCTAACTTTCCGGTTGTAAATGTATTTTTGCCGCCCAAGGGCACCAAGATTTTGGCTCCGGCTCAAGAGCATATTCCGTTTATGTTCTCCGATATCGAGATTTTATCTACCGGCCAAATCAGCATTGAAGAAACCATCGTCGTTTTAGCCAACGGCAAGCGGCTCAAATACGGCCTCACCCGTTCTCTGCCGCAATACACCATCTCCCGCGATGGCAAACGCCACCCCTTGAGCATCAACTTAAACTCAGTCACCATCAATGACCAAGAAATCCCCTACCGGCTCAAGACTCAAGGTGACCGCACCTTTATTATTCCGGCAGCCACTTATCAGTTAGCCCCCGGAGTTTATACTTACAAGTTCAAATACGTTGTCAACCGCCATATCTGGGAATACGATGACTTCAACGAGTTTTATTGGGATGTTACCGGCAGCAACTGGAACTTGGTCGTCGCTCGCAGCGGTGCCATGGTCACCCTCCCCGGCCAAAGCAAGCCTCTGGGGCAAGTAGCCTTTACCGGCCGCCGCGGCAGCCTCAAGAACGAGGCCGCCATAATTACCGCCGACAACAATGCCTTAGGTTTCATCAGCAAAACTCCGTTGTTTATCGGCGAAGGCTTGCATTTATTAATATCAATGCCCAAAGCTGATTTCATTCCGGTTGACTCTTCGCAACAATTCTCTTGGTTTTTGGACGACTACGGCGATATCATCATCAGCCTCATTGGATTATTAGCCATTTTGGGCGGCTATTATATCTCCTGGCGCCAGCTCCAACAAGACCAAAACCGCCAGCGCCAAAGCCTCAAGCGCAATGCTCCGATGCTGCGTTATCTGGCTTTTAATGTTTTTGATAAAATATCGTTTGTATCATTTTTGCTTGAGCTGTTCAAAAAGCAAATTATAGACTTCTCAGAGCAAGGCGAGCAAATCAGCATCATCAAAAAAACCGACAACACCTCCTCTCTGACCAAGGTTGAAAAAAATGTCTGCCAAGCCCTCTTTGGCAAAGACAGCCAAATTCCCGTTGATAACTCCTCCGGCCTGCGCATTGAACGCGCTTACCTCAAGCTCAAACAAGCCACCCTGCACCAGTTTCGGATGTTTACCATCAAAGCCAATCTGGGTTACATTTTATTCAGCAGCGGCATGGTCATATTATCTGAGGTGTTTATCGCCCTTTTGGGCTACAACTTCAGCCATGACCTGAGCTTTATGTTTGGTATCAGCGCCTGCTTTGCCTGCTGCCTCGGAGTAATGCACCACCCCATCCATAATCGTTATTTGCGCTGGGTTCTGCATGGGCTTTGCGGCATCATCATCTTGTTTGGCATTATGGTCCTTAACTTATACATCAAGCTCATCGCCGCGGTATTTATCTTCGCCATGATTTACAGCATTTTTGCTTACAGCAAAATCTTTGCCCGCCGCAACGGCTTGCTCAAAAACAACATTAAAGACGCCGCTGAATATTATGACTACCTGCGCCACAATGCCGAGCACATCTCCCTCGGTCGCGACTTTTTGAACCAACAGGCCAACATCTTTGCCGTAGAGGCGCAAAAGCACTATCCTCGCACTCCGCAAATAGCCGACTTCTACCGTCTTGACATTGCGCAGCGCCTTGCTGACAAACTCTAAGGCTCTTAACCAAAACTTCCTCTCCTGAATGGAGAGGAAGTTTTTTTAATACCTTCATTCTAGCTTGGTTAGGCCGCCGCGCTCAAATTAACCGCCGCCACCATTTTTTCTGCCAAAGCTTCAACCAGAGCTTTATCTTTTCCGCCGACCCAAATTCTGACTACCGGCTCCGTGCCTGATGCTCTGAACACCACTCTGCCTTGGCCTGCAATAGCTGATTTTGCCGCCTCTGCCTCAGCCAAAACCTTATCATCAGCCATAATCTTCTTGACCTGCTCATTAGATGCAAAGCGCAGATTTTTAAAGGCACAGGCATCTTCCTTAAATACGGGGAAAACCTCACTCATCTTTTTACCGCTTTGCAGCAACCCCAGACTCAACACCAAGCTAACCACCAGCGCATCACCGGTTTTAGAATAATCGCCCAGCACCACATGTCCGGATTCCTCACCGCCCAAAGCACCGTTAACCTCTTGCATTTTTTCAATCACATAGCGCTCGCCGACTTTGGTCGCAAAATACTCCACTCCCAAAGACGCAATAAAACTATCCAACCCCGTATTTGATAAAATGGTCGACACTACCGGACGTCCCTGCAAAGTTCCGTTTTCCGCCATATATTGCGCAATAAAGGCAATCACCTGCTCGCTTGATACTTTCTCGCCTTTTTCATTGCAAACAATAATCCTGTCGCCATCGCCGTCACAAGCCACACCCAACTGAGCATGCGCCTCTTTAACCACCTTCTGCATCTGTTCAATATGCTGCGACCCGCAGTCTTTATTGATATTCAGCCCGTTTGGCTCATTGCCGATAACAATCACGCCGGCACCCAACTGCTTAAACATCTCCGGCATAAGCTTATAAAAAGCCCCGTTGGCACAGTCCAGCACCACGCGCAACCCGGCCAAAGGTTTTTCCTTGTCCCCGACCAACTCATACAATTTTTCCACATACAGCATTACCGCATCCGGCATTGAAGATGATGTCCCTATTTTGTCCGGATTAAGGCTAAACTCACCTTTGGCAATCAACTGCTCAATCTCTGCTGTCGCTTTATCCGAAAACTTGTTGCCTTCTGCATCAATCAACTTAATCCCGTTATCATGATAAGGGTTATGAGAAGCCGTAATCATCACCGCCATATCTACTTCCAAGGCTGATGTTATGGCCGTCAGCACCGGTGTCGGCATCACCCCGAGCAGCAGCACATCTACCCCGGCGGCCATAAACCCTGACGCCATCGCGGTTTCAAGCATTTCACCCGAGATTCGCGTATCTCTGGCAATTGCCACTTTTTTCTTGTTAGTGCAAACTTTTTCTCCGGCTGCCATTGCCAATTTCAAAGCAAACTCTGCCGTCATCGGGTATTGGTTAGCCACCCCGCGAACACCATCGGTTCCGAACAATTTATCGCTCATTTTTCACTCCTGTTATCAAATCTGACTTACGTATGCCCAACATCATAAGCCCAAAACACCATTCAAGCAAGCCTTTTAATCAGTTTTAAGCATAACAAGATATTATCAATTATAACAAAAAAAGGAGAAAAGGTTATTCCCCCTTTTCTCCTCCTCGGTTATTAACTTACCACAACAACCCTTCGGCTTTGAGCTTAGCTGTTTCTGCGGCCAAGACCTCAGCCACCAAAGCTTTATGCGATTCACCTTGCGCATACAGAGCCCCGCCGCATTGCCCAAAGCAAAAGCTAGAGCCTGACCATATCGGCATCAGCTTAAAAGCAATAACCTGATACCCAAAATAAAAGGCACAATCTTTAGCAAAAATCACCACATTCATAAAGCGCTGCAGCCAAAACACCCTATCCAAAATTGGCAAAAATCCTTCAAAGCTTACATCTCCCGCCTTAAAGTCCCAATCAACAACCAAGTATTCCGGATGCTTTGGAGAATTGTCCATTGCCTTTCCAATGGCTTGCTTAGCAGACAATTCAGCTTGTTCATCAAAACCTAAAGCTTTGCGATTTTCGCTCTGCAAGCGCTCAATTTCATGGCGTTTACCTCCGCCCATAATCAGGTCTTGTATATTTCCGCAATTTCGCCCCAAACGAGAATTATCGCAACAATACTCCAACACGGCCCACAGCCAATCATTCATGCCCTTATGCAGCATAGTCAACAGCTTATACAAAAAAGCATCGGTTATAGTATTATAACTGCTGTCATCACGATAAGCCACCCCCACATAATAAGGCACAAACCCTTGAGCGATAAGCTCATCTTCTTCATCTTTGGTGAAAATATACGGAGCCTCCAAACACTTGAACGGCAACTTATGCTCAATCAAAAGCTTTACGGCTTCCACCACCATCAAATTTTTTTTACCAATAACAAAATAATAATTTTCCATACTAAAAAAATTAAATTAATAATAAATTTTACACTACACACTATACTTTACAAAACATTTTTGTCAACATTTTTAAGTACTTATTTTAGCCTCTCCACTTCCACACTATTTAGAACTCATCTCTATCACACTCATCCCAACCAACAAACTCACCTCTCATCACTCACCGCTTTCACTCCTCCCCCATCACCTTCACTCATCACCCGCACACACCACCCGCCATCCCTCATCTTCCGCCACCTAACTCAACTCCCCCTCATCGCCCCTTTCCCCTTGTCAATCGCCATAGCCTCCCCTCTCCTTCGCCCCTTTCACTCCGCCCTCTTCTCAACCACTCCTCCCTTACTCCTCTAAAGTCGCTAGACAAAATTGTCTAGTAATAAAGAAAGTTATGCTCCATCTATTTTATTTTCCTCTTAATGATTACATCAAAAACGACTTGCAACTTTACGCCTCACGTGGTATCCTGAATTTGCAGTCGGATGACCCGACCGCGGTGTCTGAAAACACCTAGATTCGAAATATCCGCCGTTGGGCGGAGTGCTGGTAATATATTGAATAACAGCGACTGTTGAATCTACAGTTTTCAGCTCCGCTCGCCTTAGTTTTTCATAACTCTGGCGAGTTTGTTTAACTATAAAAACAATGGAGCTTTGGTTATGAAAATCAAATTTTTATTGCTAGGGACTTCTCTGTCCTTAATTCCAACTTTAACTTTTGCCCAATGCGTCGCCACCCAAGATTGCGAAACTTTGGGCTATACTGAAACCTCTTGTAACGGCGGCAAGGGCGTCAAATGCCCCTTTGGTAACAAATGGGCTTGTCTAACTTCTGAAGAAGAATGTCTTAACCTTGCTTGCGATAAATTAGGCTTTACTTATACCTGCACCGGCACCGGTGAAAAAGGAGTCGGTAATGCTTGCAATGGTAAATATCAAGGTTGCTCCTGCGATTCTCCTTATACTTGGAGTGGCAGCGCCTGCACCTGTCCAAGCACTTATCAATACACTTGCTCCGGCACCGGCTACTCCGGCGGCTCCGGCTCTGCCTGCGGTGGAAAATATACCGCCTGCACCTGCACCAGCGGCTATGAGTGGAAAGATGGAAGCTGCCAGAAACAAGTTCTCAACGGTGTCCAAGGCGAGTTGTATTATTGCAATGGTACGGTGGTCGGTGTCCGTGCTACTGGTATGGACTTCTATGTTGCAATGAAAGATTTAGGACAATTAACTCGAGGTTATGCCTCTAGCCGATGTGAAAACTATGTTTTTTGCGGCAGTCTTAAAGGAACTTTGCCTACTAAAGATCAATTATTAACCATATATAACAATAAATCACGCGTAACCACTTTGTTCTCAATGAATGGCGGCACCAATTTAAAAAATGACGAGTATTGGTCATCTACAAACAACTCCTACGGCGACAGTAATTATGTCGTAGATATGTCTAATGGTAAAGTGCATCAATACGGCGACAGCGGTAAAAATGGCAGCTACTACGTCCGTCCGATTCTCACTTCGTGGTAACTCTCAGCGGGCAGAGGCGAAGCATCGCGCTTTCTCTGCCCCAATCTCGCTACCGCAAACCGAGCGGATCAAACGGCGCCCGTTTGCCCCAATATTGCTACCGGTGACCGATGGGGTCAAGCTGCCCCAGCTTGCGGCGCCCGTTTGCAAGAAAGGCTCGTCACTGCGACGAGCCTTTTAACTATGGATTCTAAGAGTTTGATAAACCCTTATGCTACGCCGCAGATTTGCGACGCCGTGTACACCAAACAGTACATAAGGAGCAAATCTGCCAGTATGATAAGGGGTTTGCAAACTCCATACGCCCAGCCCCAGCTTGGATTATAACTCCGGAACAGACGCCTGCGTCCTCTTGTCTTCCGGCACCGGAGCATCTTTGGCAATAGAAATCGGCTCACCTTTAATCACGGCTTGAATATCCTCACCGGTTAAGGTTTCATATTCAATCAAGGCCTGAGCCAAACGCTCCCACTCGGTGTTTTTCTCCTTCAACAAGTTGAGCGCCTTATCATAAGCATCAAGCACCAAAGACTTGATTTCAGCATCAACCAGCCGCGCGGTTTCCTCACTCATATTTTTGTTTTGAGTTACGGACTTGCCCAAGAATACCTCACCGGAATTTTCCGCATAAAGCACGGGGCCCAGCTTGTCGCTCATACCCCATTCGGTCACCATTGAGCGAGCCAAATTAGTCGCCGCTGAAATATCTGAAGACGCACCAGAGGTAACCTCCATATGGCCAAACTTCAGCTCTTCCGCCGCACGTCCGCCCAAGGCTGATACCAAACGCGCCAACATCTGCTGACGAGTAAACGAGTAGCGGTCTTTTTCCGGCAAATACTGCACCATACCCAAAGCTCGCCCACGCGGAATAATCGTCGCTTTATGAATGGGGTCTGCCCCTTCCACAAACAACCCGCAGATTGCATGGCCCGCCTCATGATAAGCGGTCAGCTGTTTTTCTTTTTCATCCATAGCCATAGACTTGCGCTCATTACCCATCAGCACTTTATCTTTAGCATCATCAAAATCTTTGGACGTAACTTTGCGCTTGTTTTTGCGAGCCGCCAAGAGGGCAGCCTCGTTCACCAGGTTAGCCAAATCCGCACCGGAGAACCCCGGAGTCCCGCGAGCAATAACCGAAAGGTTAACATCTTTGGCCAAAGGCACATTCTTCACATGGACTTTGAGGATTTCCTCACGACCTTTAATATCAGGGTTAACCACCGCCACCTGACGGTCAAATCTCCCCGGACGTAGCAAAGCCGGATCCAGCACATCCGGACGGTTGGTTGCCGCAATCAAAATCACGTTTTCATTAGCATCAAAACCATCCATCTCAACCAACAACTGGTTTAGGGTCTGCTCGCGTTCATCATTACCGCCGCCCAAACCGGCTCCACGATGGCGCCCCACGGCATCAATTTCATCAATAAACAACAGACACGGAGCATTCTTTTTGGCCTGAGCAAACATATCTCTTACGCGTGACGCACCCACGCCCACAAACATCTCCACAAAGTCTGAACCTGAAATTGAGAAGAACGGCACATTAGCCTCACCGGCCACAGCCTTAGCCAACAAGGTTTTACCGGTACCCGGAGGGCCGACGAGCAACACACCTTTCGGGATTTTGCCGCCCAAGCGCTGGAATTTTTCCGGATCTTTCAAAAAGTCAATAATCTCTTCCAGCTCTTGTTTAGATTCGTCACAACCGGCAACATCGGCGAAGGTCACCTTTTTGGTGTTTTCAATCAGCCTTGCGCGCGACTTTCCGAAACTCATGGCTTTATTGTTGCCGGAGTTTGCCTGCCGCATAAAGTAAATCCACACGCCGACCAGCAGAATCATCGGGAACCACGAAACAAACACACTCCAAAAAGTTGAAGACGATGTATCTTGCGGTCTGGCCTCGACCCTGACCCCGTTTTGGCGCAGAGTTTCAACCATTGTCGGGTCGTATGGCGAATAAGAATAAAACTTTTTCCCGTCGGATAATGTACCTGAGATATCCGGACCTTCGATTAACACCTCGGAGACTTTTTTAGATTCAGCCAAATTCATAAAATCCGAAAAAGCCAATTTTTCACTTCCGGCTCGCTGATTAACACCATTCATACCGCCCATCAACATCGACAAGATGAGCAAGGCCGCCAACCAAATCAGCATACTTTTAGATTGTTTCATTCCGATTCCTCAAGCAAATAAATTCATAACCTTATAATATATAGTTTGAACTTTGCCAAAACTCAAGAGGGATTATGACTTCCCCCCAACAAGTCTCCTCTCCCCCCATCCAAGCACCGCAACTTCTCTGGTGGACAAGATGGTGCTATTGCCCAATTTTTATCCATTTGTCCGCTACCCTTTCACTCCTTACCCCTCATCCCCCTTCTTTTTCTAAAACTTGCCTTCCCAAAAACTGACTAGACAAAATTGTCCATTAGATTAATTTACTACCTCTCTTCTCAAACCTCAAGTTGATGATTACATCAAAAACGACTTGCAACTTTACGCCTCAAGTGGTATCCTGAATATGCAGTCGGATGACCCGACCGCGGTGTCTGAAAAACACCTAATCGTGAAATATCCGCCTATGGGCGGAGTGCTGGTAATATATTGAATAACAGCGACTGTTACGATTACAGTTTTTCAGCTCCGCTCGCCTTAGTTTTTCATAACTCTGGCGAGTTTGTTTAACTATAAAAACAATGGAGCTTTGGTTATGAAAATCAAATTTTTATTGCTAGGGACTTCTCTGTCCTTAATTCCAACTTTAACTTTTGCCCAATGCGTCGCCACGCAAGATTGTGAAGCTTTGGGTTATACTGAAACCTCTTGCAACGGTGGCAAAGGTGTCAAATGCCCCTTTGGCAACAAATGGGCTTGCTTACCCACTAAAGAATCTATTTGTAAGGAAGAAGGTTTTACTCTGGCTTGCAATGAAACCGGACAAACCGGTGGCGGCGATTCTTGCAACGGACTATATAAACAATGTTCTTGCGATTCTAGCTACCAATACACCTGCTCCGGCACCGGCTACTCCGGTGGTTCTGGTACGGCTTGCGGCGGAAAGTATATCTCCTGCACCTGCACCAGCGGCTATGAGTGGAAAGATGGAGCTTGTGTTCCTTCCCGACCAGTATGCGAAATTGGTTCTCTCTATTATAGTGACAACACCTGCTCAACCAGCTTGGAAAGCGGCAAAACCCTGCTGGGGGTTGTCATCTACTCTAATGGCTCTTCCGGTGGTGGCTGGATTATGACGGTTAATCCGATACAGACTGGTATTGCGTGGGATACTGGTTCGCCTTATTCAACAGGCATTACAGATCAAGCAGCCAGTGCTAGCTGCACCAATACCCAAAAGTTGGTTGCTTTGGGCAGCCGCTTTGCGGCTGCTAATGCAGCAAACAATTATAAACCAAGCGGTACTCCATCTGGTAAATCATGGTGTCTACCGTCTTATGGATTACTTAACAATATCAACAATCAGACAAATTTTACCAAAATAAATGCTAGTATTACCACTGCCAGAGGTAAGAAAATAGGATTTGGTACCTCTTATGATTGGGAATACGTTTTGTCATCGTCAGAGTACTCCGATCTCAACGCGTGGGATTTCTACGCCAGTAAAGGAGGTTTGTTCAATATGATCAACAGCGATAAGGTCTACCTCGGCCGAGGCAACTACTCCGTTCGCCCAGTCCTCGCTTTCTAGTTTTTTATCCCTCCACGGGCACTGTCATCCTCGGGCTTGTTTCGGTAATCCAAGTTTAAAATAGATGTTTTATATACTTGGATGTCCGGGTCAAGCCCGAACATGACAGTTGATGATTTTTTTAATGGCTGAACCATAAACCATATAAATAGATATCATACCACCCACAAGCACCATCTAAGCATCGCGACTAATTTAAACTCAGAGCAAGCTACCGGTGACTGATGGCTCCACGAGCATCGTGGTCGCGACTTGTTGGACACCGCACCAGAAACCGCTAACCGATGGGGTCAAGCTGCCCCAGCTTGCGCCCGCTGTACCAGCTTGCGGCGTAGCTTGTATGGTAGTGGGATTTTAGCATATTGTGGATGACAAGCCACAAACTCCTCCCAGTCTTTTTTGCGTAAGATAGATGAACTCTCCTCGGCTTCCGGCACCAACCAAATCTGCCGCTGAAAAACCAAGGCCTCACACCCGCCGAGCGTTGCCCCCTTAAAATCCGGATTCGCCATTGCCTCTGCCAAACGCAATACCTCCGCCGCCTCCGGCATATAATCACGCTGCCCGACTTGCGCTAACAGCTCCGCCAAAATATGAAACTTGATTTCCTGCGGCCATTGCCCAAAATCAGCCTGCTTAAAAGATACACCGGCCTGCTCCCAAACCCGCACTTGATTTTTGATTACTTTTTGCACTTCACTTTCCACAAAAGCGCGGGTCTGCGCCAATACTGCCGCCGTTGCCGCCAAACGTCCCTCGGTCAAACCCAATTCGCGCTCCAATTCCGGCAAAAAGCGCCGAATTTTCACCCGCAAAAAATCCTGATTTTGGTTAGACGGGTCTTCCACCCAGCGCACTCTGCGCTCCCGCAAATAGCCCCGCAGTTCATCTGGGGTTTTATCAAGCTGCGGCCGTACAATCAACAACCCGCCGCGCTCACTCACCGGCAAAATTCCGCTCAAGCCATATACTCCGCTGCCCCTGATTAAGCGCAACAAAAAAGTCTCCGCCTGATCCCGCAAATGATGCCCCATCGCCAGCACGCGCACATTGTGAGCTTTGCACCATTCTGCCAACAAATCATAACGTGCCTTGCGTGCGGCCTCTTCGATTCCGGTTTTGGGTTTTTGCCCCACCCATGGCAAAATATGATGTTCAATTCCCTGCCCTGCCATCAACTGAGCCACATACTCCGCCTCAGCAGCAGATTCGCTCCGCAACCCATGCTCCACGGTCAGCGCCACAATTCGCCGCCCGTTTTGCTTGGCCCAATCATTCAGACGCAAAACCAAAGCCAGCGAGTCTGCCCCACCGGACACACCCGCTGCAATAACCTCATCTTCAATCTTATGCTGTTCAAAAAAGCGCTGCATTGATATTTATTTACACTTCAAAGTCTGAGCCGCTTTCTTGGCCTTATCGAGCAAAGCTTTTTCCGCCTTGGGGAACTCTGACGGCAATGCCTGATAAGCCGCGCAAGCCTCTGCTTTTTTATCCAACTTCTGCATAGCCACCCCGAGCTTATACATACTATCAGCACCTTTGTTTCCGTCTTTATAGTTTTTATATCCTTTACCGAAAGCCACCGCCGCTTTAGCAAACTCCTCACGGCTGAAATAAACTTCTCCCAACCAATATTGCGCATTTCCGGCCAGTTTATCTTTAGGATAATCCTTCAAAATCAAATTAAAATCCTGCTCTGCGGCATCATATTTTTTGGCATTAAAAGCATCCATTCCGGACTGATAAATCTCTTGAGCCGAGCGTTTTTTATCTTCTTTAGCTTTTTCCTTTTTGGGGAGTTCAATTGGCGCCAAATCTTCACCTGTCACCGCCTCCCCGACGACTGACTTCGGAGCATTTTTTGCGGTTGGAGCCTCATAGCGTTTGCCCTTCGATTCGGTACCGATTCCATTACCTTTAATCGGCTTGCCTTCCAAGAGCTTAAAGCGCACATCAATATCTTGATTCAGCAGCTTAAAGCGCTCATCGACCTGTTTAAATTTATGCTCCAGCTCGTCCATTCTGCCTGATACCTCGCGCACGGTTTCTTCCAACTGGCTCAAGCGTTGCTGCACATTACCTGACGACGCGCCAGCGACATTTCCGCTGTTTTGCTGACGATAAGCCTGCCGTTGCAACACCTCCAAATCCTCGCGCAAAGCCTCCACATCACGGCTCAAAGACTTCACAGTTTGCGCCTTTACATCCATACTGCCGACCAACACAACGGCCGCCACCAACCCAGCACTCCAAAGTTTCATTTTCATCCTCATCAGGCAATTAAAAAAACTACAATCATCTGCAAAATAAACCAAAATAAGCCAATTAACAAGCACAATCTTTCAGATATCAAAAAAAACGCCTGACGATTCGCCAAGCGTTTTTATTAAACCAATCGGTTACGTTGATTATTCGGCAACAGCCTTAACAACGGTAACGGCACGACGGTTCTGAGCCCAAGCGGCTTCGTTGTTACCCAAAACAGCCGGTCTTTCTTTACCATAAGAAATGGTAGAGATTCTGTCAGCGGCAATACCTTGAGAAATCATGTACTGTTTTACAGCATTGGCACGGCGTTCACCCAAAGCCAAGTTGTACTCTCTGGTACCTCTTTCATCGCAGTAACCTTGAACGATAACGTCAACGTTTTCGTTGTTTTTCAGCCATTCAACCTGAGTTTGCAAAACTTCTACAGCATTGTTAGACAAAGCAGAGCTGTCGAAAGCAAAGAAAACTCTGTCTTCAGCGTGAGCCATAAAGTCACGAGCTTCTTTAGAAGCGCATTCAGCGCCGCCAAACAAACCGCCGTTTGAATCAAACATAGAACAACCAGACAAGAATGCCAGTGCGCAGAACAAACTTAAAAGCTTTTTCATATTATTTTCTCCATATGGTTTTTTTATCTTCTTAATTGTTGAACAATTAATACGTTAACTAACTTAAGCAATAAAAGTTAAATTTTCAACAACAAAAAGCATCATTATCAAAAATTTTTTTATTCCGGCACAAAAAAAAGCGCAACCATCAACGAGGTTACGCTTTTTTTTATTTTTACAACCACTAGGAAACCCTAACATAGTTTCCTTTGTCGCTGGTCTTTTTCAGGCCCACAAAATTGGTCATAATTAAGCCTTTACTTGCAATATCTGCCTTAATTGAGCATTGGTCGGCATCAAGCAGCCACATTTTGCCGGAGTTCATCGACATCACCAAGCATTTGGCCGCACCATTTGCATCGGTAGCACTAATAACCCTAGCCGCTCTGATTTCTACGGCTTTGTTTGGCAAATGGATCATACATTCCACCACCTGCAAAGACTTTTCATCTACTTTCAATTTTGACATTCGTGCCAAAAACTTAAAAGCAAATAAAGCTTTTTTCGCATCCAGCCACGCATTATTATCCAATAAGCATTTCAGCTTATATTTACCACTTTTACGTGATTTGTATACCACATAAGTCTGCGAAGCCAATACCCGCTTAGCCAACCTTTGATATCTACCGCTGTTTTTGGACTCATTATAGGCAGCTACATAATTGTAACAACCGCTATCATCACCGACAATTACCATAAAATCATCAATAACTTCACGTTTGTTATTGCACAGACCATCATAGTCATATACATTCCATTCTGAAGGTTTCTGTAACTGAAACAAATCTCCAGTCTTCAAGCCATTATTCTGCCCAAAGAACTGAACATTTTCCGGATTCAAAAACTTTTCAACCTTATCTTCAAAAGCCTCACGTCTGCTAGTTGACGCAAATGTAGCCTTTGCTGCCATATTGCAACTGTAGTGCAAGCTTGCCGTAATCGGCAATGAAATACTGTTTGCCATAATAATTTATTTTTAATTGTTTAACATAATCGTAGTAAAAACAATCCTTATTTACCATATTTTCACTATTTTGTCAACAATAAAAAACACCTTTATTCTCATTGCGTTTTTTCGCTTTTTTTAACGATAATTGTGGCTTGAACTATCGATTCTCACACCGGTACGCAGTTTTTTTTCATGCGCGGCAGCATTAATCGCTGCTTGTCGATTTTTGTGCATTTGTCCGGCCTTTTGCGTTTCCCCGTTATCTTTATAGAGCTGATACAACGCCCCATACACCCTAATCCTATGTTGATACTTTTCCGCCGCCGGAATTCTTACCTCATTCAACAGCTCCAAGGCACGCATATACCCGCCCTCACGCTCATACCAATGCAGCTCCTGATTTTTGGCTTTTCTCAGCGCCTGATTATAACACACACGTTTCAAGCCGTCGATATATTCATCATATTTGGGGTTCTGCAAAGAGCCATGCATTTTGCGGCAAGCCATCTCCGTATAGCGGAGTTTTTCTTCCGCATCAACCTTAGCGGAGCACACTTCCCTAATGGCATAGCGCAAATAGTCCGACTTAGAATTATACGGACTAAAAGCTATCGCCTGCTCAAACAAATCTACGGCTTTTTGTTGGTCATCCGGAAACATTACCGCTGCACACTTGCCTTTCCAATAATACACCTCTAACTTTTCCGGATTAGACATCAAGGGCTCAACCTGCTCCATCTCACGCCAGGCTTTTTCCTTCAAAAAATCCTTTTCCGGCTCCGAAAAAGCCCTATACACGGTATTAAACGCCCGCTCCACCTGCAGCATACGGGCAATATTTATATTTTTGGTTTTCTGCAAAATAAAATGAGGCAGATTCTCCTCCCCTACCTCACGTCGTTCATCATCCGTAATTTTAGCCGCGGCACAAATCACCTTACGAGCTTCCGCCACGTTTCCGGCCAACATCAAATCTTTTACTTGTTTAAAGGCTTTAGCGTTTTCAGTCGTCAAGGCTTAGAGCTCCTTTACCATTTTGGCAAAGGTAATGCCATTATCTTCAAAAATATCCCCTTCTTGCTTAAAGCCCAGTTTTTCATAAAAGCCAATAACTGACAACATTGCAAACATCACTAAATGAGAATATCCGGCCTCTTTGGCACGCTTTTCGGCATATTTTACCATTTCACGCCCAACACCTTCCCCCTGATATTTGTCATCAACGGCCACCTGCATCATTCGAATGGTATCATTATCCACCGGCGCCAAAATCAACCCGCCGACCAATTTGTCATCCAGCTGCTCAATGCAGCCGATGTGCAAATACGACGCCTCTTTATTGCGGAATGAATCCAAAAACTTCAAACCCAACGGTTCCAGCAGGACTTTATAGCGCAACTCGACCAAGTCATCATAGCGAGATGATCCGAAAGTCACATCCACCATCTTACGCATAGCTTCCTCCTCCCGTTGATTTAATCACTTTTATGTAGTTATAACACAAAAATCCGGCTTCGACAACATATTTATATTGCCATATCATAAAATTTACATTATTTATAGGCAGAACAGATTGATATTTACAGAGAATTAAAACTATGGGAACCGACTTAAGCTTAATCCGCAATTTTGCCATTATTGCACATATTGACCACGGCAAATCCACCCTTGCCGACCGCATTATTGAATACTGCGGCGGACTTGAACAACGAGAAATGCAAGAACAAGTCCTCGATTCTATGGACATTGAGCGTGAACGCGGCATCACCATCAAAGCCCAAACCGTACGCCTCAATTATAAAGCTCAAGACGGGCAAACTTACCAGCTCAACCTGATTGACACCCCCGGCCACGTTGACTTTTCTTATGAGGTATCCCGCTCTCTGGCCTCTTGTGAAGGCTCTGTATTGGTAGTCGATGCCACCCAAGGGGTTGAGGCACAAACCTTAGCCAACGTCTATTTAGCAATTAATAACGACCACGAGATTGTACCCGTATTAAACAAGGTTGACCTCCCCTCCGCCGACCCTGAGCGTGTCAAGCGCCAAATAGAAGACGTCATCGGCATAGACGCCTCTGACGCAGTTGAAACCTCTGGCAAGACCGGCTTCGGGGTTGATAAATTACTTGAGGCCATTGTCCACAAACTTCCCGCCCCTCAAGGCGAGGCTGAAGCCCCTCTCAAAGCTTTACTTATTGACAGCTGGTATGACAGCTATCTTGGGGTCATCATCTTAGTCCGCATCAAAGATGGCTTTTTGCGTAAAAAGTCCCAAATTCGCATGATGTCTACCAATGCGGTTTATACGGTTGATAAAGTTGGTATTTTCACTCCCAAAATGCAAGATATTGAGGCCTTAGGCCCGGGGGAAGTCGGCTTTATCACCGCCAGCATCAAAAGCGTCGGTGACTGCCGCGTCGGCGACACCATTACCGACAACAAAGCCCCTTGTGCTGAGGCTCTCCCCGGTTTCAAGCCCCCCATCCCCGTAGTTTTCTGCTCTCTGTTTCCGGTTGACAGCAGCCAGTATGAACTCTTGAAAGATGCTCTGGCCAAACTCAAGCTCAACGACGCCAGTATTGACTACCAAAACGAGAACTCGGCCGCCTTGGGGCTTGGTTTCCGTTGTGGCTTTTTGGGCTTGCTGCATATGGAAATCATCCAAGAGCGTTTGAGCCGCGAGTTTGACTTAGACCTAATCACCACCGCGCCCTCGGTTGCTTACAAAATCCACTTAACCGACGGTAGCGTCATCACCTTGCATAATCCGGCTGATATGCCTGACATCACCAAAATCTCTTCCATTGAGGAACCCATGGTCAGAGCCACGATTTTGGTTCCGGATGAATACTTAGGCAGCGTGCTCAAACTCTGTACCGAGCGCCGCGGCGAGCAAGAAGACCTGACTTATGCCGGTACCCGAGCCATGGTTGTCTATAAAATTCCGCTCAACGAGATTGTGTTTGACTTTTATGACCGGCTCAAATCCATCACCAGCGGCTACGCCAGCTTTGACTATGAGCTTGTCGGGTATGAGACCTCTGATCTGGTTAAAGTCCAAATTTTAATTAATGAAGAAGCTGTTGACGCTCTGGCGTTTCTGTGCCACCGCAGCGAGGCGGAATCCCGCGGACGACAAATTTGCGAACGCTTAAAAGACCTCATACCCAGACACTTGTTCAAAATCCCGATTCAAGCAGCCATCGGAGGCAAAGTCGTCGCGCGAGAAACCATCTCTGCCCTGCGCAAAGATGTAACCGCCAAATGCTACGGCGGCGATGTCACCCGCAAACGCAAATTGCTTGATAAACAAAAGAAAGGTAAATTGCGCATGCGCCAATTTGGCAAGGTAGAAGTCCCACAATCCGCCTTTATTGAAGCCCTGCGCATCGGCGACAATTAAACCCTTATCATAAAAAAGTACTCTTTGGTTAAGAGTACTTTTTTATTAGCATCGGCAGACTCAGTATCTCCACTGTCCTCAATTCATGGTAACCCCAAGGCTCGCCGCAATGACGAGCCTTTCAAATATTGAATCCAAGAGTTTGATATTTAGGCGTGCTGCGCAGGGATTTTTGTAAAAAATACGGAGAACGAGTGAAATACATAACACTTGTTCAATCTTTTTCTTTGCCCGATAAAATTCCGATATGTGCGGTTAATAATAAGAAAAAAGTTTTAAGGCGACAGGAGTGTACGTGCTGGTACATGACTTAGCCTTAAAACTTTTTTCTGTATTAGTAACCCACAGAGTGGGATTTTTGTAAAAAATGCGGAGAACGAGTCATATAATAGGAAACCAGTGAAAATGTGAGGGCGCGTACAAAAAAGGTACGTAACCGAACATTTTACACGCAGTTTCCGTATTAGATGACCGTTATACGCATTTTTTTAGTAGGCTTTTATCATCTCCACATTACACGCCATCCTCTTCCCCCTATCATTGCACAAATCAAAACCCACTATCTGCCCTGGGTGAAGAGCCCTGATTTTGGATTGGTCAAAAGCCGTTGCATGCACAAATACATCTGTCTGGTT
>CALXWI010000012.1 GCA_944392325.1 uncultured Alphaproteobacteria bacterium | reverse complement strand
GAGCATCGCGATTTCTCTGCCCCAATCTCGCTGGCACTAACTGATGGCTCCACCGCCTCGGTGGCCTCCGTGTGTTTTATAACCGATGCTGGAAATTGCGGTGGTAATGATTATGGTGGGGCGAATACTCCGGATGGAGGCTCTTCAGGCGGAAGTTCTTCCGGAGGCTCATCCTCCAGCGGAGGTGATGTTTGTGCCCCTAATGACGCTTGGTGCCTAGACAACCAAAAAAGATGCTCCCTAGAAGGTTATAATCAAACATCTTGTAATTCTGTATCTACTCCAACCAACTTCTGCCCATATGATAACCGCTTTTTTGAAAAATGTGTTTGTAAACCTAATTTGATTGATTGTCCGGCCGGACAAATCGGTGTGGGTGAAAGTTGTGATGGAAAATATGCCTCTTGCCAATGTGACCCTAAGTTAGTTAGTTGTTCATCAGTACAAGTCGGTGTCGGAGCCACTTGCGGCGGTAAATATGAATCTTGTACTTGTAAACCCAACCTGCAAACTTGTACCAAACCTTATTATGGAGTTGGGGAGAGTTGTGGCGGCAAATATGCTTCATGCCAATTAGACAATGCCCGCGCCTGCCGTGAAAGTGGATACACACAAACCGGTTCTTGCAACTCGGTACAAACAATTAATAAAAAATGCCCTTATGATCCAACTTATTTTGATAAATGTGTCTGCCGTGGGGATTTACAAAAATGTGCTTCTCCTTTGCAAGGAGTGGGTACAGCTTGCGGAGGTAAGTATAAGAGCTGTAAGTGTCCTACGAAATATAAGGTTTGTGATTGCGGTAAAGCGGCAGGTGCATCATCTTGTACATGGAATGGAGTGACAAAATATACTTCTTGCAAAGCATGTTGTGATGATACTTGTCCGTCAGGAACTTCTAAGACTTATAAAGGAGCTTATGCCGGAACTACGGAATGCGGTAGCAAATGTTATAAATGTAATTGCCCATATGGAACCGGACCTAATTTCTCAGGGACTCCTGCTGGTAGTAGCGAGTGTGGTACATGTTATCGCTGTTCCAACACTTGCTCGCAAGGATCTGTTAATCCTCGTTGTAGTTCTAATGAGACAAAAGAAAAAGTAGGAACTACCGAATGTGGCAATTCTTGTTATGAATGTGTACATAATCCTGATTGCGATGTTCGAGCTACTTCTTGTCGAAAACCTTATGAATGTAATTATAATTCTTGCAACGTTTGTGAATCTTGTTCTTACAATTACGATTGTGATGTTAAAGGAACTTCTTGTAAAGCTCCTGAGTATTACTGTCAATATAACACTTGTGGAATTTGTGAATCTTGTTCCTATAACAGAGATTGTGATGTAGAAAGCATAACTTGTACAGGAGACAGTAGTTGTAGCTATACAAATTCTTGTGGCAAATGTACAAAATGTTCAACAATGCATTATGAAGTCAGAAAGGCAAGTTGTTGTCCTTCTCATTGTGGATCATGTTCTCTTTCTTCTCGAGATTGCGGAGAAGTATACCAAGAATGTGTAAAGGATAAGAGTACTTATTGTCATGGACATGACTGTAGTCTAAATCATTCAACAGACTGCTCTGGTGCAGGCAATTGTATATATTCGTGGTATGAATAATGTATTTATTATAATTTCTATTAATCATAGATATAAAAAAAACGGCAACCTTTTTTATAGGTTGCCATTTTCTTATTTTCGATATATCTTTTAGATATCAAAATCAGTTTTGCCTTCATAGGCGTAGTAGTATAATTTTCTGATTTCTTCAATCAACGGGTAACGCGGATTAGATACCGTGCACTGGTCATCAAAAGCCCACACCGGCAAATGTTCCATTGCCGCATCAAAATCTTTCTTTGATACACCCCAGTCTTTGATAGATAAAGGAATGTTCAAAGTTTTTTTCAAGTCTTGTAAAGCTTTAATCAGCCCGTCTACTTTGGCATCATCATCTTTACCCTTGATACCCAAAGCTTCGGCAAAAGCAGCATAAGCAGCTTTGGCATTCGGGAACTTATATTGCGGGAACGCGCATTGCTTAACCGGTTTATCCGTTGCATTATAACGAATAACCTGGCAAATCAACAAAGCATTAGCAAATCCGTGCGGAATGTGGAATGCAACACCTAACTTGTGAGCCATAGAGTGACAAACTCCTAAGAAAGCATTTGCAAAAGCCATACCCGCCAAGGTCGATGCATGGTGAACTTTTTCCCGAGCAAAAGGTTCAGCCGTATTATAAGACTTTGGCAAGTATTGCATAATGAGCTGTCCAGCTTGGATAGATAATCCTCTGGTGAACTCAGTTGCCATAGATGATACATAAGATTCCAAAGCATGGGTCATAACATCAATACCAGATGCCGCACACAAACCCTTAGGCATTGTCTGAACCAAGTTTGAGTCAACAATTGCCATATTCGGTGTCAAAGCATAATCAGCAATAGCATATTTAATGCCGGTCGAATCATCGGTAATGATAGAGAACGGAGTAACCTCCGAACCGGTACCAGATGTTGTCGGAATAGCAACCATCTCAGCCTTTTGACCAAGAGCCGGAAATTCAAATATTCTCTTGCGAATATCCATAAAGCGCATTGCCAAATCCTCAAACTTGAGTTCCGGATGCTCATACATCAACCACAAAATTTTAGCCGCATCAATAGGAGACCCACCACCCAAGGCAATAATAACATCAGGTTTAAATGCATCTACCATACGAATAGCGCGGTTTACCGTACTCAAATCAGGATCCGGATTAACATCGCTGAAAATTTGGTACTGCATTCCCATTTCTTCCAAGACAGAAGTAATCTGAGATGTATACCCTAAATCAAATAACGGTTTATCCGTAACGATAAAAGCTCTCTTTTTACCATTAAGTTCACGCAATGCTACAGGCAAAGATCCCGGTTTAAAGTAAACTTTAGAAGGGACCTTGAACCAAAGCATATTTTCTTCCCGTTTGGCAACAGATTTAATATTCATCAGATGTTTTACTCCCACGTTTTCACTAACTGAGTTTCCGCCCCAAGATCCACAACCCAAAGTCAACGATGGCTCCAAACGGAAGTTATATATATCGCCGATAGCTCCCTGAGCCGACGGACAGTTGATGAGAATACGACCGGTATGCAATTCATTACCAAAGTATTTGATACGCTCATCGTTTTGTTTGGCTGTGTACAAAATAGAAGTATGACCAGCCCCGCCAAAAGATACCAACTCTTTAGCCTTAGCGGTAGCATCTTCAAAATTTTTGGCTTTGTATAAAGCTAAAACCGGTGATAATTTTTCAGCTGAGAAAGGCTCTTCTTTACCGACTTTCTGTGCTTCAGCAATCAAAACTTTGGTGTCCGGATGAACTTTAATATTGGCCATTTCTGCAATTTTAGCCGCTTTCTGACCCACGATAGCAGAGTTAAGCTTGCCATCAATCATAATTACTTTAGCCAGTTTCTCTTTTTCTTTCGGAGTTAGAATATAAGCCCCGCGTTTAATAAATTCGGCTTTAACTTCATCATAAACATCTTTAACGCAAACAACTGATTGCTCTGAAGCGCAAATCATACCGTTATCAAAAGTTTTAGACATCAAAATCGAACTTACCGCGGTTTCAATATCAGCAGTTTCATCAATTACTGCAGGAGCATTACCCGCACCCACACCAAGCGCCGGCTTGCCGGAAGAGTAAGCCGATTTAACCATTCCCGGTCCACCGGTTGCTAAAATAACATCAACTTTAGGATGTGCCATCAACAATTGTGTCATGTTGATGGTCGGATTTTCAATCCAGCCGATAATATCTTTCGGAGCTCCGGCTTTAACAGCTTCTTCCAACATTAAGCGAGCTGTTTCCACCGTGCATTTTTTAGCACGCGGGTGCGGAGAAAAAATAATGGCATTACGGGTTTTCAAAGCAATCAAAGCTTTAAAAATCGCCGTAGACGTCGGGTTCGTTGTCGGAACAACACCGGCAATCACCCCAAGAGGCTCGGCAATTTTAATCATACCGCCGGCTTCATCTTCGGCAATAATTCCACAAGTTGGAGTATGTTTAAATTTGTTATAAATATACTCGGAAGCAAAGTGGTTTTTAATAACTTTATCTTCCCAAACCCCCATACCGGTTTCTTCAACCGCCATTTTAGCCAAAGGGATTCGTAAAGAGCTCATTTTAAGAGCAACGCGTCTAAAAATCTCATCAACCTGTTCTTGAGAATAAGTCGCAAAAATTTTCTGTGCAGCGCTGACTCTGTTTACCAAGTCATCAATATGCTTCTGCTCATCGATTTCTGGAGCAGCAACAGTTTTATTCTTTTCTGCCATAGTTTTTAATGTCTCCATTAAATTGAATTATCACGCCTTTATTATTGTTATAATAAGTGAATAAACTATTAAGATTAAGCATCTATCAGCGATAAATAGTAATTAATTTTTAACAGAGAGTATGTATATTTTCCCTTAAAATAAACAAGGAGAAATAAGTATGCTGTTTTATATATTCCGACATGGAGAAACTGACGGCAATGTCAAAAACATAGTTCAAGGTTCCGGTATCGATATTCCGTTGAATGAGCATGGCAAGGAACAAGCCGCCGCTCTGCGAGATATATTTGCTGATTTAGATTTTTCTACGATTTACAGCAGTCGGATGATCCGAGCCCGCCAAACTGCAGAGATTGTAGCCTCAGGACAAGGAGCAACGGTCATTTCGCTCGATGGATTGGAGGAGGTTCACTTTGGTGACGCCGAAGGGATGCTTAGCGCTGAAGCCCATATAAAATACGCCGATATATTGAAGATTATCCGCGATATCCACCATCCGGAATTTAAGCACGTCAAAATTCCCCATGGCGAAAGCGTGCAAGATAGTCTGAATAGAGCTTATAAGGCCCTAGATTATATAAAGAGTGTCGAAAAAGGGAGCAGGGCGGTTGTTGCCAGCCATGGAGCTTTGATGTATAATTTGTACTTGGATCGCTTTGGGCTCCGCCACCCCTTTGCCAATTGCGAATATTTTGTTATGGAGTATTAACTTCTTCTCCGGACGGAGAGGACGGTGACTAGCCACCGGAAGAGGCGAATAACCGACGCTCAAGCGCCGGTTATTTTTTTACCCCCTATCTGACCTAGAACTTGTACCCCATACCGGCATTGATGGCATAAGCATCATCAGATTCGATGTATTTGTTGAACTCGCTGTAGAAGTTGAACTTGTTGTAATTATAATCTACACGCAATGACAAAATACCTCTAGTTCTGTCAGCATCATAACTGTTGATGTTGTAATTTATACCGGCATCACGCAGACGAGCAGTCTGAGCTTTGTACGGGTCAGCCAATTCATGATAAATTGTACCACCGGCACGGAGCTTAAGAGTATGCCCCTCACCAAATTCAAACAATTTGGTAGCATACAAGCCAGCACCAGCCTCAACTGATAAACTATCACTAGCGTCAACTTCAAGAGCCCCATTCTCTTTAATCTTGTTTTGACGAATACCCAAGACATTGAACTCTAAAGTAGGCTCTAAGCCAAACCAACCCATATCAATATTATGACGAGCCTCGTTGGTAATACCATAGTAATAGTTAGTTGTATCAGCCTCATACTTTCCAGAGAATGTACGACGAGTATATTCACCAAATCCCATACCGATTCGCGGAACTGACACAATCTTGGTATTTTCAAATTGCGCTGTCAATGGGAACAAAATTTGGAACATTACTTCATCACGAGAAGAAGCATCACTATCATATTCACTGTTCAGGCTAGACATAATCGCACCAACACCATAGCGGAAGTGATCATTAAACTTACGATCTAACATACCGAAGATAGAGTGAGCCTGGTCTTCATAATCAGCAAGATAAGTGGTAGCTTTCTGACTACGAGACATAAAGTCATAACCGGTCATAAAGCGAACTTCTTTATCACTGCGATTGTTAAAGATAGCAGTGTTAATTTGGCGGTCAGCACTCTTAATAACATCCAAATTTTGCTTAGCAAAGTTAGCAAAGAAGTCAAGTCCGAGCTCTTTCTTAATAGTAGAATTGAGTTCATCATTAGTATAAGCCGACTTCATAGCATCAAATACCTGCGACTGAGCGCCAGCTTCATAAGCATTATCAAGCTTATCCAATACGCTGCGGTCTTCAATACCAACATTATTAGCCAAGATAGTGCTCAAGCGACCTTTTTTAACCACGATATCGTAGTTGTGCATCTGCTTTTCATCTTCGGAACCGTTATCATTATTATTAACATTTACACTATCCGTAGTATCACTAATAATATCTTCTTGAGTCTCATCTTCTGTTAAAGCAATGTCTATAGGAGCGGCCATCGATAACATCATAGGACGAGCTGCAAGTTTAGCTACAGGTTGAGCTTCTGCATCGTTCTCAGAGGCGCTATCCGTAGCCGCTTTTTCTACCTCATCTTCACTTTCAACCAAAGATACATCATTGAACCAAGCAGAGCCATAAACATTCAGGTTGTTTACATTAGACGAAGTTACAGCATTTTTAAATACAGCCTCGTTTCCGTCAATAGTCGTCGCATCAATACCTAAATCACCTTCAATATTAGCCGCCGTAAAGTTTCCACCGTTTCCAACCAACATTCTTCCGGCGCTAAATAGGCTCATTGTAGCAGTAGGCGTTTCTACCTTACCGGTATTCACGCAAACAGAAGAAGCATCACAATACCCCCATGCACCACCACCTTGCAAAATAATAGTACCTTCATTGGTTGCCTTTGATCCTCCTGTTGCATACATAGCGTACTCTCCATTACGCAAAGTAATTGTTCCAGAAACCGTATTTGTAACTGAGCTACCATTATTAGCAAACATACCATATTTACCTTGAACCATTAAGTTCCCTTGGTTGGTAGCCTTACCTCCATTAACCACTTGAATGCCGACGGCATCTTTACCTTCAACGCTTAATGAAGCCGCATTGCCGTTAGATACAGTCCCACCGTCATTAAACAAACCAATGCTCTGCTGTCCGGTAACAGAAATTGTTGAATCGTTTATAATAGATCCGCCTTGAGCAGACATACCGATAGAAGAAGTACCATCTACCGTAATATTGCCAATAGAGTTATTGAGACCTCCGCTACCGGTAGATTGCATACCGATAGCCCCACTTCCAGAAGCCTTAATAATACCTTCATTTGTTGCGCTTCCATTTACTGTATAAATACCAACTCCGTTAACGGTTATACGACCAACTTTTTCATTGGTGACAGAGCCATTGTTATTTGCAATACCCATACCGCTGGAAACATCAATAGCGCCACTGTTAGTGATGATTACACTGCCCGTACCATCCAAACCATTAATACCATAGGTATTTCCGGTTCCGGTCATAGTAATCGTTCCGCCTGAGTTTGTTGCTGTACCGCTCTGGATGTAAATACCGGAAGCTCCTTCACCAGATAAGCTAATCGTCCCCGTATTTGAACCTGTTCCGTTCACCACATGGATAGCATGGAAATTTTGGTTTGAGTTTTCAATGTTACCTTCGTTATACGCATCACCCTGAGCTACATACATAGCTGAAGAACCAACGGTATTAATTTTTCCGGCAGAAGTATTTGTAATTGTTCCTCCGTTAGTATATAAAGCATAAGCATTAGCATTATAAACATCAATCTGTCCATTGTTTATGGCTTTTCCTGCATTGCTTGATGACATCGCCTTACCACCATCACCATCGATACTAATGTTGCCATTATTCTGAGCTGTTCCTCCAGCCGCATCCATGCCCACAGCATTATTACCAGTCAATGCAATCTTTGCCCCGCTGTTATTGGTAATTGATCCAGCTAACGCTCTCATCGCGGTAATACCCATTGTATCCAAAGATATCTTACCTTTATTGATACCATCACCTTGGTTTACCAGCATCAATACTCCGTTTTCAACTGAAGACGATAACGCTCCGGTAGATTCATTGGTAATAGTTCCGCCGTCTGCCTGCATGGCTACCGACCCTGTACCGCCGTTTACATTGATAACACCAGAGTTTGACGCCGTACCTTTTTTGGCCTGCATACCGATGGAGTTTGCACCGTTGACCTCAATTCTACTTGTTTTCAAAGAGTTGGTAGCAGTAGCCGAGCCGTTTACTTCCATACCAACAGAGGCATCACCGTTTAAAGTAATACGTCCTTGGTTATCAATAGTGCCGCCTTCTGCATACATTGCGGTAAAGTTACCATTATCATTGCGAATAATACCAAGGTTTGTACCTGTACCAGAGCTTACATTAATCGCAATACTTCCATTGGTATAAATCATACCTGAAGTTCCGTTTTGAACAATACCACCATCAGCATATAAAGCCTGTGAAGTAGAATCATTGACAATAATCAAACCATTGTTGATAGCTGTACCATAAATAGTTTCACCACCCAAAGTAACACCGGTTGCCACCATACCATAAGAGTTCGGTCCATTAACGGTAATCACGCCATTAATATCATTGGTTGCGGTGGTGTTTCCACCGGCTTTCATACCTGTAGAATTATTACCGCTGATAATAATTCCCAAGTCGGTCGAGAATGTTGGCAAATCTTCATAATCCAAGGGACCATCTTTTCCGGCCACGTTAGTCAAAGTAGCATTGTTTTCGCCGGCACCTTGCATAGCAACAGAGTTATCACCGCTCAAATTAATTGTGCGATTATTTTCAATGCTGCCTTTCTCCACATACATTGCCACTAAGCCTTGTTTAGAGAAGGTGAGGGTGCCTTCATTTACACCTTCGCCATTCTTTACATACATAGCATATTTACTATCATTGGCGTCATCAATAGTAATAGTACCATTCATACCGTTAACAATCTTAGCCGTATCACCATTAGCATACATACCATAAGAGTCATCAGACTGAATAATAATTTCCTTGTTATTGGTAGCAGTTCCGGCAGTAGCCATCATACCAGAGGATTCATTTCCGGTAACGGTGATTGTTCCGGCATTAATAACCGTTCCACTTTCACCTTGTGCCCACATACCTGAAGAGTTAGTACTTTTTACATTAATTTGGTTGTTGTTGGTAGCCACACCGCTCCCCAAGACCGTCATACCGGTAGAAGATGTCGCACTAGCCTCCAAGTTGATAATACCTTCGTTTGAAGCCCCAACTTTTGATGTATCGCTGGTTCCGCCGTCTTGTGTGCTCATACCGACAGAGCTTTCTCCGTTAATGGTAATTACACCGGTCGATTTGTTTATGGTATCAGCTGCGACACTGTGCATACCGGTATTATTTGAAGAGTTCATTACAATCGAGCTGGTGTTAGTTCCGCTTCCGTTAGTAGTGAAGATACCATAAGAATCATCTCCAGTAATCTCAATTGAGCCGTCATTCCAAGCCGTAGCTGTTCCTTCGCCTTTCATACCATAAGAAAACTGCCCGTTAGCCGTAATAGCACTATCTTCATGGTTAATCATAGCCGAAGTAGCCGGCGATTCAGGGGTGCCACCGGCGCCCATACCAACACCGCCATAATTTAACGCAATATTGCCATAGTTATCCAAAGTACCACCGGTAACCAAATACATACCATAGCCAAACATTTTGTTTAAAGTGATGTTGCCATAGTTTTTGGCTTCACCTTCATCTAGATACATACCATAAGCAATATTTTCGGTAGATGGATATTCACGACCGGTAATCAAAATATCTTTGTTGTTGACCATACGGCTATAAATTCCTTTTTCACCATACATACCATAGTTCAACAATCCATTATGGTCAGAGTTCAACAAAATTTGACCGTTGTTAACAATTTGAGCATTTTCCGTAACAACACTCATACCTTTAGAGTTATATCCGGTAACATTAATAATATTATTGTTTACGGCATAACGCTCCGATTCCATACCCGTAGATAACGTACCGGTAATATTAATCGTTCCGTCATTAATCGCATTACCTTTGCCTGATTTCATACCCACACCGGTATCATCAATTGTAATGGTTGCATTTTCGTGGTTTGTGGCATTACCTGAAGCCGTCGACATACCGGTTCCGCCATCTTGCATATGAATCGTACCATAGTTGTCGTTACTTCCGGATTCTGTATGCATACCGTTACCACGTTGTGTAAACACAATATTACTATTAGCCGAGTTAACAATATTTGCTTCGCCGCCCCAAATACCAAACGAACCAGAATCATTACTAACTTCACCAGTAGTATCACCGGTAACATTCATATAGATATCAGCATTGTTCACAACAGATCCGGCATCTGCCTTAATACCATAAGAAGTCTTATTTTGAGCCTGCTGACTATTAGTTAAAGTAATGTCCGCATTATTTGTAACTTGACCATTAGAGGTATAAATACCGTATCCTTCATTTGCATTATTAATCGTAATGGTATTATTGCTGTTAATATACCCGTTGCCACCTTTGATACCATAAGCAATACTGCCATTAGCACCGGTATTGTTGTTAATAACAATAGCGTTGTTACTATCAATATTACCATAATCCGTTGCGATGGCATAAGCTTCGTTCTTGTTTGAAATCGTAATATCTGCATTGCTGGTTATATCGCCGCGTCCGGTCTTTAAGCCATAGCCAATACCTTCTAAAGCTCCGGTCTTATTATATAAATTAATCTCACCGGTGTTGGTAATGTCGCCATTTTCTACGGCAATAGCATAACTGTCTTTGGTATTGGTAATTGTAATCTCGGCCGAGTTATTAACCGAACCATTACCAACAGTAATACCATATCCAAGCTCAGACAATGCGCCCTGAGCTCCGTTTAATGTAATTACTCCTGAGTTAATTACATCACCATTAGCCGTAGCAATCGCATAAGCCTGATTTTTATCCGAAATTGTAATAGTTCCGGTATTAGTAACATTGCTAGCCCCGCTACTACTGCTACCAGTTGAAGCACCTCCACTGCTAGAACTTTCGCCACCGCTGCTTGATCCTTCGCCACCACTGCTAGAAGAAGAGGGAGGAACATATCCACCGCCTTGAATACCATATCCAATGCCTTCTAAAGCGCCAGAAGTATTATCCAAAGTAATATTTCCTTCATTGGTAATATTACCATTCTCAGCGGCAATACCATAACTATCTTTAGTGTCAGTGATAGTAATGTTACCTTTATTGTTAACAGTACCTTTGGCTGATTTAAGTCCATACGCCATAGATGAAATATTACCCTTCCTACCGCTAATGGTTAAGTTAGCAGTATTTGTAATATCACCATTTTCAATGGCAATAGCATAACTATTATTTGTATTAGCAATTGTGATTTCAGCCGAGTTGTTAACCGAACCATTACCAACCGCAATACCATATCCAAGCTCAGATAATGCGCCCTGAGAACCATTAAGGGTTAATTCTCCAGAGTTAACCACATCACCATTAGCCGTAGCAATCGCATAAGCCTGATTTTTATCTGAAATAGTAATATTTCCGGTATTGGTAATGTCGCTGGCCCCATTTCCGCTACTTTCATCACCGCCGCTGCTAGAAGATGAGGGAGGAATATATCCGCCGCCTTGAATACCAAATCCGATGCCTTCTAAAGCGCCAGAAGTATTGTCTAAAGTAATATTTCCATCATTGGTAATATTTCCGTTCTCAGCCGAAATACCATAACTGTCTTTAGTATCAGTAATATTGATATTGCCTTGGTTGTTAACCGAACCTTTAGCTGACTTAATACCATAAGCCGTTTTAGAAATAGTCCCCTTATGTCCGCTAATGTTAAGCGCCGCACTATTGGTAATATTGCCATTTGTTGTAGATATAGCATAAGCCTCATTTTTATTAGCAATAGATATTGTTCCGCTATTATCAATATTTCCTGTACCGGTAAGCAAGCCATATCCAATGCCATCCAAGGCCCCGTCAGAATTATTGATAACTATTCCGCCACTGTTAGTAATGTTTCCTTTTTGAGCTGAGATAGCGTAACTATCATTAGCATCACTTATGGTAATGGTATTGCTGCTTGTTACATTTCCTTGCATTGATTTAATGCCATAAGAAATAGTATTTTCAGCCCCTGTTGTATTAACCAAAGTTATGGTTCCGTCATTTATTACGGTTCCGTTTTGTTGCAAAATACCAATACTTTCTTTCTTTTCAGCGGTCTCAGAGCCATCTCCCTCAGACCCATCAGTAGTATCAGTATTTGCTAAGGCATTATCAATATATATAGCCCCATTCAGCTCATTGGTAATATCACCTTGCTGTGTCATTGCAATACCAACACCGCCTTGCTCTAAATTAATTTTACCACTGTTAGCAATCATCCCCGTATCATGTTGAATACCGGTTCCTTGCTTAGCCAAATTAATTGTGCCGGTGTTTACAGAACCTCCACCATTGAAAGAGGCCATACCAAAACCACCTTCAGAATCAACATTAATGGTTCCGTAGTTATTTAGGCGCGGCTCATGAGCATCATTATTAAATTCAGAGTTTGTGCCTTCTCCTCTGACTGCGAGCATACCAAAGTTTCCGGTTCCACCCGTAACATTAATAGTATTTTCATTAGTAATAGTTCCACCATGAACAGACTGCATACCAGCTGCATTACCAGCGACAGTATTTTCAGCATCACCGGTATCTGTAATTTTGATGTCGATTAAAGCGCTATTGGTTGCAACGGTATTACCATCAGAACGCATACCGATAATGCCTCCGATTCCTTGCATCAAATAAGATGTCCCGTCCTCGCTGACCGCATTATATGTACCTGAACCGCTCAAGGCCACATTTATAAGAATAGATCCCAAGTTGTCCAAATAAATTGTTCCGGCACGAGAAAGCAGCATTGTCCCATTCAAGAACTCATCTTCCAGCCAGCTTCCCATACCGACTAAAGATGTTTTTACTTCACGATTATCAGCCGCAATATCTAATTCGATTCTGCCATTATTCTTCACATAAGTCTTCGAAAAAGGAGCCAATTCCTGATTAATTAATTGTCCGCGCATACCGGTAATTGTTCCGGCCGAAGGCTCCGAAGAATGGTCTTGCCCCATAATGAGCCCATTATTCACGATTGTAGAGTTGGTATCGGCATACATTCCGATAACGCCATGATTATCTTTGGAGCCAATATAGTTAATATTAATTTGCCCATTAATATCATTGGTCGCAATTGAATCTTGACTGGCAATCATGCCAATAGTGCCGTTTTCCGCCTTAATGTTAATTTTAGAATAGTTATTAGCTTCACTATTTTCCAAAGCCACTAAAGCTGTTGCATTATTCCCTAATGTAATCAAATAATCTTTGTTAGGGTCATACCTTGGGTTATCAGCGGCATATCCGTTATTCACCGTAGATCCATAGATACCCTTCATTGCCGCTTGGATATAATCGCCATATTCCAAGGCGCTGTTATTAAAATCAATCAAATCCGTCAAGAGCTTAGATTCGCCATCAACTTTAATATAAGCATCATTGGCAATTACCCAACCATCAGGATTATCGCCTCCCAAATTATAGTCTGGGCCAGAACCATTAGTCAATGTTCCACCGTTTTGCTCCAATAAAATAACCGGATCATAAGGCAAATCAGCAGGATAATCAGGACGATTCGTACCGGCTAAAGCTCCCAAGCTATAATCAGTAGATTTATACTGCGGAAAATAATATCCGCTGCCGCCGCCGCCGCCGCTAAAGATTAATATTAAAGCACCTCCGAGCAAAATTCCGCCCAAAGTCCACCATGCAGCAGCAGAGAACCAAGAGTCGTCCTCCCCCATATAAGCATAAGCTTCACGAGAGTTAGCCGTTGTCGGAACCACACGTTTAGACGACAAGAAAGAGTCATAATAACCATTTCTTAGGTTTCTTACACAAGGATGATAAGGATTAGCCCCAGCCGCACGTAAAGCATTATAAGCCGTATAGTTACGTTGCAAAATAGCATGACACAGAGCCGTATTTCCATACCTGTCCAACGTATCAATATTTAATCCACGTTGTACCGCAGCGCGCAAAGCAGGAACATTACCCTGAGTCGCCAAAGTATACATCTGAGCATTGCTAATCGGCGGCAAATAAGCATAAGCAGGCAAGGTAGCCAGAAGGAAAGCGTATATTGTCACAAAGACAATCGCCTTCCTCGTTTTTCTAAACAATTTTGCCAACATATGCCTTTATCCTTATATAATAAGAGTAATTGCAACAGTAATTTAAAATCCTAATTAATATTTTTTTAACAAAGGGAATAGGTAGCGTCAATATAAGGAGAAAGTTATACCACGTTTTTTTTATATAAAAAAAGAGCTTGATATTTTTTTACCAAGCTCTGGTTGTAATAATTATTCGCCACTAACTTCAGCGATGCCTTTTAACTCTTTTTTCTTTTTCCATTTCATTTTTGCATATAGGCGCAAATCGGCAATTTGGTCGGTTTCATCCAAAATCTCTTTACCGAGGATTGTTTCAATAATATCCTCCATAGTAATAATACCGTCCCAATTTTCATATTCGTCAATTACTAAGGCCATATGGTTTCGGTCTTCCAGCATAAAAGCCAAAACAGTTTCGAGTTTAGCATCAGGGCTAAAGCTGCGCATTGGGCGAGCAAAATCTTCGACCACATCGCTATCCTTAGCTTTATAAGAGCTTGATTTGTGAATATAGCCCAAATATTTTTGCTCTTTTTCATCAATAATCGGAAATCTAGAGAAAGGCGTCGTAGTCAAAAATTTATCAAACTCTTTAATCGTCATCCCCGGACGTACGGTATGAACCACTGTTCTCGGGGTCATTACATCGCCGACTTTTACATTTTGCAGATTAACCACATTATTAATAACGCGATATTCATTATCATTCAGCACTTTTTCATCGCGTCCCATCTTTGCCAAAGCCTTAATTTCATCTTTAACATCAGATTCTTCAACCGAGCCGAACATTCCCATAATAACGTTCGAAATTATCAAGAATGGCTTTAAGCAAAACACCATCACGTCTAAGGTTATGCACATTGTCGGCACCAACTTTTTCCAATATTTAGCGCCTATCGTCTTTGGTAATATTTCCGATAATACCAAAATTGCTAAAGTCATCACACCTGACGCTAACCCCAAATACGCCTGCCCGTATAGAGCCGCAACCTGCGCGCCAACTCCTGCTGCACCAACCGTGTGAGCAATGGTATTCAACGTTAAAATAGCCGCCAACGGGGTATCAATATTTTGTTTAAAAGCAGATACTTTTTTATACCATTTAGGGCTTTTTTCTTCCAATTGAGCAATATAGCTTGGCGTAATCGATAATAACGCCGCCTCCATTACCGAGCATATAAACGAAACAGCAATGGCCAGCGTTGCAAATAAAATTAACAATAACATAATTAAAGTTTTTACGTCCCTATTAATAACAATAGCCTCATATATTACACATAAAAAGCAAAAAATAAAGTAAAATCTTAGAGATATACAATTATTGCTATAAAAATACACAAAACAAATTGACATTACGGCTGTTAACATTACAATTATTCATACCAATATTAAAGAGGATTAGATATGAATCAAAAGTTAGCCCACCTTTTATCAATCGTTATGCCTGTCAAAAAATGGCGTAAACATTTTCGCAATCAGATTAAAAATATTAATTATTTTAAGCTTGGTAGTGCAGGGGATAATGTTATTATTCGCCGCTCTGCCAATTTGGACAATGCTCAAAATATTTTTATTCATAACGATTGTTATATTGGCGAGCAAGTAAGATTACTAGCTATTGGTAAAATTACCATCGGTGACCACGTTGCCATAGGTGAAAAAGTAATTGTCTTTACTAGCAATCATGACCATAAAAATCTAGATATGTTTCCTTATTCATATGATAGTGTAGTTCAAAATGTTGAAATCGCCGGAGATAATTGGATTGGCTCTTGTAGTATTATTCTTCCCGGAGTCCGTATTGGTAAAGGCGCCATCGTGGGGGCAGGGGCTGTAGTCACTAAAAGTGTTCCGGATTGCGCTATAGTTGGTGGCAATCCTGCTAAGATTATCGGCTGGAGGGACAAAGATAACTACCTTCAAAAAGCTGCCAACAATCAGTTTCATTTGGTAGGCCCCGGTAAAAGCATAATTATTGAAGGCTTTAAGCCTGAACTCAAAGCCTAAAAAAATAGCTCCTTAATCGGAGCTATTTTTTTACTTGAACAACAAATCAGCCATTTTTTTGGTGATTATGATGTCATTAAACTCTTTATGTATTTTTTCATATCCTGCTTGCGCAGTTTTTTGGCGCGCTTGATTATTGTTTTTGAAGAATTTAAGCTTGTCAAAAAATTCTTCTCGTTCTGTATAAAAAGCGGCTTCGTCTTCGCTGAACACATCATTAAAACCTGTCCTGCGGTCAATAAAAGCTAACCCTCCGTTAGCCATAATATGTACCATTCGGTCTGATGAATAGTGGTATATGTTATTTAATCTGCTCAAATTTAGCCCCATAGCCGTTTTGCCTAGCAGATCAATATATTCAGAACCATTCAACGTCGGACATCCTTTCAAACCGGCTAACAGCCACTTAATATTCGGAATACGAGCATTTACTTCATCCACAATATTATCCAATTCTTCATCTTGTCCGGCAAATTGGCGCTTTCCTGTATTTGCCGCCAATAGCAAGTCATATTCAGTATCATCTTCCAAAAAAGCTTTACCTGTCTCAATTGACTTGTCGGCAATATTGGGAAGATATTCAACTTTAGTATGTCCATTTTCAAATTGAGCCAACAGTTTTTTATCACCCGTTGTAATCATTAGTACATCTACCGCCGGCAAATACTTTTTCAAAGCAGTGATGTTTCTTTCAGCATATTGCGGCACAATCCAATCACAACTCCATTGCAAAATTCTTAAATCCGGAAACATCTTTTTTATTTCAAGTAATGTCTCTAGCTTAATCACATCTGCATGCCCAATAAATAATGCATCTGGTTTGGTCGCCTTGCAATATTCAATCAAATGCTGATTTATGCGCCGTTTGCCTAAAAAGTTCATATGCCCATATCCAAACATTCGGCACAAGTCGCGGTCCGGATAATTCATTACGTAATATCCGTTACGTGTCAGCCCGTTAGATATTTTAATCGGCATACCGCACATAAAACATCCCTTAAAGCGCAGCATATTAAAATTTGAGATATGAATAATTTTTTTCATGTGTTTATCTCCCTATTTATCTGCATACACTATGTAAAAAAAATTAGCAAACAAAAACATTATTAATACAGTTTTAAATCTTGACGACTAACATACAAAAAACTACGGATTAAGACTATGCCTAAAGACAAAATCATTCATAAAATTAGTTGGCGTTATGCTATTGAACCCATGTCCGGAAAGGAGAATACCTATATTCTGCGGCGCAGAGATGGGCTGATTTTGGTATTTATTGAAAAGGTCAATAACCATATCGTCTCGGTTCGTTATCACCAAACCCGCAATCTTTCTCGTCGGCTGTTAAATTATTTAGCTCAATTTATCATTTCCTCTGGCTGGTATGTATCAGCTGAAGCTGCTCATACCTTAGGCATTAGTATCATTCGTTACCACGACGGCTCTGAGCAGTATGTTACTTTTCCTGATCTCAGGAGAGGGCGCTATATCTCATTATTACAAAATAACCGTGATAAAACTTTAGCTATTAATAGTCTTAGTATCCATAACCTTTCCCTTCCGGATAATATCCAAAGCCTTACCCTTGAAACTATCGGCGCCCAAATCAAAAAATTAAAAATTGGTAATAATTCCAACATTAATATTAATCTGCGCGATAATCATCTTATTAAACAGTTGTTGGTTGGCAATAATTTTACCGGCAAAATCTTTTTGAATAATAGTGATATCAAAAAATTTGTTCTAGGCCATGACGCCCAGGCTGAAATCTCTTATATCTATGGAACCAAGCCGTTGTCTTTAGTTATTGGTCATAATTTTCAAGGCAGCCTGTCTATCGGTCAGTCATATTTGAACGGGCTATCCATCGGTAATAATTCTTCAGGGCATATTAAACTCAACAGATGCGTCAGCTTTAGGCCTTTGTCTATTGGTCATGACAGTCAAAGCCATATCGAAAGCTCTTCCATATATGCCCCATATTTTGCAATCGGAAATAATTACTCCGGATTTCTAAAAGGACGCAACCCCAACCCAAAACAAGGTGTGCGGAAATTGTTTGTCGGGGCATCTTTCTCTGGTCATATAGATTTAAGCAATAGCCAAACTATATCCCGTATCGAATTTGGTAAATCAGCTTCCGGAGCTATAGAGCTTGTATCTTGTCGCTCGATTCGACTTGTGAAATATGATTCTGGTTTTTGTGGTTCGGCTGATTTTCGAGAGTCTTCCATTGCGTATGTCCGCGCCTTGTCTCCCTGCCAAGGTGAAATGATTTTTAGTGATTGCAAAATGCTTACCTTGCTAAAATTGCCGCTTCGTAACGAATGCAAAATCATTGGCAGTGGTAAGCCAATAAAAATTCTCAAAAAACGCCACTATGCTTATTTTTATTTCAAAAACTATATATTGCCCAAAGCTTACTTTTAATCAATTTGGGATACCTTATTTCCTTTTAATAAATAACCACCCTCAAAAAAAGAGCTTCTTAATTGAAGCTCTTTTTTTATTAATTAAACCTAGGTTCAATATGGATAACCACACGTTGGTTTTTAGCCTGATTTTGAGGGATTGGCTCACCGAACGGATCCAAGTTCGGATATTTAGGCACATTATCATAAAAACCTGAAATCTTCAGTCTGGTTCTAGCAATTCCTCTTTCTTCAAAAAATCTGGCTACAGTAGCCGCACGAGCCGCAGATAATTCCCAGTTTGAAGGATACTTATCTCCAGCTACTTTTTTATTGCTGGTATGACCTTCAATACTGAAGTCAAATTTTATATATCGGTCAGACTGTAAGGTAGCGGCAATTCTCTTCAACACCGGAATTGCAGTTGGCTTTAACTCAGCCGAGTTTTCATCAAAAAAAGTATCTCCGCCAAATTCCAAGACCACGCCCTGAACATCGCTTCCGATAGAAACCTCATCGCTCATATCCATAGACTGAATATCATCACTGAGCTCTACCATCATCATCTCAATCGGTCTAGAAACCTTAACTTTTCCCACACCTTCCTGCATGCCGGCCTGAATCTGTTCAAACTTAGCCATATCAACGCTGGAAGCTGCTAACATCATCACGAAGAAACACAGCAACAATGTCACCATATCGCCGTATGTGTTCATCCACGATTCGTCAATAGCATCTTCAGTTCTTTTCTTCATTTAATCCACCTTTAGCTATTTACAGCTTCAACTACGCTTCAGCAGATCCTGAATTCATAGCTTCACGATTCAAGTCGCGGTCAATTAAGAATTGGTCAGAGAAATCAACAAACGAGTTCAACTTATCTTGAATATAACGAGGGCTTTTTCTCTCCGCCAACAAAACCAAACCATTCATTTGTAAAGTATTTTTAAAGTCAGTCCGGTCAAGACGCACATTCATTTTGGTCGCCAATGGAATACAGAATAAACGCGCCATAATAACACCATAGAAAGTCGTAATCAAAGCCACCGCCATAGCCGGACCAATAGAAGCCGGATCAGCAGACATATCGCTGAGCATAATAACCAAACCGATTAAGGTACCAAGCATACCAAAAGCCGGAGCATCACCACCCATCTTCATCAAAGCACTGGTTAACAAACGCTCACGCTCTGATTGCGATTCCATCATATGCTCCAAAATTTGCATAATTTCGGTTCCTGTGTAGCCGGTGACCACCAAATCAGCGCCATATGCCAAGAAAGGGTTGTCCTTGCGCAAGGAGTCGGTAATTTCATTTTCCAAACCTTGCAGACCGTTTTTCTGAATTATATATCCCCATTTGACGATTCTACCGACTTCATCTTTCATAGGGCTTTCAATGTCCTTGTACTTTTTGAAAGCTCTTCCCATAGTCTTGAAAGCAGATAAAGCAGTCTTCATTTCATAAGAAATAAAGCAAGCCATAATTGTTCCGCCAACCACCACAATCACGCTAGGAATATCAATAAAAGCCATAGGTCTATCTGTCGCAAACAAAATAGAGCCGATAACCATAGCAAAACCGCCGATAAAGCCAAACCAAGTACCTAAAGACATTGCATATAATCCTATATTAAAATATCATACTGACACAAATACTACACAACAATAGTTAAAAAGTTATTTCTTTGTGTTAGGTTTTACATAAGCCAAGGCAGCATGTTCTTCACAATAAGTCTGTCCAAGGCGAACTTTTTTCCCACAAAAATGGAAGTTTTCATCTTTGGGGTCACCTATCGGCCATCTGCAAGTGTGATTGTCTAAAGATGTTAAAGAGGTAAACCCACTGGGAGATAAAGAATGAGCAGCTTCACTTCTGAACATAAACTGCATTTCGCTTTCACGGGTTTTAAACGAACGTTCTTCATTTACAGTTGAAGAGGCAATAACTTTGTTCTCTTCAACAGGCTCATTTTTTTCTACTTTATCTTTAGGTTTTGGAGTCGAAGCTGCTGTTGCCGTTTTTTCGGCAGATACGCTTTGTTTTTCTGCTTTTGGTTTAGAAGCCGCTTCAGTCTTTACAGAGCTCTTTGGTTCTCGAGATTTTGCCGGCTCTCCGTCAGCTTTTTTCTTAATCGGAGAAGGGCGTCCGGATAATCCCAAACGGTGAACTTTACCGACAATAGAGTTCTTTGAAACTCCAAGCCTTCTGCCGATTTCTCCGGTTGTTAATCCTTCTTTCCACATTTTTCTAAGGTCTTCAACCATTTGGTCTGTCCAAGCCATAACAAATCTCCTTAAGCTTATAATTCAAATCTGCCTCTATAATATTGTAATATTTTTTGCGAGTCTAGAGTAATTTGCAATTAAAATATTTTTTTTATGATTTTTTAGGATATTTCGTGTATACTACTCAAAAATTTAACAAAGCGGAGATAGTTATGAACAAAAAATACCTTTTCAGTTTATTAGCATCAAGCCTCTTGATGTCCGGCAATTTGAGCGCCGCCGATGTAGAAACACTTATCAACAGCAACAATTCTCAAAATGTACAATTAAGTATCTATAATGACAACTTAGCTTTTGTCAGAGATACTCGCAAAGTCAATCTGACAGAGGGTGAAAATAAGATTGCCTTTGAAGGTGTATCTTCGCAAATCCGCCCCGAAACAGCAATGCTCTGGGGAGCTAACGTCAAAGTCTTGGAGCAGAATTATGACTATAATTTGATGACCCCGGAAAATATCTTGAACAATTCTGTCGGCAAACAAGTCAAAACCGCACTTTATAATGAACAGAGCGGAGAAACAGTCTACGATACTGCCCAAATTATTGATACCAGCACTTATGGACGTCCGGTCTTAAAATTTGCCTATGGCATTGAAACCAATTTCCCGGGGCGTATTATCTTTGAGGAGATTCCTTCCGGCTTACGTAACAAGCCAACTTTGGTTGTCGATTTAAAAAGCGATTCCGCTCAAAAAGACAAAGATTTAGAACTTGCTTACTTAACTTCCGGCTTAAGCTGGAAAGCCGATTACGTTGCCGATCTTCGGAAGTCAGATACTTTGAGCCTCAACGGCTGGGTTACTCTGCAAAATAATTCCGGTATTGATTATAATAACGCGCAGGTCCAACTCATAGCCGGCCAGGTCCGCCAGGTTGCCCCCATTGCTCCGCGTATGTTGAATGCATCGCTTTATAAAGCTTCGGCCGGTATGGCAATGGATGCCGTTGCCGAAAGCAGTGCTATGCCTACTCAGGAGGCGCTGTCCGACTATTATTTGTATACTCTGCCATCAACTACCACTCTCAAAAATCAGCAGACTAAGCAAGTCAGCCTAATGGAAAAGAAAAAAGTAAAATATACTAAAGAATACAAACTCCGCTCACCGTTATATTTAGGCAGCATGACCCGCGAGGCCGAATTTGAAAAAGCCAATCCTGAGGTTGTCTACGTCTTGCATAATACCCAGGCCAACGGTTTGGGAGAGGCTATGCCCAAAGGCACCATCCGCTTTTTTGAAAATGATAAAAGCGGACAAATGCAGTTTATTGGCGAAAGCAATTTAAGCCAACTCGCTATTGGCGAAAAAGCAGAGCTCTCTTTAGGTACAACATCAGATATTTATGCCCACGGCAAAACCACCGTTGGAACCAAAATCTCCGATGATATTAGTGAGGTTTCTGCCGAAATAACCTTTAACAATGCCAAATCCGAAGCCGTAGAAGTCGAGTTTACGCAGAACTTTAGCGGTATCTCTTGGGATATGATTTCCGAAAGCATCAAAAGCGAGAAGAAAAATATTTCCACAGCGGTTTGGACGGTTAGTGTACCTGCCAACGGTTCCGAAACTCTACGCTTCAAAGTTCGTTTAAACAAAAAAGCTTAAGATAGTGATGAAGCTCAAACTTACTACTGCAATATTTTCTTTATGGGCTGGGGTTGCTTTGGCAGCCCCGCTTAATCAAACTCCTGATTTTGCTAAAATATTTGCCGTAGATTTGGGCTCTCCGCTGCCCAGCTTTGCTGAGCTCAAACAACGCTATGTCAAAAATAATATTTACGACCGCAAATACGATTTCTCGTGGAATATCGGTCATAAGTTTGATGACGTCTTTGCCCAAACCATAGTTTTGTATGGAGGAACAGATAAACGCTTAAAGCCGGAGGCCGAGGATATGCTTATGGCGACCATAGAGGCTCTCCCGCCTGAAACCTATCCCTACATTGGTCCCTATCTGCACACCGTTCCCAATATGCCGGAAAAAATCTTAAACCTCTCCGGCATCAAAGAAACCAAAAACCAATTTCCCCAGCGCATCGCTCCGCAGCTGCAAGATATTCCGGATTTGGAGTTTTTGTCTCCGCATCTGTATTATCTGCTTATGCCTGAGGTTTGGCCTGATTATGACGCCGGAATAGAGCAGGTTGGCATTGCTCCGCGCCCAAGCCCCAAGCTCCAATATAATCAAAAGTTTTTTGACTTTATCAAGCAAGTCGTTCCCCCGCAAGATTTTTATCCCAATCGGCAAAAGGCAAGCCCGCTTGAAGATAACCTCCGCACTTTATATCCCTCGGCTGATAGCCCGCTGACTGCAGCCGATGTCGGAGCATTTATCTCTACGCTTGATAAAGTAGAAACTTTTGCATCTCAAGACAATCGCCGTTTACAACTGGTTCAGGCCGGTATGCTTATTAATGCTTATGAAGCCGATAACAACCAAGCTTTGCCGTTCAATACCTTAAAAGATTTAGTTAACCCCTGCCAACGGTTGGCTCAGCGGATAAGGGTGTTGGGGCTTGAAAACGAGTTTATACAAATCATTGGTCCTGATGGATTTTCGCTTGATGAGTGGGCTATAACGTGCGACCGTGTGGTTAAAGCTTATCGGGTGTCACGCATGCATAGCTCGGCAATTACCTCCATCAAGCATTATCAACGCGGTGTCTATAACCAAGAAATGATGTCACTTCCAGATTATACCAAGGGCGGACAACTAGGAGCAATGTTTTCAGTTATAGCCATGTATCAAGCTCCTCTGCCGGATGTTCTAGCCGTCCGCAAACATCGTTCTCAGCTTGAACAAGCCTTAAAAAAGAGCGATTATTCTATCGCCGGAGCACCAATCGCAGTAAATCCGTAATTTGAGCTCCTTCAGAAAAAAATCTATTGAGTCATCAATGTTTTTATGCTATACTAAGATTGTAGTAAAAAGTATAATTATGATGACAATAAGGAAGGGAGTCCGGCAATGGTAGAGGTAAGATATCAAACGCTAGGCGAAGCATTTATTGAGGACTTGGAACTTGCTAAAGACAGCAAGCCGTCATTATTTGAGTTTTTGTTAAAAACAATCAAACGAGACAATCCTTCAGAAGAAATCCACCGCATTATCGATAGTATTACAGAGAGTGAGAGTTTAATCAATTACTATGATGTATTGGCTCGCCTTCAAATTGAGCGCAATTCCAAAACCATCAACAATATACGTCGTCGCCTGCAAGGCCTAACCTCTCTGCAACACGGTGAGGATACCGGCTACCAAAAGATTATGCAAAAGAAACTAAACCTTTTATCAACGATGACGGTAGGTGTTAAAGAGCATATCTATATGGTCATCAATTGCTATGTCCGCGATATGGAATACGGAGATGTCCAACAGTTTAAGGAAGAGTTTATAGAATATATAGATAAGTCAAGCAAAGGTGCCACCTATCGAGCAGGAGCCTCAGCCTACGGAGCTTATGCTTATATCTAAACTAAAATATATAGACTACGCAAACGGGGATTACTCCCCGTTTTTTTGTATACTGCAAACATATATTGATTTTTAACCTTTGTTATGCTACACTTTTAATCAGCCGATAAAGATTATCGGTTAGGGTTTGAACGCCCTCCTATACGGGTCGTTAAGCATAACGACTTAAAAATAATATGCTGGCATTTGCATACATTTATTTTATGCGGGTGCCGGCGGTTAATAAGGCTCTGCACGAAAACGTCGGGGCTGTCGTATAGCAGTCGTTCAACACCCGCACCTCTGATTTTATCAAAGGTGCGTTCTTTTTAACCATAAAAGATAAGGTGTGTGTGATGACTAATAGAAACTTATTTTTACTTATCGGGACAAGTCTGTCCTTTTTACCTCAAACATTGAACGCACAATGCGTATCACCCATCCAAGACTGTTATGCTCTGGGCTATACCCAGAGCTCATGCCCAAATGGTAAGGGAGTCAAGTGTCCGTTCGGCTCGGGCTGGTACTGTGGCGGAACAGCCGCGCAGGACTGTATTAAATTAGGCTATGATAAAGATTGTACCGGAGCAGGGGAGAGAGGCAATGGTGAAACCTGCAACGGTAAATATCAATCTTGCACTTGCGATTCTAGCTATAAATATACCTGCACCGGCACGGGCTACTCCGGTGGCGCAGGCTCTGCCTGCGATGGCAAATATGTTCAATGTTCGTGTGCAAGCGGCTATGAATGGAAAGATGGGAGTTGCAAACAGCAAGTTTTAAATGGCGCGCAGGGCGATTTGTATTATTGCGATGGTAAAGTTGTGGCGGTTAAGGCGCCTAAGATGAATTTCTTTGTGGCAATGCAGGATTTAGGTCTAATGAATTGGAACAATGCTAACAGTGGTTGTTATAGCTATTCATTCTGCCGTAACTTGAGAGGGGCTTTGCCGACTAAAGATCAACTTCTCACTATGTATGACAACAAATTCTCTCTTAATACTCTGCTCTCAACAAACGGAGGAACAAATTTAACTGAAGGATTCTATTGGTCATCTACCAGCGTCGACTACCGCTACTACAGTGTGAGTACCTCTCTTGGCGCCGTGCGTGCCAATACTTACAACGTTGCTCTCTATGTTCGCCCGGTTCTCACTTCGTGGTAACTTTTAAAGGGCAGGGTGCAAGCCTCAAACTTACTCTGCCCATTTTTCCTGCTCCCTTTGCCATCATCCACTCATCCCCCCCTCTAATAAAACTTGCCTTCCTAAAAGTTGCTAGACAAAATTTGCCATATTTAAGTGTGTAGCCCAATTTCCAACCATTACCGCTATCTTGTCCGCAAGCTCCGGCGTGAGCCGGAGGCACAGGATTGCATCCTGTGTTGGATAGTTTTTTTTGAATGGCAGAATCATAGACTTAATAAGGAGATATTGCGCTTTACGCAAGCACCATCTGAGCAACGCGACTTATTGGGCACTGCGCAAGCAACAGGTGACCGATGGGGTAAAGCTGCCCCAGCTTGCGCTAACCGATGGCTCCACCGCCTCGGTGGCTATTCGATGGTCTTTTTGAAGTTAACGTGAGGGAAGTCCTCTTGCGTTTTGTTCAGATGCCAAGCATTGCGAGCCAAAAATACCGGAGCGTGATTGTGGTCTTCGGCCAAGCTGATTTGGTTAGTTGACTTAAACTTCTCAAATTGCGCTTTGTCATCACTATCTACCCAACGCGCGGTAAAGTATTGGGTCGGCTCAAATAATACCGGAATATTGAACTCGTTTTTGATACGATCGGCCATAACCTCAAATTGCAACGCACCAACCACACCGACAATCCATTCTCCGCCGCTGATAGGCTTGAATACTGAGGCGCCGCCTTCTTCGGCAATCTGCATCAAGGCATTGCCCAAGTGCTTAGATTTCAATGGGTCGACAGCTCGGACAGACTTCAACAGCTCAGGGGCAAAGTTCGGAATACCTGTAAATTTAAGCTTTTCGCCTTCGGTTAGCGTGTCGCCGATGCGTAACTGCCCGTGGTTGGGAATACCGATAATATCACCGGCATAAGCATCTTCAGCCAGTTCGCGATCTTGTGCCATAAACATTACCGGCGTAGGGATTTTAATGCCTTTTCCGGTTCTGATTTGCTGCAAAGTCATACCGCGTTTAAAATGTCCGGAACAAATCCGCATAAAAGCAATACGGTCACGATGCTTGGGATCCATATTGGCCTGAATTTTGAAAATAAATCCTGTAACTTTCTTTTCGTCAGGCTCAACTGTGCGCTCCACCGCCGGATGCGGACGGGGCAGGGGCGCAATCTCATGTAGACCTTCCAAAATTTCACGAACACCAAAGTTATTGATAGCACTTCCGAAAAATACCGGTGTTAAGGCTCCTGCCAAATATAACTCTAAATCAAAAGCCGGGCATAACTCTTTTACCATCATTACATCTTCACGTAGTTTAGCTACCGCATGCGCCGGAAGTAAGGCATCAAGCTTAGGATCATCAAGCCCTTCACAAGTCTCAATCGTGGCATTGATTTGCGACTTGTCACCGGTTTTATTCATCAAAATCAAACGGTCACGAAGCAGATCATAACACCCCAGAAAATCTTTACCCATACCTATAGGCCAGCTTGCCGGAGTTACATCTAAGGCTAAAGTCTTTTCAATATCATCAAGCAACACAAACGGGTCAAGGCCTTCACGGTCAAGTTTGTTGATAAAGGTCAAAATCGGCACGTTGCGCAAGCGGCAAACTTCAAACAGCTTTTTGGTCTGGGTTTCAATACCTTTAGCCGAGTCAAGCACCATCACCGCAGAGTCAACGGCGGTCAATACTCGATAAGTATCTTCAGAAAAGTCCTCGTGTCCGGGGGTGTCTAGCAGGTTGAAAGTAACACCATGATATTCAAAGTTCATAACTGATGAGGCAACCGAAATACCACGTTCTTGCTCAACTTTCATCCAGTCCGAGCGGGCATGCCGAGCTTCACCGCGCGCTTTAACCGCACCGGCCTGCTGAATAGCACCACCAAACAACAACAACTTTTCGGTCAAGGTTGTTTTACCTGCATCAGGGTGAGAAATAATCGCAAAACATTTGCGCGGATTAACTTTATTTTCAGACATATTGTCCCTCATCAACTTATCAAATTCAAAAATTAAGCATTTAGTACACTAAAAGCATCAATTTTGCAAGCATAAAAAATCCCCCGCTTTCATTCTGCAAAGCGGAGGATAAATGCAATATCCTAAATTAGAAAGGGCTGGTAACTTCCGGCACCAAGACCTGAACATTATTTTCTTCAACCAATTCTACGGTAGTATTATCATTGGTCGGAGCCGTTTGAGCCTGAGCCGCGGTCGGAACCAACAATTTAGGCTGTGTTGCCGGAGCTTTCTCTGCGGCTGATTTTGTCTTGTCAGTCGTCACAGCTGGCGAAGCTTTCTTAGTTGTTGCCGGAGCTTTAGCTTTGGTGGCAGCTCTGCTCATTCCTAAGTTTTTTTCAATAGCAGCTTTTTCAGCAGCTTTTTCTTTATCGGTAATGAGCTTCAGCTCGCTAATGACTTCAAGCTTGCGCAGGTCTTTGGCGGCAGATAAAATATCTTTGGACGGCGCCTTGTTTTGCATTCTCAAACGTGGGTTAGGTGGCAAAATAGCCTCCACAATCAAGTTGCGCTCAGCCGAAAACTCTTGCGGAGAGATTGCCCGAGCCTCCATTGCATCGCGCAAAGAATTAATGCGCTCAATAATCAAATCAGGGGAGGGCACCGGCCGATCAATTCCAAAAGCCGGCCCTTGGTTGGTCAATGGCAACAAAGCTCCGATATTGGCAGCTCTTGCGGCCAAAAACTCTTGTTGCGTAATCATATCTTTCTCAGCCATTTCATTCATAATCAAAAAGCGAGAAATCATATTTTTTTCTTCATCAGAAAACAACAGCTCTACAGCTTTAACATCAGCAGCAGTATCAGCCTTATTTTCGGCAATGAGCTTTTGCTGGCGGACGAATAAAGCCTCATCTATGGCTGATTTACCTTGTCGGGTAGATGCCTCTTGCGAGATATTAAAGACCATCGCTCCGTCTTTATCTTCAATCATAAACTCACTCTGCATCATATTAAGGCGACGCAGACGTTTGCGGGCAATTTCAGCCATTCTCTCCGGTTTTGTTCCGTCTGTGCCAAGGATAGATGTCTCTTCTCCACCGACAATAATCAAGTCTTCATAATATTGTCTGGCACGATTTAGACGTCCCAATTGCTCATAAACCAAAGCGCCTACCATCAAGGCTTGCGGCTGTCTGGGGTTGAGACGCAATGCCTGAATAACATGATTTTCGGCATCCTCAAACTTTCCTTGAGAATAAGCTACGGTAGCCAACTCAGCATCATTAGCACCTTCAGTTCCATAATTTTCACCTTTAAACCAGCTATGATTCGGAGTCTCTTTTTTATCAGCAAAATCAAAAGCAGCACAAGCGGCCACCGACAACGACAGCAGAGCACTAAATACTGCGCGGTTAAACAATTTTCCAGACAACACAATCTTCTCCTTAAATATGAGATAAATGTTTTTTCAAACCTTGGAAGTATAGTAATAAATATTCATTTATATTACAATAATTTTAATTGCCCTGTTAATTTTACTTGATTTATCTGAAAAAATATGTACTATTCAAACAAATTTAACCCTGCAGGCGTGGTGAAATTGGTAGACACGCCAGACTTAGGATCTGGTGGCGCAAGCTGTGAGAGTTCGAGTCTCTCCGCCTGCACCATTTTTCTCAGACAAAGAGAAGAGTGGTTTTATGCACAACTTAAGGTAAAGAAAGATGAATGTTACTGAGTTAAAATCTGAAGGATTGAAAAAAGAATACAAAGTGTCGATTCCTGCTCAGGATGTCGCCAAAGCTGTTGAAACCAAATTAAATCAGGTTTCCAAGAATGTTAAACTCCCAGGGTTCCGCCCCGGTAAAGCCCCGAAAGCCATGTTAAAGCAAAAGTATCAGGCTTCCATTATGGGAGAGGTCTTGGACGATATGGTTCGTCACGCTACTGATGATGTTATTAACGAGAAGAAACTCCGTCCGGCTATGATGCCCTCTGTCAAGATTACAGCTTTTGGTGAAGGCAAAGATATTGAGTTCGAAATGAGTGTTGAACTTTTGCCTGAAATCAAACTCGGCGATTTGACCAAACTTTCTTTGGAAAAAGTAATGGCTGAGGTTCCGGCTGAAGAAGTTGATAAAGCTTTGGGATATTTGGCCAAATCTCGCCGTGAAACTCAAAAAGTTGAATCTGACCGCGCCTCTAAAAAAGGTGATACCGTAGTTATTGACTTTGTTGGCTCGGTTGATGGTGTTGAGTTCCAAGGCGGCAAGGGCAACAATTATCCTCTGGAGCTTGGTTCTGGTTCATTCATTCCCGGATTCGAAGAGCAGCTTGAAGGCAAAAAAGCCGGTGATAAAGTTGATGTTAAAGTTAAATTCCCAGAGAATTATCATGCCAAAGATTTGGCCGGTAAAGATTCTGTCTTTGCCGTTGAAATCAAAGAACTGCGTGAAAGCAAGGAAGTTGCTATTGATGACGAATTTGCTAAGTCTTTGGGTGAAAAGAGCCTTGATGAACTCAAAAATAAAATTGCTGAACGCATTAAGGGCGACTATGAGGCCGCTTCACGTATGAAGTTGAAACGTCAGCTGCTTGACACTCTTGATAACGAGTATCAGCTTGAAGTTCCGCAAGGCTTAGTAGATGCCGAGTACAAAGGCATTGTTTCACAGTATGAACAGGCTAAGAAGTATAATCAGCTTGATGAGAGCGAAAAAGCCAAAAGTGAAGAAGAGCTTTTAGCCGACTATAAAAACATTGCCGTCCGCAGAGTAAAGCTTGGCTTGGTATTGTCTGAAATCGGCAAAGATGCAAAGATTACCATTGAGCCGGATGACATTAATAAAGCCATTATTAATGAAGCCAAGAGATACCCTGGCCAAGAGAAAGCCGTCTTTGATTATTATTTGAAGAACAAAGATGCGGTTGAAGCTCTGAAAGCTCCGATTTTTGAAGAAAAAATCATTGACCACATCATCTCACAAGCCAAGGTAGCCGAGAAGATTATTTCGGTTGAAGAACTTTATAACTTTGATGAAGAGGCTAAACCAGCAAAGAAGACTGCAAAGAAAGCAGCCAAGGCTGAAAGCACTTCGGAAGCTCATAAAGAAGAGAAAAAAGAAAGAAAAACAACCAAGAAATCCGCTTAATTAAAGTAAAAGATTAAGTTCAAAGCCCGCCGATTACGACGGGCTTTTTAGTTTATAAATATAGAACAAGCTCCAATTGATTTTTTTGATTTCGTGATTATTTATGATTCGTATATTGATTTTTAAGCTTTACTATGCTAAACTCTTCTTTAGCCGATAAAGATTGTCGGTCAGGGTTTGAACGCCCTTTTGAGTTGAGTCGTTTTAGCATAGCGACTTAAAAAATAATATGCTGGCATTTGCGTATATGATATGCGGGTGCCGGCGGTTAATAAGGCTCTGCACGAAAGCGTCGGGGCTGTCCAACTCAACAGTCGTTCAACACCCGCTCCTCGAATATCTTTGAGGGGCGTTCTTTTTAACTATAGAAAAAGATAAGGTGTGTGTTATGACTAATACTAAATTATTTTTACTTATCGGGACAAGTCTGTCCTTAACCCCAAATTTAATATTTGCTCAATGTGTTGCTACGCAGGATTGTGAAACATTAGGTTATACAGAAACCTCTTGCAACGGAGGAAAGGGGGTAAAATGCCCCTTTGGTAACAAATGGGCCTGCTTGCCAACTAAGGAAACAATTTGCAAAGAAGAAGGTTTCACCCTAACTTGTAAAGGAACCGGAGAAATCGGAAGTGGCGATTCTTGCAGCAACCTATACAAAAAATGTTCCTGTACCAGCGGCTATGAATGGAACAACGGCAGCTGTCAGAAGATTAATCTTTGCGCTAACAAAAGTAATGGAGCATATAGTGAAGTATACTGTTGTAACCGTACAGTGGTCGGTGTTAAAGCTAGCGGTATGAATTTCTATGTGGCTGTAAAAGATTTAGGCAATATGATTTGGACTAATGCTAATAGTCAATGCTCTAGCTATATTTTCTGCGGTAATCTTAAAGGAAGATTGCCGACTAAAGACCAATTAGTAACATTACATAACAATAGAGCAACCATAAACAATTTGCTTTCAACAAATATTGGGACAATCATGACAGAAGACTATTGTTGGTCGTCTACCATAGCTAACAACGGCAACCACTACACCGTGCGTCAGGTCGACGGTTTCGTTAGCAGTTACTACGCTGACAACTACCATCGCTATGCCTGCCCAATTCTCACTTCATGGTAACTAAAAAAGGGCAGGGAATAAGCATCGCGCTTTCTCTGCCCCAATCTTGCTACCGCTAACTGATGGGGTCAAGCTGCCCCAGCTTGAGCATCGCGCTTTCTCTGCCCCAATCTATCTGGCTGTAGCTGAGCGGATCAAACGGCGCCCGTTTGCGGTAGCTGATGGGGTCAAGCTGCCCCAGCTTGAGCATCGCGACTAATTAAAACTCCGCGCAAGCTACAGGCGACTGATGCCCGCGGAGGCTCTCCGCCGGCGCCCGTTTGCTAGTCGGCTAAACCAATGAGCTTATAATTAACCTCAATGTCATAACCTTTGCTGTAGTTTTCAATCAGCAGGTTGGCTGCCTCTGAGGTCAAGTCCATCCGCACGGAGTTGCGAATATCCGCTTTTTCCTGATCAGACAACTTGTGAGTATCTTTCACGATTTTAGCTGTTGTAACAATGAGCTTGTCGCCGTCTTGCTCAATGAGCTTAGGAGTGCCGACATTCTCCTGAAACAGGGCAAAAATCTGCGATGATGGCAAACTGTCAAAAGTCTCGCTCTTTTTGATTGGACGAGAAGTCATTGCTGATAAGCCCAAACGCTGAGCCGCCTCGGCAATGGAGCCGCCGTTTTCCATATCAGACATAATGTCATTAGCCATCTCTTGCGCCATAGCCTCACGCTCATTATCAGCCCACATTTTAACAATCTGGGGCTTAACTTCATCAATATCCAGCTGATGAGATTCATAAATATTATCAACTCTGACTACGGCTAAGCCGGTGTCGGTTTCAATCACTTGGCTGATTTCTCCGATATTGTATGAAAAACCGGCATCAACCAGCTCTTGCGACAAAATTTGCGGTGTAGAAGTAGCCTTGCCGTCTTCGGTCAGATTTTTGACCTGAACAATGCTTGAGCCAAAATCTGCTGCAATATCTTCAAGAGAAGCACCGGCGCCGATTTTATCTTCAATCTTCTGGGTATACTCATATACCGCATCATAGGCTTTTTCCTGGCGCAAAGCTTCCGCAGCTTTGGCATAGGCTTTGTCCTTAGACATTTTTGAAGCCGGAGTAATGCCGGTTACCTTCATAATGTGCCAGCCGAATTCTGATTGCAAAGGCTGAGAAACACCGCCTTTAGGCAAAGTGAAGACATCTTCGGCCACTTCAGCCAACAACATATCTTTAGACACATCGCCCAGCTCGGTATCAGCTTTGCTCTGCTTAGCTAAATCAGCGGCTACGGCATAAAAGTCAGCCCCTTGGTCAAGTTTAGCTTTGGCTTTTTGAGCCTCATCTTGAGAAGAAAATACCATCTGCAGGATGTTACGTTTTTCCGGAGTTTCAAATTCTGAGATATTAGCCTGATAGTAGGCATCAATTTCCGCCTGAGACGGATTATACTTTTCGGCAATTCTATCAGCAGAGATTGCAATGTAAGCAATATCGCGTTTTTCCGGAGCGGTAAAGTTTTCGGCAAAATCCTGATAATATTGCTGCAACTCATCATCAGTAATTTCGCGATCAAGCTTTAGTTTTTCAGGAACAATTTTAACATAAGCAAACACGCGCTGCTGATTTTCGATTTTACCAAGCAAATCAGTCAAAAAACTAGGAACATTAATGCGTGCCACCGGATTTTGCACCAATTGCTGACGCTCAATATCGGTACGCAAAGCTTGGATATATTCCTGCTCTGACATTCCGTTTAAAGAGAGTATCATCTTAAAACGGCGCGGGTCGAATTGCCCTTCGTTGTTCATAAACTCACTCTGGGAATAGATTACCTTGCGAATCAAATCATCACCGATAACAACATCATTTTCCTGAGCAACAGTTTTAATAATTGCATCAACCAACTGCTTTTGAACAATTCCCAAGAGAATAGATGCCCGCATATTGTCATTAATTTCAATAGCATCGCCAAACATCTGCCGTGCGGTATTAAGTTCTTTATCATATTGATAAGAGATTTCTCCCTGAGAAATTTCAATGTCATTAACTTTAATCACGGTACGATTCTGTCCGGCGCTGTTAATATATCCTGATATACCGAACAAAGACATAAAGCTCAAAGCCGTAAGAATAAAGATACCCTTAGCAACCCAAGTATCTTGCAGTTTTCTGATTGTGCTCATCATGGCGATACAAATCCTATTATATAAGTATTAAAATTCAATCTGCCCCGACTCTAATATAAAAAAAGCTGTTCTTCAACACAATTTAAGCAAGCGTTAACAACAAATATTATGTTAAAAAGCACTTTTTTTGCTGGAAAATAAAAAAAACTTATGCTACAACACAGCATCATATATATTTTAAGAAAAGGAAAACACAATGGCAAGAAAGTTATTAATCGCCGGCAACTGGAAGATGAACGGCCTTATGGCAGACGGAGTAGCCTTAGCCAAAGGTATTGCCGATGAAGTCAAAAAATTGGGTAAGACACAATGTGAGTTTTTGGTATGCCCGCCATTTACACTGTTAAGTAATGTAAAGAAAGCGCTCCGCGGCACCAAGATTGCGCTCGGCGGTCAGGACTGCCATTTTGCAGATAAAGGCGCTCATACAGGTGATGTCAGCCCCGCTATGTTAAAAGATGTCGGTTGCCAATATGTTATTTTGGGCCACTCAGAAAGACGCACCAATCACTTTGAAACCAGCGAGCTTGTAAATGTTAAGGCTCAGGCTGCTTATAGCAATGGTTTGAAAGCCGTTATCTGCGTTGGTGAAACTTTGATGGAACGTGAGGCTGGTCAGGCTTTGGATGTCTGCAAAAAACAAATTCTCGATTCTGTTCCCGAGAGTGCAACCTGGCAAAACACCGTTATTGCTTATGAGCCGGTATGGGCCATCGGTACTGGCAAAATTCCGACAACTGCCGATGTTGCGGAAGTTCATGCCGCAATCCGTAAAACTTTGGCTAAAAAGCTCGGCAAGGGCAATGCCAATCGTATGCGCATTTTGTACGGCGGCTCGGTAAAACCATCTAACGCCAAAGAACTTTTGTCGCTTGAAGATGTTGATGGAGCCTTAATCGGCGGCGCTAGCCTTAAGGTTGAAGATTTTCTCGGCATTGCTAAGAACTCCGATGCCATCTAATTCATAAGGATTTTTAAGATATGGAAACAGTATTACTCGTTTTACATTTGTTGGTAGCAATATTTTTGGTCTGCTTTATTTTGATGCAAAAGTCAAGCGGCGGCGCCTTGGATGGTCTGGGCGGCGGCTCCGGAGCCTCAAACTTTTTGAGTGCTCGTGGTACCAGCAACTTTTTAACCAAGACCACGGCTATTTTAGCCACCATCTTTTTCCTGACCAGCATCTCTCTTTCAATTTACTATAAAAATGTTGAAAGAAAGAGCAATTCTATTTTGGAAACTGCACCGGTAGAACAAAATGTTCCAGCGGCCCCTGCAGTGCCAACAGTTCCAACGGCAGAAAAATAGATGAACAGACTTCGAAAACATAGCAAAGGCACCTCCAACCAAGGTGCCTTTGTCACTTTAAAATAAGGGCGAATATCATGACAATTCAAAGCAAAATTGATAGCATTTTACAAAAGCAAACCAAGTTTATTTTTATTACCGGCGGTGTTGTATCCTCTTTGGGCAAAGGCTTAGCCTCAGCCTCTCTGGCCAGCATCCTACAGTCGCGAGGCTTTAAGGTTAGGTTACGCAAGCTTGACCCTTATCTTAATGTTGACCCCGGCACCATGAGCCCTTACCAGCACGGCGAGGTTTTTGTTACTGATGATGGTACTGAGGCCGACCTCGATCTTGGGCACTATGAGCGTTTTTCCGGTGTTCCGGCCAAACGTGCTGACAGTGTTACCACCGGCATTATCTACCAACGCGTTATTGATAAAGAACGCCACGGAGATTATCTTGGCGCCACCATTCAGGTAGTGCCCCATGTTACTAATGAGATTAAAGATTTTATCTTGTCTGATATTACGGATGAAGACTTTGTCTTGTGTGAAATCGGCGGTACGGTTGGTGATATTGAAGGCCAGCCTTATCTGGAGGCTATTCGTCAATTGGCTTATGAGTTAGGACGTGAGCGTATAATGTTTATCCACGTGACATTACTTCCTTATATTCCGGCCGCCGGAGAGCTCAAAACCAAACCTACTCAACACTCGGTTAAACAATTACAAGAGTACGGAATCCAGCCTGATATGCTACTCTGCCGCTCACAAATGGAAATTCCGCAAAACGAAAAGCGCAAAATTGCACAGTTCTGTAATGTTAAGGAAGAAAACGTCATTGCTGCCCTTGATGTAAAGAGTATTTATCAAGTTCCAATTTCTTATTCGCATGAGGGCATGGATGCAGCTGTTTGTAAATACTTCGGTCTGAGCGATATCAAAGCACCGGATTTAAGCAAATGGGAGCATATTGTTGATGTCCTGCAAAATCCCGAAGGCACGGTTAATATTGCGGTTGTCGGCAAATATACTCAGTTATTGGAGGCTTATAAATCCCTCAATGAGGCTTTGGTACACGGCGGCATAGCCAACAAATATAAGGTCAAAATCAAGTGGATTGACTCTGAAAAGCTTGAGAGCGAAGACGCCGAGCAAGAATTGTCTGATGTTAGCGGTATTTTGGTTCCCGGCGGTTTTGGACAAAGAGGCACCGAGGGCAAAATTAAAGCTATCAAATACGCTCGTGAGCATAAAGTCCCGTTTTTGGGCATTTGTTTCGGTATGCAAATGGCAGTTATTGAAACTATGCGTGATGTTGCCGGCATCAAAAATGCAGGCACAACCGAGTTTATGCCCGAATGTGAGCCTGTTGTCGGGCTTATGACTGAATGGGACAAGGATGGAGCCAAACAAATCCGCCACAAAGATGGCGATTTAGGTGGCACTATGCGTCTTGGCGCATACGAATGTAAGTTAGAGCCAGGGTCCTTGGTAGCTTCGGTATACGGCTGCAATACCATTTCCGAGCGCCACCGTCATCGTTACGAGGTTAATATCAAATATGAGCCGGTTTTGAACAAAAGCGGCATGAGTATCTCTGGACGTTCGCCGGATGGCAAACTGCCTGAGATTGTCGAAATCAAAGAACATCCGTGGTTTATTGGCGTTCAGTTTCATCCGGAGCTCAAGTCCAAACCTTTTGCCCCGCACCCGTTGTTTGTTTCTTTTGTTAAAGCCGCAATTGAAAACAGCCGTCTGATTTAAGTTAAGGCTTATTTATAAGTCAAACAGGCGAGGGCAACCCCGCCTGTTTTTGTTGTTTAGCAATATATTGCAAACAAATGTTATTCAAA
>CALXWI010000011.1 GCA_944392325.1 uncultured Alphaproteobacteria bacterium | reverse complement strand
TCAAAAAAGCTTAAACACTGTATTTAAACTGCTTATTATATTGAAAGAGGTTCTATTATGAGTTTTCCGACTATTGCCGAAGCTGAACAGATTTTTGAAAAAGTCATTGAAGTCCGTAATGCTACCCAGCATCCTTTTGTTGGTAATATGGAACCATCTTTTCGCGCTCATTGCCGTCTGGTTGCCAAGATTGCCGAGGCTCTGGCAAAAAAGACCAAAACTCTGGAGTGGCGCAAGGCTTATGCCATGGGGCTGCTCCACGATTGCGGCCGTATGATTGATGAATGGAACGAAAACATCTTCCACGGCATCGTCGGCTATCGTTATATGAAGTCTTTGGGGTATGATGAAATTGCTCAGGTTTGTATGACTCATAGTTTTTATACTCCTGACTTCAAAGATGAAGATTATATCCATTTTAAGGATTACCTCGCTGAATGCCGCGAGATAATGAAAGACTTTACCTATAACGATTATGATAAACTAATCGCCATGATTGATATGCTTAATAATAAAGGGCGTATTTGTAGTTTTGAAGATCGTCTGACCGATATTGCCAAGCGTTATAACACCACCCCCGAGGCGCAAGCACATATCCTCCAACAATTATATGACCTAAAATCATATTTTGATGAAAAATGCCAACGCGATATTTATGAAATTTTAAGCATTTCTAAGTAATCTGTCCTCCTGTAATCAGGAGGATTTAATGCAAACTTTTTCTTACCATACACATACCAACAGCTTTGGTTTGTTTGACGGGCACAATTCTGTATCCGAGATGATTGATGCCGCCTATAAGGCCGGATATACAGAATTAGGCATCTCCAACCACCTGATATACCACCCCAATATGCATACCAGCTCTGAGGCTCAAAAAAATGATAAAATGTTCCATGCTGACAAGCAAAAAGCCAAAGAGATAATGACCGCCGTTGTTAATGATATTAAAGAAAAAGCCCAAACCGCACCGATAAAAGTCTATGCCGGTTTTGAGGTAGATTTTTTTCCTTCTAAACGTTGGCGTGATGACTTTGAAGAAATCATTTCCGCTGCCAAGCCTGATTATTTGATTGGTTCGACTCACTGCATCCGCACTGCAGATGAAAGTTTGGTTTTGAACTTGTATCACCTGAAAGAATCAAATTGTTCAGCCTCTATGGTTGAAGAACTTATGGTTAACTATTGGCAAAACATTATCGAATCTATCCAGAGCGGATATTTTGACTTTATAGCTCATTTAGATGTCTGCAAACTGTTTAACCTAGGCGTTGAGCCCAAATGGGATGTCTGGAAGCGCAAAGTAATCGATACCCTTACCGAATATAATCAGCCTTATGAGCTAAACACCAGCGGCTGGCGCAAAGTTGGCGAGCAGCACCCTCACCTTTGGATGATTGAAGAGCTGAACCATCGTCAAGTTCCGCTGATTATTAGTGATGATGCCCATACGGTTGAACACATTGCTTATGATTTTGACCGTGCAGAATCTTTGCTCCAATCTATCAATTATAAAAACCGGCATAAACCTAAAATAAAAATTTAATCAAAAGATTCAAGAAACAATGTTTAAGTTGTTGAATTTAAAATATATTATTTGTATATATTTTAATGTTCATAACTCGTGAAAAATAGTTTTAAAATCCCTAGAAAATTTATATAAATATTTCTATGGAAAATTTAATTGAAAAATATTCTGTTTCACGTGAAACATTGTCAAAGCTAAAGACTTATGAGCGCCTTCTTAACGAATGGCAAAATAAGTTTAATTTAGTAAGCAATGCATCTTTGCCTGATGCGTGGAATCGTCATTTTTTAGATTCATTGCAATTACTTAAATTTATTCCCGATACTGCTAAATTAATGTATGATTTCGGCTCCGGAGCAGGTTTTCCGGGGTTGGTCTTGGCGGTTGTTTTGCAAACCAGAACACCGTATTTAAAAATCAAATTAGTTGAAAGTATCAAAAAGAAAACACTGTATTTAAACGCCGTTGCTTCTGAACTCGGGCTTAATAATGTTGAAGTCTTAAATGATCGCATTGAAAACCTGCCCGCTCAAAAAGCCGATGTCATCACCTCTCGCGCCATGAGCTCGTTAGATGACTTGCTTAAATATGCATTCAAATTCTGCCATAAAGGAACCAAGTGTATTTTCCCCAAAGGCAAAAAATATCAAGAAGAACTTTCCGCCGCTCAACAACACTGGAATTTTAGTTATGAGGTTTATCCGAGTGAATCGAGTGCCGAAGGAGTTGTTTTAGTTATAACTGATTTATCATTAAAAAGGAGAAACTAATGCCCAGAATAATTGCGATAGCTAATCGTAAAGGTGGAGTCGGCAAAACCACGACCACGGTCAATGTTGCCACGGCTATGGCTGCCACCGGAAAAAAAGTTTTGGTTATTGATTTAGATCCTCAAGGCAATGCCACTACCTCAATGGGGATTGAAAAGAAAGGGCGTATGTATTCTTCTTATGAAGTTTTGGTCGGAGCCTGCAAATTGACCGAGGCTATTGTCTGGACCGAGATTCCTAATTTCTCGATTATTCCGGCATCAGCTGACCTTGCCGGTGCTGAGGTTGAATTGGTTGATATGCCGGAGCGAGAATTCGCCCTCAAAAAGGCCATTACTAACTATGCGGTTAATTACGATTATATTTTGATTGATTGCCCGCCGTCTTTAAGCCTTGTTACTATCAATGCTTTGGTTGCGGCCAACTCGGTTATTGTTCCGCTGCAGTGTGAATTTTTGGCGCTTGAAGGTGTCACCGACTTAATCCGCAATATTAATATCATCAAAAAGAAGTTTAACCCGACGCTTGATTTGCAGGGAGTGGTTTTAACCATGTATGATAAGCGCAACAACTTAAGCCAAATGGTTGAAGACGATGTCCGCAGCTTTTTCGGCAAAAAGGTTTATCAAACCGTAATCCCGCGCAACGTCCGTATTTCTGAGGCCCCTTCTCACGGCAAACCTGTTTTGCTTTATGACTTCAAATGCCCCGGTTCACAGGCTTACATCAGCCTCACCGGAGAGGTCTTAAAAAGAGAAAAAGAATTGCTAGCTTGCTAACCACATTTGTAATAAGGAAAAACTAATGTCAGAAAACGATAATCATACTCACGGCAAACATAAGAGCTTAGGGCGCGGTCTTAGCGCTTTGCTCGGTGATGATGATTTGGATTTGAACGCCGCCTTAAATGATACCCCTGCCCCGCAGGCAGAAAGCACAACAACACCAACTGCTTCAACGCTTAAAGTAGACATCAACCGGATTGCACCCAGCCCCTATCAGCCGCGTACCGAGTTTGATGAAGAAGCCTTAAAAGCTCTCTCTGCTTCTATTAAAGAGAAGGGCGTCTTGCAGCCTTTGCTGGTACGCAAGGTATCTTCAGGCTATGAGCTGATCGCCGGAGAACGCCGTTTGCGTGCTTCCAAGCTTGCCGGCTTGTCAGAAGTTCCGGTCATCATTAAAGATATGGATGACAAGGAAGTCCTAGAGGTTGCTTTGGTTGAAAACCTCTTGCGCGAGAACCTTTCCGCCATTGAAGAGGCCGAAGGCCTGCAGCGCTTGATTGATGAGTTTTCTCATACTCAAGAAGCCTTATCACAAATCATCGGCAAATCACGCAGCCACATAGCCAATACTTTGCGTTTGTTAAGCCTGCCGGCATCTGTGCAAAATCTGGTAAAAGAGGGCAAATTGTCAGCCGGACACGCTCGTAACCTTGTTGGGTTAGAAAACGCTGAAGAACTTGCTCAGCTGATTATCAAAAAAGACTTAAACGTCCGTCAGGTTGAAGACCTTGTCAACAAGCTCAAAAACGGCACTCCGAGCAAACCTGCTAAGCTTGAAAAAGATTCTGACATTGCTGATATTGAAAAAGACTTAAAAAAATCTTTAGGTCTCCGCATCAGCATTTCACCCAACAAACAGGGTGGTGGCAAAGTTGTTTTGCAATACGGTTCTGTTGCTGAACTTGATATGATTATTGACATTTTGGAACAAAAACGTAAAAATAACTCATTCGCCGGATTTACTTCTTCCGCAGAAGTAGAATCATTACCAACCGCAAATGGTGATTCTGAAAAATTCACCATGAAGATAATAGACTAAAGGAAACTTAAATGACTGATATTTTAGAAAATATGATGCAAAAATGCAAAGCTGCGGGTTATACTCCGACTGAAAATATTGAAAAGGTAGCCCGCGCCAAAACCAAAATGTTTGGCGAAAGCGAATGGCAGCGTTGCCCTTGCGACAGCAGCAACTCCGCTCGTTATTGCATTTCCGAGCTCTGCCGCAGCGATATCGAGCGTGACGGCATCTGCCATTGCCATTGCTACAGCAAAAAATAAGGTTGTTTTTATACCGCATTCATACTAAAGAACGCTTCGGCGTTCTTTTTTTTATGAGTCTTGCACAGATTTTTTAGTTTATTGACCTTAAGCATTTTGTCTGTTACAAATAGAAATTATCTATCCACTTTACTAAGAGGTGAGTCTATGAAAAAACATCTTGCCCAATTGCTCTGCTGCTGGATTCCTTTTCGCCGTCCCCGCAAAAAAGCCATTGCCTCGCTCAAGGAGCTTGATTGGTCTAAAATCCGCGCTAACTATTTGAAATATAATCATTTTTACCAAGAATTTTTGACTCACAAAGTCGCCGCTAAGAGTGTTTTGGTCATTGAGCCCAACAACTATCACGGCGAGGTCGTTCCCGGCTTTGTCAAATATTGGCAGGACTTGGGTTACCATGTTGATGTGATTATGCGTATCGGCAATTATGAAGAAAACCCGTTTGCCTTGTTCAAAAAATCAGAATTACCCAACATTTACCCTCTGCAAAAATGGCGTATTAAATCAGTCTTAAAAAGCCCCAAGGTGCAAGACTACGACTTTGTGTTCATCTCCTCTTTTGATTATCAAGAGACCAAAGAGCGTTACTATGATTATCTTGGTTTTGAGCCCAAGTCCAAGTATGGCAGCCTCTGCATCTATCACAACTGCCGCAACCTTCTGACTTATAATGAAAAAAAGCGCTATATCGGCAAGCGCCTTTTTGTATTGAATGAGTTTCCCTTAGCTGAAAACAAAGCCAAACTCCTCTGCCCGATTTATTTTGGTGAAGTTGCCGAACACCCCAAAAACTCCAAAACCCGCTTTGTGATGATAGGTCGCCTCTCGCCCAACACCCGCAACTGCACCCAGCTTTTGGATTCTATAAAGAAGCTGATTGATGAAGGCGAGCATAATTTTGAGGTTGTGGTTATTGGCTCCGGCGGTATGGATATCCCGCCAGAATTGCAGTCGCATATAACTAAATTAGGTCGCTTAAACTTTCCTGATATGTATAAAAATTGTATGGAAAGCGACTTTCTTTTGGCCTTGCTTGACCCAGAAAGCAAAGCCCAAGACGCTTATAAAGACGGCACCACCACCGGTTCCAAGCAGCTTTCTTTAGGGTTAAACAAGCCAATGCTGATAGAATCAACTTTTGCTGATATCTATGGCTTTAGTGACCAAGACAGCGTAACTTACCAAGGCGATGCCCTCTATCATGCAATGAAACAGGCTATCGCTATGGATAAAGACACTTACCAATCCAAGTTATCCCACTTGCGCCAACACGCAGCTCAAGTTGCCAGCAAGTCACAACAAAACTTAGCCCAAACCATAGCTGATGTAATGAAAGATAATTAATGAAAAAAATACCGATAGTCTTTGCTTTTGATGACAACTATGCCTTGCCGGCCGGTGTAGCGATTAGCTCGCTTTTAGAGAGCCGAGACGCGCATACTTTTTATGATATTTTTATCTTTAACTCCGGTCTTAGCGATGCTGCCAAAGCCAAAATTGAGGCCTTAAAAAACACCTACGACGGATTCGCTCTGCATTGGGTGCATATTCCTGATGACTACTTTAAGGATGCCCCCACCGGCTGGAGCGGCATAGCCACCTATTACCGCCTGATTATTCAAGATTTTATTCCCGACTATGACAAGGTTATTTGGTCAGATGTTGACGTCTTGTTTAAGCGTGATATGGCTGAAATTTATAGTACGGATATTGAAGATGTCTATTGGAGCGGTATTATAGCCGAGCGCAGCTCTGCTCCCAAGCAGATTCACGAGCATTTTCCTGAAAATAAAAATGAATATATTTATATGCCGGGGTTTATGCTGGTCAATCTGCGTAAAATGCGCGAGGATAATATGACCGCCAAGTTTTTGCAGGTTTTAAAAGACTTCGGCCCCCGTATCAAAATGTATGACCTTGATGTCTTAAACTTAGGCTGTGATAAAATCGGAGCTGTTCCGTTTGAATATTGCGTGCTTGAAGGCCTTTATTACGATGGCAAAAAGTCACCTGAGTATAAGTGGCTGTCATTGGTTTACAATGACTACGAGCTTTTTTCTGCCGTCAAAAAACCATCAATTATCCACTATGCCGGACGCGTTGTCAAAGTCTGGAACCGTATTTTTCCGGACCCTCAGTATGTTTACTTCATCAACAAATCCGGCTTTGGCGGAGAGTTTTTGCGCCGCCGCTTGATAAGGGTTTTCAAAGGCGTATTGCGTCCCTTTGTCAAGGTCTTACTGTGGTTTACTTACCCCCGCTCTTTGCGCAAAAAAATCAGAACTTGGATAAAGTAGAAGGAACTTCCAATGCCCATTAAACTCAAAAAATTTTTAATCAATTTAATACCGGTCAAATCTGTCCGCAAAAAGCTCCGTCAAAAATACCAACATGAGTTTTTGTACCTTCCGCAATACCCTGAGCAAAAAATCTGCCGTGGAGCCATGTTGCATAGTCCTGAGCAAATGCTTTTAGGCAAAAATGTTTATATTGGCAAAGGTGTAGAGATTTTTGCCGAAGGTGGCGTAAGTATAGGCGACAACACGGCCGTCAGCCGCAACAATACTATTCTTACCACCAACCACCATTACCACGGGGCTCAAGGGCTTCCTTTTGATAATATAGGCATAAAACAACAGGTAACCATTGGCAAAAATGTTTGGTTAGGAACCGATTGTATTATTTTAAGCGGAGTCCGTATTGATGACGGAGCCATAGTTGCGGCCGGTTCGGTTGTTACCAAGTCTGTACCTGAGTGCGCCATTGTCGGCGGCAATCCTGCCAAGATTATAGGCTGGAGAGATAAATCTGAATATCAAAGACTTGAACAATCAGGCAGTTATTATCAACACGGCTCTCCTATTGAGTGGATTACTGTTGAAGGTTATAAAAAATATCTGGAGTAACCATATATTTACCCAATGGAGCTAAGCTGTGTGCATAAATTTAATTATTGAGGAATACCGCTCATGATGTTTTTGAAAAAAGTTCTGCTGGGTATTGCTGCCTTTGTGCTCATTCTTTGGGGCGGTGCCGGCACTCAAAGCAACAGCCTTTTGCTCCAAGGCGGGGGCTTTGTCGGGCTCATCGCCGGCTTAATAATTTTATATATGTTTACAAGGGTTGCTTGGCGAGCCATGGGGTGTATTCCGTCTGCAATGGTCATTGTCGGCATTATTGCCTTTGTTATTTATGCCATTGGCGGTTTCCGTGGGGGCATTGGCAATGTCGGCAACAATCTGCGCCATTTTATGGGGCAAGCCGCGCCGCAAGCCAACCCGCAAAATCCATTCCAGCCGACAGAGAGTTTCGGTGATAACATTGTTCCGGAAGAAGAGGGCGCCGTTGCCCAGTTTATGAATTATTTTAATGTTTCCGGAGCCTCCGCCCAAATTAATCCCGAAGATTTCCCAATTATCTATGGTGAAGCACAGGTTATTAATGGCGATACCTTAAGAATCAACGGCAAATATCTGCGTTTGTATGGCATTGATGCTCCGGAGAGCAACCAAATGTGCGCCAACTCTCAAGGCAGGTCATATAAATGCGGTTTAGCGGCCGGCAATTGGCTGCGCAGCTGGATAAACGGCTATACTCTTGAGTGCCGCATTATGCAGCAAGACAACCACGGCAATATGGTCGGCACCTGTACTCTTGGTGATTATGACTTAGGCGCGGCATTGGTAAATGCCGGCTGGGCGGTTGCTTACCTCAAATATACGGACATCTATTATCCTTACGAGCAAGAGGCCAAATTGCAGCGCCGCGGTTTATGGGAAGGCCGGTTTTATATGCCGTGGGATTGGCGGGCTCAACAGGCGCAACAACCATCAATCAAAATCATCAAAGCCCCCACCCGCAAAAAGAAAGGCCTGCTTGACTAATGTTTGACTTTAATTTTTCTGCCGCAACTGAGGCTCAAACCGCATCTTTCGGACAAAGACTGGCTCACTTGGCCCATAAAGGCGATTGCTTTGCCTTGTTTGGTACTTTGGGTATGGGCAAAAGCGTCTTAGCCAGAGCATTTATCCAATCTCTGTGCGGAGAAGTTGATGTCCCCAGCCCGACATTTACGCTGGTCCAGCTTTATGATGCGCCTGATTTCTGCATTTATCACTTTGATTTATACCGCCTCAAATCCGCTGAAGAGATTTTTGAACTCGGTATGGAAGAAGCTCTTTACGATGGTGTCAGCCTTATTGAATGGCCAGATAAAATGGGCGGTTACCTGCCCAAAAATTGCGCGCGTATCACCATCACACCGCAAGGCAGCGGGCGTAACATCAATATCCAAACCTCGTCCTCGAGCCTTGCTGAGCGGTTGTCTAAGGAATTCTGCCAATGATGAATATTCACACCACCTGCATCAGTTTAAACGGCCGCGGTATTTTGCTGATGGGGGCTCCAGGTGCCGGCAAGTCAGACTTAGCTTTGCGGCTGATTCGCCATTGCAGGGCTGTTTTGGTTGCCGATGACCGTACGGATATTGAGTTTGCCGAAGACGGTATCTGGGCCTCTTGCCCCAAGAGTATATCCGGCAAATTAGAGGTGAGGGGGGTCGGCATCTGCAATTTTCCGTTTGCCTCCAAAGCCAAGGTAGCTCTGGTTGTTGAGTTGACCAAAACTCCAAGCGAGGTTGAGCGCTTGCCTGAGGCTGATTTTTATGATCTTGGCGGACATCAACTTCCGCTGCTCAAACTTTATCCTTTTGAGGCCTCCGCCATTGATAAGATTGTTATAAAAGCGGAGAGTCTGCTTGATTAATTAAAGCTTTTGCCTTACACTGCGATTAGCTTTTCTATTATCAAAGATAAGGATTAACAATACCATGTTGACTTATATTCAAGATTTTTTGCGGGCTTTGGGCAAACCGCTGGTTAAATTCATCTCCCGCTTTGGTGATTTAACCTTGTTTATTGCACGTTCCATTTACAACTGTATCACGCCGCCTTTTTACCTCAAATTATTAGGCAAACAGTTTTTGGATATCGGCTTTTATTCTCTGCCGGTTGTAGGCTTAACCACCATTTTTGCCGGTATGGTTATCGCCTTGCAGAGTTATACCGGATTTGCCCGTTTCGGAGCCGAGAGCTCAGTTGCCTCAGTTGTTTTGATTTCGGTTACCCGAGAGCTGGCTCCGGTGTTATCCGGCTTAATGGTTGCCGGCCGTATCGGTGCTGCCATGGCCGCTGAAATCGGTACCATGCGTGTTACCGAGCAAATTGATGCTTTGGTTACGCTCTCTACCAACCCGTTCAAATATTTGGTAGCTCCACGCATTATTGCCGGCATTATCGTTCTGCCGTTGTTGGTCTTTATTGGTGATATTATCGGTATTTTCGGCGGTTATGTAATCTGCGTTTATAAGTTGGGCTTTAATCCGGCCAACTACATCAATTCCACCCTGCAAAATATGGAAGCCATTGACATCATCTCCGGCCTTGTTAAAGCCTCGGTATTTGGTTTTATCATAACCTTGATGGGCTGCTATAACGGTTATAAATCCAAGGGCGGTGCTCAAGGCGTAGGTGAGGCTACGACCAATGCGGTAGTTTCTGCCTCAATTTTGATTTTGGTATTCAACTACATTCTTACCGAACTGTTTTTTGCAAAATAGCCGGAGCGGAGATAACAAATGTCAGAAGTAAAAATAAAAATCAGCAATCTTCACAAAGCCTTTGGCAAAAAGGTAGTTCTGGATGGTGTTGACTTAGAGCTCAACAAAGGCGAATCTTTGGTTGTAATCGGTGGTTCCGGCACCGGTAAATCAGTATTGATAAAATGCATTCAAGGTCTATTGACTCCGGATAGCGGCTCTATCGAAATTGACGGGGAGGAAACCGTCGGAGCCGACCGCCGCACGCAAGATGCTCTGCACGCCAAGATGGGTATGCTGTTTCAGGGCGGTGCTTTGTTTGACAGCTTAACCGTGTGGGAAAACGTCGCCTTTGGCTTGCTTGAAAATCAAAAGATGGATCGTAAAAAAGCCAAGACCGAGGCGGTTCGTGTTTTGCGCCAAGTCGGACTGGCGCCTGATGTGGCTGATTTGTACCCGAGCGAGATTTCCGGCGGTATGCAAAAACGCGTCAGCTTAGCCCGCGCCATAGCCACCAAACCGGAGATAATCTTTTTTGATGAGCCCACCACCGGCCTGGACCCGATAATGGCTGACGTAATTAATGACTTGATTATTGAGTCCGCTCGCGGCTTGGGCGCCACGGCCTTGACAATTACGCACGACATGGCTTCCGCCCGCAAAATCGCTGATAGAATAGCCATGCTTTACAAGGGCAAAATCATCTGGCAGGGTACGGTTAAAGAGCTTGAAAAAACTGATAATCCATACGTCAAACAATTCATCAACGGCAGCTCGCAAGGGCCGATAAAAGTGGAGGTCTAAACCTTGGCAAAAAAGGTTACGGAGTTTGCCTGCCAAAACTGCGGAGCTGTTTATCCCAAGTGGCAAGGCAAGTGCGATGCTTGCGGCGAATGGAACACCATCGTTGAAGAACATATCGGCGGTGAGGGTTTTTCCAACATTGCCCCGCGCAAAAAAGGCAAAGAAATAGAGTTTGTCGGCCTCACCGGAGAAGAAACGGCGCTCACCCGCTTGCATACCAATATCAAAGAACTTGATCGCGTCTGCGGCGGCGGCTTGGTCCCCGGTTCGGTTATCTTGGTTGGCGGTGACCCCGGCATCGGCAAATCCACATTGCTGTTGCAAGTTAGTGCCAGCATAGCATCTCTGCCTGATAAACCCGAGTGTTACTACATCTCCGGAGAAGAGGCTATCGACCAAGTGCGGATTCGCGCCAAACGGCTTAAACTGGAGCAAACTCCGGTTCACTTAGCCAGCGCAACCGAGGTCAAAGACATCATTGCTAGTCTTGAAAAATCCAAGGCCGCGGTGGTGATTATCGATTCCATCCAAACCATGTATCTTGATGAGGTTGAATCCACCCCCGGCAGTGTTGCCCAAGTCCGAGCCTGCGCTTATGAGCTCATCAAACTTGCCAAACGCAAAGGCTTTACGCTGTTTTTGGTTGGCCATGTAACCAAGCAAGGAGCCATTGCCGGCCCAAGGGTTTTGGAGCATATGGTTGACACCGTTCTTTATTTTGAAGGCGAGCGCGGGCACCATTTCCGCATTTTGCGTGCGGTCAAAAACCGTTACGGCGCCACTGATGAAATCGGCGTTTTTGAGATGCAGGACCAAGGCTTGGTAGAGGTTGAAAACCCCTCCGCTTTATTCTTGGCAGAAAGACAAGGCAATGTTTCAGGCAGTTGTGTTTTTGCCGGCATTGAGGGCTCACGTCCGGTTTTGGTTGAAATTCAGGCTTTGGTCTGCCCCACCAGCTATGCCAGCCCCAAGCGTGCGGTTGTCGGCTGGGACAGCAACCGCTTGTCAATGGTTTTGGCTGTTTTGGAAGCTCGTTGCGGTATGAACTTAAGCTCACAAGATATTTACTTGAACATCGCCGGCGGCCTAAAAATAACAGAACCTGCAGCCGACTTGGCTGTTGCGATGGCGGTCATCTCATCAATGACCAACAAGCCTCTTCCGGCTGATACGGTAATTTTTGGCGAGATTGGCTTGTCCGGAGAGATTCGCGCGGTCAGTCAGGGCAACGCAAGGCTTAAAGAGGCTCACAAGCTGGGCTTCAAGAGTGCGATAATGCCGGCCAATCTGTTTAAGAAAGACAAGAACCACAGCATTCCTGATATGTCGATATACGAGATAGGGAATGTCCAACGACTGGTAAATTGGTTTAATTAAGGAGAGTTAAAATGCACCAGTTAAACAATCTGGATGTCGCCATTTTGATAGTAGTAGGCATATCCGCCTTAATCGCCCTAAGTCGCGGTTTAATGAAAGAAGTTTTATCAATTGTCGGCTGGGTATTAGGCTGTGTGGCCATCATCTACCTTCTGCCGGTATTCAATCCGTTTATGATGGAGTTTATCGCCAACGGCACGGTCGCTGGGATTTTAACCTCCTTAATAATTTTAATAGTTTTTATGGTTTGCTGGATATTAATGACCTCCAAGCTTGTTGGCAAAATCCGCACCAGCAAGCTCAGCGGGCTTGATAGAATGTTAGGCTTGTTTTTTGGAATTGTCCGCGCCTTTTTGCTGATAATTTTATTTTATATTTTAGTAAGCTGGATAGTCCCGCCTGAGAAGCAATCACCAATATTTAAGGATTCCAAATACTTTAATCTTGCCGGCAGCTTTGCTAAACCGATAGAAAATCTGATACCTGAGGCCACCTTAGATAAGATTAAAGACAAGACTCAAAACTCAGCCTTTTTCAAAGACGATGACGCTGCCGAGCAGCCGACCGATTCTAAGGCGCAAAAAACGACCGTAGAAGAGCAAAAATCAAAAACCGATTCTGATATCCTTTTTGAGAAATTAGCGCAACCAGCGGTCAAAAAAGTGCAAAAGAAAGCGGTTAAAAAGCTAGAGGAGAATTTTGACGGCTATAACAACAACGAGCGCGCCAACCTCGACCGCTTGATAGAAAATATTGAGTAACCACAAAAAAACCGGAGCTAAAAACTCCGGTTTTTTGTTTTTGTCTTAAAGCTTAGCGAGATTTTTCATTAACAAAAGCCTTAAATTGAGACATATCCTTGTTTGCGGTAATCTTATGGCCTTCGCCAAAAGCACCGGTTTCCGGAATAACTTATCCAAGAAGCTCCTTGAATTAAATAATTATCGGGGTTATTTTCCTTCAAAGTTTTAATCTGAGCTCTGGCCATATCATCAATAATGGCGCCGGCGACCATACGTTTAGCCAAAGACATTTCGCCAACTTGTTCGGCAATAGCCTTAGGCATTTTGGGGCTGATATTCCACGCCCTGCAAGCCGCAAACAAATCTTTGCCACCTCCCAAGCGTCTAGGGGAAACCATACCGTCATACACTGCTCTTTGAATTACCGGATACATCCATTCTTCCAAATCCGTCATATCTTTCAAATCCTCCGGATAAAAATTATTATACGGAGATTCATAAGTTGCCGGTCTTTCATTTAAGTTATAAAAGAGTTCAACCACTTTTTCCGCCGTTTCTGAACATATACTTGCGGCTCCTCGACCGTAGACGCGTCACACAATCAAAGGAGGATATAATCATGCCTCTACAAAATTTGTATAGACAATTTGACGATGTTATATCCAACACCGGACTCAATATGAGAGGCTTACGACAGCCCCGTACCTTCTCAGATACAACCATGGATAACTCCATAGTATAGTTATACTAATACCACAAATTTAAGATAAAGCAAAGAATATTTTTCAAAATATTGTCTATACTTTTGTATACAACACTTAGTTTTTGTCAAAAAACTTGGTTGAAATGTTAAATTTCTTCCTTATTTGATGGCGGATTCGCTTTACCGGCACCAAACAACACAGCAAATTAACCAAAAAGCGCTTAATGGCGAATCCACATTCTTTCAGCTTGTAGAACCACACTTTTTTACTCGGATTAAGCCCAAAGTCCGCCATAATCTGCGCCATCTCTTTATCTCGGTCGGTATAAATATTTTTAGCCATATCATATTTCATATTATATACCAAAATATCCGGACTAACCTCTTTATATTCCACCAGTTTGTCAAAATCCGGCGCCAAATTAATCCTCATCAGGCTGATGTCTTTGTTGGGAAACACCTTCCGCAACTGCTGCAGCAAGTTGCCCAAATCATGCTGTTTATATGTTTTGTAGCACGCATTGCAAAACAATATTTTGTTTGCCTGATTAATGTGCTGATACAGCCGCTCAATTCGGCGGTCAAAAGTTGCTCTTGCTTTGTCATAAGCCTCATCAAAAGGCAAATCTTTATCTATGCAATGCGGAAACAGCACATCATTTTTAGTATCTTTGTAGCTTATGTGGTTGCCGATAACATCACCGACCAGCTCCAAATTTTCTTTCTGAAAAAAGCCCTGAAAATGGTTGTCTAGATATTTAATGAACTTGGTCACGTCTTCGGTTCCCACCCAGTCAAAAGGGTAGGCCGCCAGCTGCAAATTGCTCATTCGCAAACAATGCGATGGCAAGCAAAAACACCCCAAAGGCACAAACAAATCATATTTTTTCATTTTTACCTCTATTTGCGTTCAAACATCTGGGTTGACACATCAAACTTACGGCGGATAGACTTGCGCCATTTTTTAACCGGAATCAGGCAGCATAAGCAGTTTACCACCAAGCGTTTAACTTTGAATGATACGTTGTTCCACTTACGCCCCAACCTTTGCCATACGGAGCCGAGCCTTCTGTCGCTTAAAATTTTAGCAAATTCTTCTTTTTTATCCGAATAAATATCTTTTCCGGCATGAAACTCCATTTTCACAAAATCCACATGCTTGTTCAGATGGATTGTCTCTACACCTTTATAAAAATCTTTGCAGTCAACGGCAATCAGGTCAATATTTTTTCCGGGGAATTTCTTTTCCAATATAGCCTGTGCATCAATAGCATCTTGCTCTTTAACCGGATGATTATGCGTCGCAAAAAACAGCACGTTTTTAGCTTTCCCAACATTTTCATACAGGCGTTTAATTCTGCGGTCAAACATTGCTTTAGCCTTAGCGCAAGCCTCATCAAAGGGCAAATCTTTATCCACGCAATGGTAAAACAAGTAATTTTCGGGCTTTTGCACATAGGGGATGTGGTTTCCGTTTTCGCCTTCCTCAGAGACCAATCTCTCTTTAACAAAAAAGTCTTTAAAATCATTGGCTATGATTTCGGCACCGGTTTTCACGGTTTTGACCCCCATCCAGTCAAAAGGGTATGACTCCACCTGCAAGTTGTTGCGTCTTAAGTGGTAAGATGCCGCACAAAAAATTCCTAACGGAATCACAATATCATAATTTTTCATTATAACACCTTTCGAGAATTAAGCGCAAGTTGGATAGTCCCTTCATCCATATAATCCAGTTCAGCTCCAACGGGAATCCCCTGCGCCAAAGTAGATACTTTAATATCAAAATTTTTGAGCTTTTGAATCAAATAGTTAGCGGTAATCTGCCCATCGATAGTCGCCGGCAAGGCCAAAATCACCTCTTTAATACCGTCGCGTTCAATGCGAGTAAACAGCTTTTCGATATTCAAATCTTCCGGAGCCACTCCGTCTAAGGCAGACAATATTCCGCCCAATACATGATACTTGCCTTTGAACATCGCCACGCGCTCCATTGCCCACAAATCGGCCACATCTTGTACCACACAAATGGTTGATGCGTCACGGGTTTCTGAGGCACAAATCGGGCAGGGTGATTCGGTGTCAAAATTGCCGCAGATTTCGCAAGTTTTAACATTTTCTGCCACCTCGCGCATCGCCTCAATCAAAGGCAAAAACAGCGTTTCTCTTTTTTTTAGCAGCTGGAGCACGATTCTCCGTGAAGATCGCGTCCCGAGCGCTGGGAGTTTAGCCACCAGTTTTACCAGTTTTTCAATATCTTTTCCGGCCACTTTTTTTCAACCCTCTAGAAAGGCAGTTTCAATCCGGGGATATTCATCCCGCCGGTAACATTTTTCATACTGTCGCTCATCATGGCCTCAACTTTGTTTTTGGCATCATTATGTGCAGCCACGATTAAGTCTTCCAAAATATCAGCTTCATCGGCCACCACTAAAGACTTATCAATTTCCAGCTTTTTCATTTCAAATTTACCATTGAGTGTCACTTTAACCATACCGCCGCCGCTTGAGCCTTCTACTTCTTGCTGAGCCAATTGGTTTTGCATGTCTTCCATTTTTTTCTGCATGGCTTGGGCTTGTTTCATAATTCCCTGAATATTAAGCATCGTCTTTATCCTCGTCAAAAATTAAACCACTGTCATCCCCGCTATGTTCAAATGATACGTCTTCATCATCGTCATCTTCTTCCATAATTTTGCGGGTAATCGTCTCAATTTTAGCACCTTTAAACTCGGCCATAATCGCCTTTACCAAGGGGTACTCCATAATACTTTTTTTATCTTCCTCGACTTTGGCGTTTTCCTTTTGGAACAATGTCCGCCCGAGTTTGCCCTTAACAATTTCAATTTTCCAGTTTTTTCCGGTAGCGTCCAGCAAAATTTTATGCAGGTTCATAATAAAGTCAGGATTAATTTTTTCTGACACGGTAATTTTGATGGACCCGTTTTCAAATTCCTCAAACGCCACATCGTTTTTGAGGGAATATACCATCAACAACTGGCGGCACCCTTCCAAATATTGGATTAAGTCCTCCGGTTTGTTAAAAAAATTGTTGGATTGTTTGCCACCCTCCGTAGCTTCTTGGGGTTGGGCAGCGTTGCTTTCCGCCGGTTTGGGCTCTGCTGCGGCAGCCTTTACTTGGGGGATGGGGCGAGCACCGGCAACAGCCGTTAAATTAGAGTTTTTTTTTACGTCGTTTAAAATCTCATACGGTGTCGGCAAATTAGCCGCATAAGCAATGCGGATTAAAATCATTTCCAGAGCATCAATCTGCACCGGCGCAATCTGCAGCTCGTTTAGGCCTTTGAGCATCATCTGCCACATTTTAGACAGTACGGCTACCGGAACCACCGCCGCCATCTTCTTAGCAAAAATGCGTTCTTCTTCAGCCACGGACGGGTCTTCAATAGAGTTCGGAATAATTCTGGTCTTCGCCACCAAATGGGTAGCGCTGACCAAATCTTGCAAAATCTGGTACGGATTAGCTCCGTTTTTATATTGCTCTTGCAAAAGGCTGATAACCTTGTCGATTTTACCGCTGGTCATCTGCTCAAACAGCTCAAAAGTCTGCGTGCGGTCCGCCAAGCCGATCATATTTTTCACCACATCGACTTTGACCACGCCGCCGCCGAGCGATATCGCTTGGTCAAGCATTGATTCTCCGTCGCGGGCTGAGCCTTCAGCCGCTTTGGCAATCATCTGCAAGGCCTCATCTTCAGCCTTAATATTTTCATTGGTCAGAATTTTTTTGAATAAACCGACCAATTCATCAACCGAAATCCTCTGCAAGTCAAACCTCTGGCAGCGCGACAAAATCGTTACCGGCACTTTGCGGATTTCCGTTGTTGCAAAAATAAACTTCACATGAGAAGGCGGCTCTTCCAGCGTTTTCAGCAAAGCATTAAACGCACTTTTAGAGAGCATATGGACTTCGTCGATAATATATATCTTGTAGCGGGCGTTAGTCGGCTTATAGCGCACCCCGTCCAAAATCTCTCTGATATCATCAATACCCGTACGTGATGCGGCATCAAGCTCCATCACATCAATATGCCGCCCGGCCGTAATGGCTTTGCAGTTTTCGCACACACCGCAAGGGTGAACGGTTGGCCCACCTTTGCCGTCCAATCCGGTACAGTTCAGAGCTTTGGCAATAATTCTGGCGGTGGTAGTTTTGCCCACGCCGCGGATTCCCGTCAAAATATAAGCGTGGTGCAAGCGGTTGTTATTAATGGCATTGGTTAATGTCTGCACCAAAGCATCTTGCCCGACCAAATCATCAAAATTCTGCGGACGATACTTTCGTGCCAAAACCACATATTGATTATCGCTGTTATTATCTTGAGCCATATTTTTCTAAAACCAACCAGAACCAATCAAAAATAGAGGAGGAGCATCGACCTTAATCCGCATCGTTACGGCTGCTTCCTTCCGGACCTGACCGGATTGGCGACCGACTAACCCGACGTCCTCCTTCTTTAATATTCCCGAAAACCTCTCCTTTTTCAAGGAAAAAATTACACCAATCGCCAATTATTTACTAAGGCACCACCACATTATGCTCTTTTAGGGCTTTTCTGACGATGTCAGCCTCGTTTTGGTAGGCGGCATTTTCCGGTTGGTTAATATCATCAAGCACTCTTCCATAGATAGCCATCTGCACGGCTTGTTTGTTTTTGCCATAGATTTCCGGTGCACGATAATAAGCATCAATCACCAGATTATTGTGCAAATTTTCTACCAATGGAGCCGGACCGGCAAACCGCTTTGGCGCTTCTGATACAACGCTGTTGCCGCCGTTACCGACTTCAAGAACTTCTAAACTATGCTCGTTAGTCCCGTTCGGAAAGATTCTGAACACGCCGTTAATGCCGACATATCCGTCGCTTGATGTAATAAGCGTATCAATATTTGAGTTGTCTTTCTGTGCAATTGCCGAGCTCAACGCTACCGCATCATAGGCTAAAGAATAGATGCTGGCGGGCTTTTCGCCGAAGGTATCATAATATTTTTTGGCAAAATAAGCACTATGTGTTCTTGACAATGCCGGGTACCACGAGCCGTATGCCATGGTTTCGCGGCTCAGGTCGGTATTTTCCCACACGCTCGTACCCAAAAATCGCACTTGCGGTGAATATACGTCATAATAACCAAACATCGCCAAAGCTGATTTCAAATTCGCGCCCGATTCCGGAATCAATACCGCATCAAAATCCACATCACCCAAAGCCTGCAACCGTTCCAAACGTTTCAGGGCTCTGGCGGCAGCTGGGTCTCCGGCTTGCGCTTTCAACGATTTTCTGATTCTTGCCAGTCTGGCACTGCGCTTGTCATAATCCACCAAGGCTTTTACGGAATCACCGAAGTCGGTTGTCCCCGGTTTGTAGAAGGCAATTTTTGATACCGTGGCATTATTCTCAGCAGCGGCATACACTGCAGCTTTAGCAATTGCCAAACCGCTGTTGTCATTTGGTACCAACAGAGCAAAGCGCTTTTTGCCCTTGCTTGCGGCAAAAGCAATAATCCGGTTGACTTGCTCTTCAACCAACAGTCCTAAAGTATACACCTGCGGGCGCAAAACCTCGGTATTGGTTGAAAAAGCCACCACCGGAATCCCTTTATAAGTGGTTTCATCTTCAATTGCCTGCACCGAAGAGCTCATCAACGGCCCCACAATCATCTTTGCATTTTGGGCAATGGCATTTTCAGCGGCGATTCTGGCCCCGCTCGGGGTACTTTTGGTATCATAAAATTGCAATACCAAATTATCGGCTTTCACATCATCAAGCGCCATTAGGGCGGCATTTTTCAGGCCTTGCCCATATTCCGATGCCTGACCGGACAACGGCAGGAGCATTCCCACCCTAAAATTGTTGTCTTGCATATCTAAGGAGTTGTCCATCAAGCTCACTGAGGCATAAGCATCTTCATTAAAAGCCGCATCAGAGCCGGTTATTCTGGGGTGATTCTCCGGTACGGATGAGCTACAACCGCTCAACCATAAACCGCACAAAATAAAAAGATATTTTTTTAGCACTTGCATTTTATCCCGACTGAAATAAACTCACTACTAACAGGTTTAAAACAAAACACATATAAAGTAAAGAAATAACTAATGAAAAACGGATTATACATTGTAGCCACCCCGATTGGCAACATCGGTGACATCTCTCCCCGCGCACAAAGCACGCTGCGCGAGGCTGATGTAATAGCTTGCGAGGACACCCGCATCAGCAAAAAATTATTTTCTCTGTTGGGCATAAGTCTGCAAAAGCCGTTCATTACACTCCACGACCACAATGAAGACACACAGGCCGCCATACTTATCAGATTGATTGCAGAAGAGGGCAAATCCGTAGCCCTGATTAGCGATGCCGGCTCTCCGCTGATTTCTGACCCTGGCTACAAACTGATTCGCCGTTGCCGCCAAGCCGGTATTTATATCACCAGCTTGCCCGGATGCTGTGCCTTAATCTGCGCTTTGCAGCTATCGGGGCTTCCAACCAACCGCTTTATGTTTGCCGGTTTTATTCCCAACAAAGACAAAGCTCGCCGCGATACTTTTACCTCCTTAAAAGACATCGATTCTACTCTTATTTTTTATGAAACCGCCAATCGTATAGTCAAGACGCTTAGCGTTGCGGCTGAAGTTTTTGGCTCAAGGGAAATCTGCGTCTGCCGTGAGATTACCAAAATGTTTGAGGAAAGCCTCAATGGCACCGCCCCAGAGCTTATCGAGCATTTTTCTACCCACGAGCCCAAAGGCGAGATGGTGCTGATGATAGCTCCTCCGGCTGATGATTCCGGTGCTGATGCCGCTATTGATGTGGATTCTCTGCTCCGCCAAAAAATGCAAACCACCAGCCTCAAGACTGCGGTCAGCGATATTGTCAAAACCTACGGACTTAATAAGAATGAAGTCTACGAACACGCTCTGCGGATAAAAAATGAAGCATAATCTCTCCGGACATTTAGCCGAGCTGGCGGCGCGTTGGTATTTTCGCCTCCACGGGTGGCAGATTCTGGCGCACAATTACATCACCGGCCGCGGCACCACCGCCGGAGAAATCGACTTTATCGCCCGCAAGGGCAATACGCTGGCTTTTGTTGAGGTCAAATTCCGCCGCGACATCACCTCTGCGGCTTATGCCATCAGCCCCACCCAGCAAAAGCGGATTCGCACCGCCGCGGCCAACTTTTTAGCCAAGCACTCCGCTTATCAAGCATACAACATTCGCTTTGATGCGGTTTTAGTTGCATTTCCTTTGCGGCTGCAGCATATTCCCAATGCTTTTTAGGCGGCTGAAGCTATTATGCTCTTAGCCTGAGCCAACAACTCTTCGTCTGAAAGCTTAAAGTCGCTTTCAATCCATATTTCTTCCAGCTTGTCTAAGATGGTGCCGATTTTGCGGTTATCATCGATTCCCAGCGCCAAAATATGCTTACCTTTAATATTAAAAGTCGGGATTTCCCAGCCTTCAATCTGCTCAATTATTTGGGCAAAATTATCCGGCTCTTGCTTGTTTAAGGCGCACATCAACAAAAACTTATTAAAGCAAAAATCCCTGCCATAAGTATACAGCAGCTTTCGCAAGCTTTTTTCATTCACAAATTCTTGCAGCGATGGATTACGCACCGCCCAGCGAATAAACATTTCGCGCTGTTTTTTGCTGAATTTCAAGCGTGAAGACAAGTTTTCGGCGAGTTTTTCATCCGGCTCATACATCACAAACAAGCGCCGCATTGCATCGGGAGCAATTTTGTGTTTGTTTACCAACTCAATCAAGAAAGCCAGACAGTCCAAATGCTTTGCCGTCGGCAAAATATATTCCAATATCCCGTTATCAAACATAATTTTCAGGGTTTCGACGGCTTTTGGTGTCATAACCAGCTTGCTCATTTCATCGCGGATTCTCTCAATTGCCAAATGCTGCAGCTCTTCGCGGCAGTCTATGCATGCCTGCAAAGCTTTTTTATCGATTTCGCCTTTACCAAAACTTGAATAGAACCTAAAGAACCTCAGCACGCGCAAATAATCTTCGCGGATTCTCTGCAGCGCACTGCCGATAAAGCGCACTCTTCCGTTTTCAATATCATCGATTCCGTTATAATAATCAAACACATTGCCTTTTTCATCGGCATACACGGCATTAATGGTCAAGTCGCGACGAGACGCATCAACTTCCCAGTCAGATGTAAACTCCACTTCGGCATGGCGCCCATCAGTTGTAACATCTCTGCGTAAAGATGTCACTTCGACCACTTTATCACCAATGACCACGCCTACGGTGCCAAACTTCAGGCCAATCGGCACGGTTTTCAGATTCTTTTCTTCGCATGCCTCAACCACTTCTTCAGGGGACAAATCGGTAGCCAAGTCCAAATCAAACTCGTGTTCCGGCAGTTTGGCAATCACATCGCGCACCGCCCCGCCGACAAAGCGCAAAGTTCCGCCGTGGTTTTCCACCGCTCTGAACAACTTAAAAATCGCTTTGTTTTGCACCAGTTTATTGATATCTATATAACTGTCTCGAATCATTTTTTTGCAATCCTCAATATTTTGCATAGAAATTAACATTTTTTATAGATATTTCAATTAGTATTTAACAAAACCAACTTTGACTTGTGAGTATTCTGTTATGTTAAAATTAAAATCTTTAAGTTTTCTGGCTTTTTTAAGCGTTTTTGTATTTCAAACCGCATCAGCCGCCGCACCCAAAGGCCCCCAACTGATAGGTGAATATCGTGACTGGGTCGCCTACTATGCTGATGACAGCCAAGGCCGTGTCTGCTATATTGCCTCCACCCCCAAAAGGGACGAGGGCAAATACACCAAGCGCGGCGATATTTACGTTGTTGTGACTCACCGCCCTGCCGAACAAAGCTTTGATGTCGTCAACTTTGTTGCCGGTTATAATTATAAACCGGGCGCTAAAGTTCAGGTCAAAATCGGGACTCAAACCATCAACGACATCTTTACCGAGGGCGACAAAGCTTGGGCTGTTAACGAGCGTGCTGATAAAGAACTCGTAGACGCCATGAAAAAAGGCCAAAGAATGATTGTCCGCGGCGTATCTTCTCGCGGTACCGAAACCAAAGATACCTACTCTCTGAGCGGATTTATGAGCGCCTACCGCGCAATTAATGCCAAATGCGGCCGAAAGTAACCCCATGGCAAATAAAGTTGAACTCATCGGCTTAAGCAAAGAGGAGTTGTCATCTTTTATTGCTGATTTAGGAGAAAAACCTTTTCGCGCCAAGCAGCTCTGGCAGTGGTTATATTACCACGGGGCGACTGATTTTGCCCAAATGACCAGTCTTTCCAAAGACTTCCGCGCCAAGCTGGAGGAGCGCTGCTCCATTACTCGTCCCAAAATCATTACCGAGCAAATCTCCACCGACAAGACGCACAAATGGCTGTTTGAGTTTCCTGACGGCCAACGTATTGAAACGGTTTATATTCCGGAGGAAGACCGCGGCGCCGTCTGCATTTCCACACAGGTTGGTTGCGCCGTTGGGTGCAAATTCTGCCATACCGGCAGCCAAAAAATCACCCGCAACTTGACCGCCGGAGAAATTGTCGGCCAGTTTATGGCTGCCCGCGATGCTTATCAAGAATGGCCTTCTCCCAAAGATGAAACCCGCTACCTTTCCAACATCGTAGTTATGGGTATGGGCGAACCCCTGCATAATATGGACAACGTCATCAAAGCCCTCAAGATTTTGACCGACGGCGACGGCATAGCCATTTCCAAACGGCGCATAACCTTGTCCACCTCAGGTATAGCTCCCAATATTGTGCCGATGATTCAAGCCACCGGTGTCAAACTGGCAATCAGCCTGCACGCCCCCAATAATGAGAAACGCTCGCAAATTATGCCCATCAACAAGCGCTACCCGTTAGAGGAGGTTTTGTCAGCCTGCCACGAATATCAGCAGCTTGACGGCAGCCATTTTGTGACTTTTGAATACCTTATGCTCAAAGATTTTAATGATTCTTTAGCCGATGCCCACGAGCTGATGGATTTGATGCGCAAGTTTAAGATTAACGCCAAGTTTAACTTGATAGCATTTAACCCCTGGCCGGGTTGCAGCTATGAGCCGAGCCCCAAGAGCCGGATTATAGCTTTTTCCAAAGAACTGCAAAAGAACCGCTTTGCGGCACCGATACGCGTCCCCCGCGGGCAAGATATCTTAGCCGCTTGCGGCCAGCTAAAATCCAAAAAAGAACAAGGATAGCTTAAATTACTTTATATAATTTTCACAGGTTCGGCAAAGCCGGACCTTTTAGTTAGCTTGAAATTTCTAAAATCATAATTAGTTAAATTTTTGCATTGCGATTTAAGTTCTGTTATGTTAAAATATCTTCAGTTGGTAAAGTTCTACCAACTAGGGTGTAGCAACCCTTTATTACAGTGGTCGTTTTAGCATAACGACTTAAAAACAATATGCTGGCTTCTGTCTTTATGTAGGCAGGATGCCAGTCAAATAGGTTTTATAGCTTCGGTTATGAAATTAATAAACTGGAGCTGTTTACTGTAATACAGCTTGCTAACATCCTGCCTGCACCTCTTTCATTTGGAGCAGGCATTCTTTTTAACATTAAAAGAAGGATGTGTATGATGAGCAACATTAAATTTTTACTAATCGGGACAAGTCTGTCCATAATTCCAACTTTAACCTTTGCCCAATGTGTCGCCACTCAAGATTGCGCAGCATTGGGATATACTGAAACCTCTTGCAACGGCGGTAAAGGTGTCAAATGCCCCTTTGGCAACCAATGGGCGTGTTTCAAAACCGAAAATGATTTTTGTACAGAATTTGCATTTGACCAAACCTGTACTGGTGAAAATCAAACCCCCGGTGGCAAAGCTTGTAATGGAAAATACTGTTATTGTGAATGTAAAGATGGGTATAGTTGGAAAAATGGAAAATGTCAAAAAGATATCCATGACGGAGCGCAAGGAGAATTATATTACTGTAACGGTGAAATTATAGGCGTTAAAACATCGGATATGGAATTTTATATAGCGATAAAAGACTTGGGAAAAAAAATATGGACAAGTGCAGACAATGCTTGCAGGCGTTATTCTTCTTGCGGGAAATGGCGGTTACCGACATTAGATCAATTTTATGTAATATATAATAATCGTTTACAGCTTAACACATTACTCCTAAATCATGGAGGAGATAAGCTCAAAGAAGATGAAACCTATTATACTTCTACACCATATGGATCATATCATGACCGTTTTGATATGGCAGATGGTGGAAGAGATGGAGGTTGGGGTGATATGGGCGAATATTTCGCACTTCCAGTGCTTGCAATATATTAAATACCAAAACCAAAGCCCGCAGATGCGGGCTTTCACTTCAAACCATTTTTTTAAGCGGCAAACAAGTCTTTAATTTTATCAAAAAAGCTTTTAGCTTCCGGCTGGCAGTTTTCATCAGCACTAATGCTTTTGAACTCTTCCAACAACTCTTTCTGCCGTTGGGTAAGGTTGGTTGGTGTTTCAACTCTGAACTTCACAAACATATCACCCCTTCGAGCTGAACGCAATACGGTCATACCTTGTCCGCTCAGGCGTTTTTGTTGGTCGGTTTGGGTGCCTGCCGGTACTTCGACCTCAATTTTTTCACCATTAATATCCGGTATTTCAATTTTTCCGCCCAAAGCTGCACAAGTCATCGAAATCGGCACTCTCACATACAAATTAGCCCCGTCGCGCACAAACAATTTGTGTTCTTTGACTGAAATAAACACATATAAGTCGCCGTTTTCACCACCTCTAATACCGCTTTGTCCTTCACCGGCAATCCTCATCCGCGTATTATCTTCCACACCGGCCGGAATCTTGACTTTAAGCACTTTTTCGCTATGGATAACCCCTTCACCACGGCATTTTTTGCAGGCATCTTTAACCACACGCCCTTCACCATGGCAGTTAGGGCAGGTGGTCTCCATAATCATAAACCCGTGCTGCGTCCTGATTCTGCCTCGACCTTTACAATGTGGGCAAATCGGAGCCTCTTTCCCGTCAGCCGTACCATGCCCATGGCAATCTTCACAAGGCACGGTAGTTGGAATTTTAATTTCCTTTTCAACACCGCTAAAGGCCTCTTCCAGCGTAATCTCCAGATTATAGCGCAAGTCGGCACCATCTTGAGCATAATTTTGAGCCGCCCCGCCGCGTTGTCCTCCGCCCATAAAGTCAGAGAATATATCGCTGAAAATATCCGAGAACCCGCCTCCGCCGAAATTAAAGTCAAATCCGCCAAACGGATTACCGCCGCCCATGCCGCCATTGGCAAAAGCCTGCGGTCCATAGCGGTCATATGCAGCACGTTTTTGCTCATCTTTCAGCACATCATAAGCCTGATTAATGGCTTTGAACTTATTTTCAGCCTCTTTATCACCGGGGTTGCGGTCAGGGTGATATTTCATCGCCAATTTACGATAAGCTTTTTTTATTTCTTCCCCGCTGGCATTTTTATCCACTTCCAGCAGTTCATAATAGTCGGTTTCCGTAGCCATAACATCACTTCTTGTTTAAACAATTAACTAATCTTAGGCATTATGTAGTTTTTTTTCACACAAAACGCAAGCTCAAAATGATAAAAAAATCCAAAATCTAATAAAAAACTGGACATTTTCTCCAGATTATGCTACAAGCAACCCAAATTTTATTATTAAATTATATATTATGGAAACAAATTTATTAAGTATCAGTCAGAATTACGAGGTTTTTTTGATTGATTTGTTTGGAACGATTTGGAATGGTAAAAACTTTTTTCCGCTAGCCCTAAGAAAGCTTGAAATGCTGATGACGCAAGGCAAAACGGTCATAATTTTATCCAATTATCCGCAACGCTCACCACAAGTTGCGGAGATTTATAAAAAATATGGCTTGCTGGCAGGGGAACACTACCACCGTTTGGTCACCTCAGGTGATTTAGCCTACCAAATTTTTAGCCATGATAGCCAGAAACTCAAATATTCGGTTATTGGTCGCAGGGATAACGGTTTGTTTGCCGACAGCAAATATACATTTGTCCCACAGCATAGTGCGGCAGATGTCGTCTATCTGGGCAATCCGCTGATTATGTACCGCGGTAATTATGTAGAAGCTTATACACTTGCGGCTTTTGAAAATGAGCTAAAACAGGTTTTAGACTTGCAAAAGCTATGTATCTGCGCCAACCCGGATCGCAAGAGTCATATTGCCGGAGATTCGCATATGGTTTTGCGTGCTGGTAGCTTTGCGGAATATATTGAGCGCCACGGCGGAACGGTGACCTACTTTGGCAAGCCAGATAAACGCGTTTTTAAATTGGCTCTGCATGATATTGATGTCCCGCAAGACCAAATCCTCATGGTGGGTGATGCTCTTGAAACTGACATTTTGGGCGGCATCAACGCAGGCATACATACCGCTTTGGTTAATACCGGTGTCAGCCATTTTGATATGCGTCAATCATCCTCCCGCTCTATTAATGAATATATGCGCCAAAAGGGGATTATCGCCGACCACGTTCTAAACACTTTTTAAGTATCAAAAAAAGAGCTTACCTTTTGGGGTAAGCTCTTTTGCGTTATATTACTCCCCGACAATAACCCCGTATATTCTGATACGCATTAACTTCAGTTATGTTTTCTTCTCCTTCCTCAAGCTTGTTTTCCACCCATCGCCTCACCCATTTTCCGCTCTTTACTTACTCCTACGCTCCGCATTCTTTCCCCCTCTTTTTCCTTACCGTACTTTCTCCTGTCTCCGTCCCTCTATACATCTCTCTCCTAAACCGCTAGACAAAATTGTCCATATATTGCAATTTCACCTCAAAAACCCCATCACCACAGGCTGAACACCTGTACCTCTAGCTCAGCCGGAGCAAGCCCCCACATTGTATATTGATTTTTAATCTTTGCTATGCTAAAATTTCAATCAGCCGATAAAGACTATCGGTCAGGGTTTGCAAGCCCTCTTAACGAGAGTCGTTGAGCATAACGACTTAAAATTAAATATGCTGGCATTTGCATACACTTATCATATGCGGGTGCCAGTGAATAAGGCTCAGCCAAATAAGCTGGGACTGTCCTCGTTAACAGTCTTGCAACACCCGCTCCTCGAATATTTTTGAGGGGCGTTCTTTTTAACCATAAAAGATAAGGTGTGTGTGATGACTAATACTAAATTATTTTTACTTTTAGGGACATCTCTGTCCTTTTTACCTCAAACTATATCTGCGGCAGAATGTGCCGTAACGGATTGCTCTTTGCTGGGCTATACTGATTCTGCCTGCCCCGGAAGCGGCCTAAAATGCCCATTTGGGGAGGGCTGGTATTGCGGTGGAGGCGCGGCCGAAGATTGCCTAAAACTTGGCTATGACAAAGCCTGCACGGGCACCGGCTATGCCGGAGGTTCCGGCGAAACCTGCAACGGCAAATATCAATCTTGCACTTGCTCATCTCCTTACACTTGGAGCGGTAGTGCTTGCACCTGCCCAAGCTCTTATAAATACACCTGCTCCGGTACGGGCTACTCCGGCGGTTCCGGCACCGCCTGCAGCGGCAAGTATACCAAGTGTAACTGCAAATCTCCTTACACTTGGAGTAGTGGAGCTTGCACCTGCCCCTCAACTTATAAATACACTTGTTCTGGCACGGGTTACTCCGGCGGCTCCGGCACCGCCTGTGGTGGCAAGTATACAGCTTGCAATTGCTCGTCACCTTATACTTGGACATCTGGAACCTGCACTTGCCCTTCAACTTACCAATACACCTGCATTGGTAGTAACCAAACCAGCGGCTCAGGAACAGTATGTGGCGGCAAATACGCTTCATGTGCTTGTGCAAGTGGCTATGAATGGAACGGCAGCAGTTGCGAAAAACAAGTTCTTAATGGGGCTCAAGGTAATTTATACTATTGTAACGATGAAGTTGTCGGAGTTAAGGTTAATGGTATGAGTTTCTATGTAGCGATGAAAGATTCGAATGGAAAAGACTGGAATGCCGCAAATAATTCATGTTCTAGCTATGTATTTTGCGGTAACATTAAGGGAAGATTACCTAATAAAGACCAATTATTAACAATTTATAATAATATATATACACTTAATAATGCTATTTCAGTACAAGGAGGATCAAGAATATCACCTAATAGATATTGGTCGTCTACTTACAACAGCAATACCTTAAGTCACTATATGGTAGATATATCTAATGGTGATGTGTTTAGTTACGACAGAGGAGATGGAGTAAGTGCCTTGGCTCGCCCAATTCTCTAAACACTCTTTAAGTACAAAAAAGAGCTTACCCCAAAAGGTAAGCTCTTTTGTTTTTTTTAAGCCTATTGATTACTTAACTTCTTCAAAGTCAGCATCAACAACCTTTTCATCTTTTGGCTGTTCAGCGCCGGTTCCGGCTTCCGGACCTTGAGCTGCGCCTTGTTGAGCCTGAGCCTGCTGAGCTTTATACATAGCCTCACCCAGTTTCATCGAGGCCTGCATCAAAGCTTCGGTCTTTTCTTTAATTACGGTCAAGTCCTCAGCTTCAATAGCCGTCTTCAGCTCGCCGATAGAAGTTTCAATGGCTGATTTTTCAGCCGGAGAAATCTTATCGCCATGCTCTTTAAGCGTTTTTTCAGTAGAGTTAACCAAGCTTTCAGCCTGATTTTTAGCTTCAACCAATTCTTTTTTGCGCTTATCGGCTTCAGCATTAAGCTCAGCGTCTTTAACCATCTTTTCGATATCCGCATCAGACAAACCACCGCTGGCCTGAATTCTGATAGCCTGCTCTTTGTTGGTAGCTTTATCTTTAGCTGATACGTTTACGATACCGTTGGCATCAATATCGAAGGTAACTTCAATCTGCGGCATACCGCGCGGAGCAGGCGGAATACCAACCAAATCAAACTGACCGAGCAGCTTGTTGTCGGCAGCCATTTCACGCTCACCTTGGAATACGCGAATAGTAACCGCGGTCTGTCCGTCTTCCGCCGTAGAGAATACCTGCGACTTGCGTGTCGGAATAGTGGTGTTACGGTCAATCAAACGAGTAAATACGCCGCCCAAGGTTTCGATACCCAAAGACAACGGGGTAACATCCAAGAGCAAAACATCTTTCACATCGCCGACCAAAACGCCGCCTTGAATAGCCGCACCCATGGCCACAACTTCATCTGGGTTAACCCCTTTATGAGGCTCTTTACCGAAGATTTCTTTAACTTTTTCCTGAACTTTCGGCATACGGGTCATACCACCGACCAAAATAACCTCGCTGATTTCGTTAGCTTTAAGTCCGGCGTCAGCCAAAGCTTTGCGGCACGGCTCAGCGGTTTTTTCAATCAAGTCATCAACCAAAGATTCAAACTTAGCTCTGGTCAGTTTCATATTCAGGTGTTTCGGGCCGGTAGCATCAGCGGTAATAAACGGCAGATTGATTTCCGTCTGCGTAGCTGAAGATAACTCGATTTTAGCTTTTTCTGCAGCTTCTTTCAAGCGTTGCAAAGCCAAGCGGTCATTTTTGAGGTCGATACCGCTTTCTTTCTTAAATTCTTCGGTCAAATAGTTAACCAAGCGCTGGTCGAAGTCTTCACCGCCGAGGAAGGTATCACCGTTGGTTGATTTAACTTCAAATACGCCGTCACCGATTTCCAAAATAGAGATATCGAATGTACCGCCGCCCAAGTCATATACGGCAATAGTGCCGGAAGTTTTCTTATCCATACCATAAGCCAAGGCCGCAGCAGTCGGCTCGTTGATAATACGCAAAACATCGAGTCCGGCGATTTTACCGGCATCTTTAGTCGCCTGACGTTGAGAGTCATTAAAGTAAGCCGGAACGGTAATAACCGCCTTTTCGATTTTTTCGCCCAGATAAGCTTCGGCATATTCTTTAATCTTCTGCAGAACGAAAGCAGAGATTTGGGACGGAGCATATTTCTGATTTTTTACTTCAACCCAAGCATCACCGTTTTCGCCTTCAATAATTTTGAACGGCACCAACTTTTTATCTTTCTCTACTTCCGGAGAGTTAAAGCGGCGTCCGATCAAACGTTTAATGGCAAACAAAGTGTTTTCCGGATTTGTAACCGCCTGACGCTTAGCCGCAGCACCGACCAAACGCTCTGTATCAGTAAAAGCCACCATTGAAGGGGTCGTTCTGGCGCCTTCGCTGTTTTCCAAGACTTTCGGGTCTTTACCGTCCATAACGGCAAAGCAGGAGTTTGTTGTACCCAAGTCAATACCAAGAACTTTACTCATGTTTTTTTACTTCCTTTAGTTGGTTAATTCTATAACTGTCTATCTCCTTATATAAGGAGCGATTTTCCCTCTCGCAAGGGGGCGGTCGATTTTTTTTGCAAAAAATTATATCAGAGTGTAGATACCAGTTTTTTGCGGTTTTTGTTCATCCGAGTTTCTTCACTGCGGCTAAAATTTTCAATATCAAAAGCGATTTTCATTGCTTTCAGGGCAAATTGCGCATCGACCAAAGGTTTTTCAAGCCCTTTTACGGCATTCACAAAGTTATGCAGCTCGTTTTCAAGGGCTGATTTTTTTGCTCCTTGAAATATTAAAGCGTCATTTTTAAATAATGCGCTTTCGGCAAAATCCACTTTCCAGCAGTCGCATTTGCGGTCTTTCAAAATCATTACTTGCTTTTCTTTTTTTGCTCTGCGGCAAGCCACGATATCCGCCTCGCACCCCACTGCGAACGATAGATTGGCAAAAATTTCATCTTGCCAGTGGTTTCGCCGCATTACTCTGGTTCTGATTTTGGGCTTTTTCCGCGGTGCAATTTGCGCCAACATTCCAAGCTCCTGAATCATCAAATCAAGCACTACGCTGATGTCGCGGCACCTATGCGGAGAATTAATCATCCGGTAAGCCTTCAAATCACGAAAAGGCAAGACCGCCATTTTGCACATTTCCTGATAAGCGGGGTTAAATTGCTCCGAATGCCCAACCATCACAAACGTATTTTTTTGCTTGGCGAGCAATGCCAAATCCTTAGCCTCGGCCAAGTTGGTCGTAAACGGCTTTTCGATTAGCACCGGCAAGCCCTTATTGAGCATCATCCGCCCAAACAAAGTATGCTTGTTTGACTTGGTGGTAATAATCACGGCATCGGTATTATCTTTGCTGATTTCCTCCACGGAGTTAAAATAGGGCAGTTCCAAGTCCAAAGCTTTTTCAAAAGTTGACTCCGGAGTAGAGCATAATATGCCGGAGATTTCGACTTCATCTCTGAATTTTGCAAACAAGCAATCCAAATGGTCGAGGCCTCTTTCGCCGACGCCAATCATAGCAACTCTGATTTTGTTCATATTTTAACCTTTATTCATCAACGGTGGCAATTTCATAGCCCGTATAAGCATCAACCACCGAGTTTGCAAAAGCAAAATCAGTAGAATTACAGGCATGAATTCTATACAACACCTCACCCTGATGAACACTGTCGCCCACTTTTTTGAACAAGTCGATACCTGCCCCGGCATGCTGGGCGGCTCCGGCCAAAACCCCGATTTTGGTAATTCTGGCATTATCAATGGCATCCACCACGCCTGATGCATTAGCCGTAATATCTCTGGTTAGTTTACCAAGCTGGGGCTGAGGTGCCTTCCCTTGAGATATAATTATTCTATTCATCATTTCTAGTGCTTGCCCTGAATTTAAAATTTCCAAAGCGGTATTATACCCTTGCCCGCCGCGCAGCCTTGGGTCAAATTCCAAGATTCTCCCCGCCAAAAAGAGCGATTTTTCTTTCAAGTCTTGCGGGGCATCGGGCGCGTTTTTCAGCACTTTCATCACGTCGCGGGCTTCCAGCACTGCGCCAATTCCGTTGCCGATTGGCTCGCTGCCGTCTGTAATCACCGTGTCAATTTCCAGCGACAACATATCACCGACAAACTCCAGCAGCTTGCGCAGGCGCATTGCCTCGGCAGAACTTTTGATACGCGATTTTGGTCCCACCGGAATATCAATCAACAAATGTGTAACTCCGGCCGCCATTTTTATTGCCAAGATAGAAGATACAATATGCTCGTGCTGAGCAATGCCGATTTGCCTTTCCACCGCGGCAATAATCTTGCTGGCCGCTGCCACATCCAAGGCATCATAGCTTACAATTGCGGCATTGTTTTTTTCAATCAATTGGCGCAGTTTTTTCTCATCCACATCCACATTGGCCAACACCCCCATCGTATCCGCCACGCCCGCGCAAGATGTCAAGGAGTGCGATGCGGTTTTGGGCATTGTCAGTCCATAAGCGGCTACAATAGCGGTAATAATAATGTCAGTCTTGTTACCGGGGACGCCGCCCAAACAATGATGGTCAACCACCATATTTTTATCCGTCCAGTCGATGGTATGCTCGCCAATCATCGCCTCTGTCAGCGACAATACTTCCGGTGATGACATAAATGAGCCCGATGCCACCAAAAACGCCGCAATCTCCATATTTGAATAGCGCTTGTTGGTAATATCCGACACAATGGCGCTGTATTCGCTGGCACTTAAGATGTTTCCGGCAATTTTGCGCTTGATTGAAGTCAAGCTCGGCGGTGGAGCCGATAAGGTAATGGATACTTTGGCGCCTTCGGGTAGGTTTATTTGCTCAAACGCCTCGGTATTCAGCGCCAGCTCGTCTGGTTTTACCACTTTGTCATCATCAACAATCTGCAAAAAAGCATAAATGGTGCGCATTCCGCCATGCACCTCGATTTTGACGAGCGAGCAAATATCATCAAGCTTGTAGGCAATGCAGTCCCGATGCATATAAGCCAAATTTTCATTAAAAGAATTAATTTTCAAATGCTTCAATGTCAGCATGGACTGCTCCTTAATCACAAGTTCTATAAAGATGTTTGGTTGGTGGTTTTGGGTGTATCGCTATGCATAAACCCGTCAGCCTGCATATTATAGAGCTTATAATAAACTCCTTTGCGGCGCAACAAGGTTTCGTGCGTTCCCTGCTCAATAATTTTGCCATCGTCAAACACCAGTATTCTATCCATTTCTTTTAGGGTAGACAAGCGGTGAGCAATGGCGATTACGGTTTTGTTTTGCATCAATTGCTTGAGCGATTCTTGAATATGCCTTTCGCTACTGCTGTCAAGGGCTGATGTCGCCTCATCAAAAATCAAAATCGGTGCATTTTTCAAAATTGCGCGGGCGATGGCGATTCTCTGTCTTTCTCCGCCGGAAAGCACCACGCCTCTCTCTCCGACAATGGTTTCGTATCCTTGCGGCATTTTATCAATAAACAAAGCGGCAGAAGCTTTTGCCGCGGCCTCTTTTACTTCATCATCAGATGCGTTGGGGCGCCCATAGCGAATATTGTCCGCCAAGGAGCGATTAAACAAGCTGATATCTTGCGGAATCACGGCAATATTTTTGCGTAAAGAATTTTGGGTTATGTCTTTAATATTAATCCCGTTGATTTCTATGGCTCCGCCGTCCACATCATAATAGCGCGATATTAGCTTAACAAAAGTAGACTTTCCCGCACCTGATGCCCCGACCAAGCCGACTTTCTCACCGGCTTTGATTGTCAGTGACAAGTCATTAAAAATCGGATTTTTACCGGCATAAGCAAAGCGTACTTTGTCAAACACAATCTCCGCCTTGTCGGCTTGCAGAGGCTTAGCCTTGTATGAATCTTTAATCTCCGGCTCAACGGAAAGAGTTTCCAAGGCGGAACGAATATTTCCGATTATGCTGGAAAGGTTATTATACAGCCATGTCAGGTCAAACACAATCGTTGCCAACATGGCAAACAGCGTGTTGGCATAAATAAATTGCGTGGTATCAATCCCCTTATTTTTGAACACCCAAATCGCCAAAAACATAAACCCGAGCATTGACAACACCGCCACCAAATTCAACGCCAAATGAATATAAGCCTTAATCAACTGCTCTTTGCTTTCAGCCTTGCGCAGCCCTCTCAGATGTTTAAGTAGGTTCAGCTTTTCAAGATGAAAATTGGCAAAACTCTTTACTTCGCTGTAATTTGACAGACTGTCGACAATCACACCGCCGACCATACTTTCCTGCTTACCGACTTCGTGGGCAAGGATTCGTCGCTTACTTCCCAAAACATATGCCACCGCCACAATCATTGCCATCCATACCAGCATTGCCACCATAAAATAAAAGTTCATCATGCTGATAATAAACACCGCAAAGCCAAGGAATAATAAAGATGATACCGAATGCATCATCTCATTAAACACCATAATAATGTTTTTCTGCAGCTGATTGACTTTGGTGGCGATTCTGCCCGACATCTCCTCATTAAAATAGCGGATAGACAAGCTGTTTACGTGGTCAAAAGTATCTTGTGACACAAGAGTTTTTGCTTCAGGAAAGAACTTTGCCGCCAAAAAGAAAGTTGCATCAAACAACAAAACCTTAGCCAACCCCAGCCCAAAGCCGATAATTGCAAAGCGCCAAATATCCTGCCAATAAGTTGGCGATTCGGCCTTGCCGGCGGCGGTATCATAAATTTTGGCCAAATACAAAGGGTATAGCTGCCCGCAGATTGTCGCGATTGCTAACAGCACAAACATCGCCAGAAAAAACCATTTGAAAATTTTAATGTAATGCCACAGAAATTTTAGCGGTGTTTTTTCCATTTTATTAACTCAAAATTGACTTATTATCAAATATGATATAACATATAACAAATTTGCGTTCAATATAAAAAGGTCACATAATATGGAAAACCAGTATTACACATTGATTGAAAAACAGGATTTTTATGAGATTATTGAGAACAAGTACGGCGAGCTGGCTATTTTTATAGACGCCCGCGATGGAGCCCCGAAGGATCCTGTTTTGGAATATGACGGCAAAAAGACGGCATTACTCCGCCGAGATGACCGTTTGTCGGTTTTGCTGGAGGATATCCACGAAGAAACCAAAGGCCCGTTGGCAGAGGCAGAGTTTGTGCTAATAGTCGAGCTTGAGGGCAAAATGGTTAACCGCACTTACGGTGTTCCGGTTGACAATGTTGAAGAGATTGTCATCAACGGCCGCCGCACCCGCGCTGATGAGATTGTCAAAGCCAAGAGCCGTGAAGAGCTGATTAAGAGCTTTGGCGCCGTCAAAATCTGGAGCAGCGGAATCAAAAAATAACGAAAGGTCTGTAAATAATGATAGGTTTGGTTTTAGTAACTCATGGCCGCTTGGCCGAAGAGTTCATCTCAGCTATGCAGCACGTTGTCGGCCCGCAAGACCAAGTCAAAGCGGTCTGCATCGGCCCTGAAGATGATATGGAAATGCGCCGTAGCGAGATATTAAACAAAGTCAGTGAAGTAGACAACGGTAGCGGCGCTATCGTTTTGACAGATATGTTTGGCGGCACCCCGTCTAATCTGGCTATCTCCATTATGGATAAAGCCAAGGTTGAGATTATCGCCGGCATAAATCTTCCGATGCTGATTAAGCTGGCCTCTCTGCGCAAAGACAAAAGCTTAAAAGAAGCCGTCGAAGGCGCACAGGAAGCCGGCAAAAAATATATTAATGTAGCCTCCAAACTTTTGGGAGCCTAAAGATGTCCTCAGACAATATTATTAGTGTTGAACTTGAGATTCAAAACAAAAAAGGGCTCCACGCCCGTGCCGCGGCAGCCTTTGTTAAAGCTATTGAAGATATTAAGGCCGATGTTACGGTTGAGCGTATCGGTCAAAAAGTCAGCGGCCAGTCCATTATGGGGCTGATGATGCTTGCCGCCGCCAAAGGTACAACCATCAAGGTCAATGCTTCCGGCCCTGAGGCGCAAGCCGCCATTGATGCCTTAACCCTGCTGGTCAACAGTAAATTTGGTGAAGAATAGTCCACAGATGACCAAAGCGCCGCGCAATAAAACCATTGAACTTTCGCCAAGGGAAACCTCGGCCTATGCCAAGCGCGCCATCAAGCTGAATTTTAAATCATCATTGGATTATGTGCTTGATAAAACCATTCACCAAGATACTCTTAAGACGCTGGATTACCTGCCGGATGAATGTGTTGACTTAATGGTGATAGACCCACCGTATAATTTAACCAAAGTCTTTGGCAAAAGTGTTTTTAAGGAGCGAGATTTTGCCGAATATAAAGACTGGCTTGATAAATGGCTCAAAAAGCTGCCCCGTATCTTAAAACCCACCGGCAGCATTTATATCTGCTCTGACTGGAAAACCTCAATCTCAATTCCGGAGGTTGCCGGCAAATATTTCATTCTGCAAAACCGCATTTCTTGGGAGCGAGAAAAGGGCAGGGGAGCCCAAAACAACTGGAAGAACTGCCTTGAAGACATCTGGTTTTTTACCAAATCGGCAGATTATACCTTCAACCTTGATGCGGTTAAGGTTTTGCGTCCGGTTGTAGCGCCTTATCGAGATGACACCGGCGCTCCCAAAGATTGGCAAGACCAAGGCCACAGCAAGGTTCGCCTGACTTACCCGTCTAACATCTGGACAGATATCTCCATTCCTTTCTGGTCCATGCCGGAGAACACCTCCCACCCCACGCAAAAGCCTGAAAAACTGGTCGCCAAATTAATCTTAGCCTCCAGCAATGAGGGAGATGTTGTCTTTGACCCGTTTTTAGGCTCGGGCACCACATCGGTTGTGGCCAAAAAACTCGGCCGCCATTATATCGGTATTGAGCGCGAGAAAGAATACGTTGCCTTAGCTGAGCGCCGGCTGGAGCTTGCCGAAGCCGACAAAAGCATCCAAGGCTACGAGAACGGTGTATTTAAATCCCGTAATGCGGAAATGAAACACTGTATTTAAATTCCCTCACTCATCATTATCCCCTCTCAGCTGCTAACCGAAGCCTCCCCCGCCTCGGAGACAAATATGTCCCGACAAATTTGTCGGGACAAAAAAGTACGGGACATTTTATAAAGATTATGCTATAGAATCGGATATAATGATGAGAGCAGGTGCGATGGT
>CALXWI010000010.1 GCA_944392325.1 uncultured Alphaproteobacteria bacterium | reverse complement strand
GCAATAGTCGGAAAACTCATAATAGAACCTCTTTCAATATAATAAGCAGTTTAAATACAGTGTTTAAGCTTTTTTGATAAAGCCTAAAATGGCAGCAATAGCGGCCGGAGTAACCCCCGGAATACGAGATGCCTCGCCAATGGTTGACGGCTTGACTTTGGTTAGTTTTTGGACCATCTCGCGCGACAAGCCACCGATGTGACTATAATCTATATCATCACGGATTTTTAATTTCTCATCTTTTTTGAAGACTTCAATATCTGCCTCTTGGCGTTTGATATAACCGGAATAACGAGCCTCAATTTCAAGCTGCTCAAAAATATCATCAGGCATAGATGCCAGCTCAGGCCAAAAATGGTTGATTGTTTCACGTGAAACAGAATCATATGACATTAAATTATATGCTGTGCGCTTGGTGCCGTTCTGCTTGACTTTTAAGCCGATGTTTTCAATATCAGCGTGCTTGGTGCTGAGCTCTTGAGTAAGAGTGCGATACTTGTCCAAGGCAGCTTTTTTAGCTTTAAATACAGTGTATCGCTCTTCACCGACAACGCCAATATCGTGCCCTTTTTCAGTCAGGCGCAAGTCCGCATTATCAGCTCGCAACAATAATCTATATTCAGAGCGAGAAGTAAACATACGGTATGGTTCATCAACACCTTTGGTGATTAAGTCATCAATCATTACGCCGATATAGGCCTCACTACGGTCAATGACAAACTCTTGTCCGTCGCCTTTGGCTTTAAGCGCGGCATTGATGCCGGCAACAACACCTTGGGCAGCGGCTTCTTCATAACCGGTAGTGCCGTTGATTTGTCCGGCCAAGAAAAGTCCGGGGGCTTTTTTGAGCTCCAAGCAATGGTTGAGCTCTTGCGGGTCAACATAGTCATATTCTATGGCATAAGCATAGCGCAGAATTTTGACGTTCTCCAGACCTTCCATAGTATGAATAAAAGCCTCTTGAACATCTGCCGGCAGAGATGTCGATATACCATTGGGGTAGACAACATCGGTATTATAACCTTCAGGCTCAAGAAAAATTTGGTGACTGTCACGATCCGGAAACTTGACAAGTTTATCTTCAATACTGGGACAATAGCGCGGGCCGATACCTTTGATTAAACCGGAGAAGAGGGCGCATTTTTCAAAGTTATCACGAATAATTTGATGAGTGCGCAAATTGGTACGAGTTATGCCACACTGAATTTGCGGCTGAGGCAGGCTTTTAGTCAGAAAAGAAAAAGGTATCGGATTAGCATCACCGTCTTGTTTGGGCAAGATATCCCAATTGATGGTTTTGCTGCTTAAACGTGCCGGCGTGCCGGTTTTTAAGCGGCCGACTTTTAAGCCTAAATCGTTTAAATACGGTGTTATACCGGTGCAGCTTATTTCATTAACGCGGCCGCCGATAGTGGCTTGATGTCCGGTAAACATTACACCATTCAAAAATGTACCGGAGGTTAAAACAACTGCCTTAGATTTGATGGTTGAACCATCAGCCAAAATGACTCCGCAGACATTATTATGTTCAATCAGCAGTCCTTCAACCGCGGCCTCAATCAAAGTCAAATTAGGTTGAGCTTGCAGGGCTTCCAGCATATAATGGCGATAAAGTTCTCGGTCAGCCTGAGCGCGAGGGCCTCGAACAGCCGGTCCTTTAGAGGCGTTAAGCATACGAAACTGTATACCGGCTTTATCAATAACACGTCCCATTAAGCCGTCAAGGGCATCAATTTCACGCACAAGGTGGCCTTTGCCCAAGCCGCCAATAGCCGGATTGCATGACATTTCACCAATGGTGGATAGTTTATGGGTAACCAGAGCTGTTTTGGCTCCCATTCGGGCTGACGCAGCACAAGCCTCACAGCCGGCATGACCGCCGCCAACAACGATTACATCAAAATCTTGATTGTTATTCATTTCTCATAAAGCCTTTATTGATTTTGTATCAGGTTTTACAACAGCTTGAAGCGGATTGCAAGCCTTATTTTAATGAGAATCGGCCATACAAGCTTGATTTTAAATGATTTTTAGGAATATAAGTTTAAATACATCGTTCAAATATTCTATCAAATATAAACAAAGTTTAAATACACTGTTATTTACCAATACAGAAACTGCCGAAGATTTTATCTAAGATTTCATCAACCTCTATGCGGCCGGTGATTTTACCGATTTCTCTCGCAGCTAAGCGGATATCCTCAGCGGAAAGCTCTATCTCTTTATCAAGGTTAAAAAGCTTTAAAGAGGCGAGGGCAGCGGACAAAGCTTCACGATAACGGGCTCGGGTTATCAGAATATTAGAGTTAGAAGTAAACTTGTCACTGATAATATTGCCAATCGCGCTAAGCAGGCTATCAATACCTTGTTGGTGCTTGGCTGAGATAACCAAATTGCCGGCCGAAAGTAAAGATGAACATTGCTCGGCGGTAAGGTTGTCGCTCTTATTAGCTACATACAACATTTTATTATGGAATGTTTTAGCTATATTATCAAACACCTGAACAGTGTCTTGTGAAGCATCATATAAACAAATCAGTAAATCAGCGTCTTGGATTTTTTGATAAGCTATCTCGACACCTTGGCGCTCAATGGCTTCCTCGGTTTCTCGAATGCCGGCGGTGTCGGTAATAATCACCGGATAACCATTCAAATCAAGGTGGATATCAATAGCGTCTCGGGTAGTGCCGGCAATATCTGAAACAATTACAACATCGCGCTTGGCTATGGCATTAAGCAAGCTGGACTTGCCGGCATTGGGACGGCCGACAATAACAACCCGAAAACCTTCACGCAATCTTTCTCCGATATTATCTGAGGCAAGGTGGTGTTCTATGGATTGGCGAAGTTTAAATACAGTGTTATTGATATCTGCAACAACGGTTTCAGGTATCTCTTCATCCGGAAAATCAATATAAGCCTCAAGATGAGCCATAATGTTAACCAGTTGCTCGCGCCATTCTTCATACAGATTTTTTAAGCTGCCTTCCATTTGGCGCAGGGCATATTTTTGCTGGGCTTGGGTTTCGGCATCAATCAAATCAGCCAGACCCTCAGCCTCGGTCAAGTCCATCTTATGATTATAAAAGGCTCGTTTGGAAAATTCTCCGGCCTCGGCCATACGAAAATCAGGAATCCGGCTCAGATTGTCCAGAACACTCGAAATCACGGCGCGGGAGCCATGGGTATGCAGCTCGACGATATCCTCTCCGGTGAACGAATTTGGCCCCTTAAAATATAACAATAGGCATTTATCTAAGGTATCAACTCCGGAAAGTGATTTTAAATCAAGGAAATAGGCGTAGCGAGCCTTGAGCTTGGAGGTGTCAAGCTTGGTCATTTGCCGCACAACATCCAACGCCTTGCTGCCGGAAATGCGAATCACCGCTACTCCCGATTTGCCCAAAACGGTTGAAAGTGCATAAATGGTCTTGTTATCCATAATACCTATCCTTAAAAAAATTTTTATTGCATGACTAAGGTATAGTAAACTTCAAAATTTTATGCAAGTTTTAAAAATCGCGTTTTTAGGGACTCTACAGCGCTTGTTTATCTAAAGTTAACCAAACTATCATAGACTAGGCTAAATTCGCTTGTACGGGCTTTATACGGACTCGATTTTTTTCTAGTTTGGATTGTAAAAATGAATAAAAATATTTATAAGTTGATTATATGGGATTTTGACGGCGTAATCGCCGACTCTGAAAAAATTTGGTTGGAGAATCGTAAAAAATTTTTCAATGAGCGTTTTGGCGTTAATTGGGATTTTGAGAAAATTAATCGGCTGTTCGGCGGGCAGGCAGACAAAACCAAAAGAGATACTCTCCTCAAAATGGGATACCCGACCAATGATAAGTTTTGGGAAGACGTACTCCAAATGGATACGCAATATATGGAAAAATACGGCTTGGAAGTAATGCCGGGGGTGATGGATATTTTGAAAAATAACCAAATAAAACAATGTATTGCTACCGGCGGAATTTTAAGCAAAACCTTGATGAAGCTGAAAGCGATTAATTTTGGTGACATAATCCCTAAAGAAAATATTTTTACCGTGGACTTGGTTGAAAAAGGAAAGCCGGAGCCGGATTTGTTTTTATATGCCGCAAAGGCTATGGGTGAAAAACCTGAAAATACCGTGGTGATTGAGGACTCTATTGCCGGTATGACCGCCGGACTAAAGGCTAAAATGACCGTAATTGCCTTCTTGGGGTCAAAAATGTACCAAAATCAGGAATATATTGATAAGGTAAAAAGTCTCGGTGTGGCCAAGATTTGCTTTGATATGCAAGAGGTAAAGCAATTTTTGCAAATTTAATATTTGACAAAAAGATTTATTGTCTATATGCTAGGCTCCATTGTTTTATTTTTATAATCTATAATTTTTTATATTATGATGGATACAAAAAAAATTGCTGCTTTTTATACAAGCGGAGCTCAGGCTTTTGAAGAAGCTGTAAAGGTTTTGGATACGTTGTCTTTAAACAAAAATTTTGAACTACGTAACAATTATGTGTGTATTTATCATTCGGCTGAATCCTTAATGAAAAATACTCATGAGATTTTTGTTAGAGAATTTCCGGAGAATTTTAAAGCTTGTATGGATTGTAAAGATTTTGATATTGAAGCTTTCTACAAGTTGATTGATGAACATCCTGAGATTTTGATCAATTGCGAAGACAAGTTTTTTGAATTGGTTAAACAACATGTGGAGAATAATGTTGGGGGATTAACCCATACTTTGATGTTCAACTGGAATTGGGTGTCTATTTATGGGATTTTAAGCTCTAATACGGTCAAAAATTTTGTGCAAGAAACAAAATCTTCGGCATTTGAAAAAATGGTATTAGCTATTGCTCGTCATATTGATTTAATTCAAGATCAGAGGCAGCAGATGGCTATCTTATTCTTCAAAAATGCGGCAGGATTTGATTACTATGATTTTAAAAATCGAATTATTGATAATTTGCAGAAAAATCAATCTTTTGAGCCATGGATAAACACAGCTATTGAAACCTTAAAAAAAGGAGAAGTTTAATACTTCTCCTTTTTTGCTATCTTTAACTATTCATATTATTGAAAAAGTCGTGGTTGTCTTTGGAGATTTTGAGCTTATCAAGCAAAAACTCCATACCGTCGGTCATACCCATTTGCATTAAAACGCGGCGCAATACCCACATTTTGGATAAGGTTTGACGGTCAACCAAAAGCTCTTCTTTACGAGTACCTGAACGCGTAATATCAATGGTTGGGAAAAGTCTTTTATCAACCAGTTTTCTATCCAAGATTATCTCTGAATTGCCGGTACCTTTGAATTCTTCAAATATAACTTCATCCATACGAGAACCGGTATCAACCAAAGCTGTGGCAATAATAGTCAAAGAACCACCTTCTTCAACATTACGGGCAGCACCCAACAAACGTTTGGGGCGTTGAAGAGCATTGGCGTCAACACCACCGGTTAAAACTTTGCCGGAAGAGGGGATTACGGCATTATAAGCTCGACCTAAACGGGTGATGGAATCGAGCAAAATAACAACGTCTTTTTTGGTTTCAACCAAGCGCTTGGCTTTTTCAACAACCATTTCAGCTACTTGAACATGGCGAGCTGCCGGTTCATCAAAAGTAGAAGAGATGACCTCGCCTTTAACCGAACGGGTCATATCCGTAACTTCTTCCGGGCGCTCATCTATCAGCAAAACCATTAAGTAGACTTCTGGATGATTGGCAGCAATCGCATGAGCAATATTTTGCAGCATAACTGTTTTACCGGTACGTGGCGGAGCTACTATCAAGCCTCGTTGACCTTTGCCTTGTGGAGCTACTAAATCAATAACTCTTGTGGTATAATCTTTTTCACCACAGATGATATCAAAATTGAGCTTTTGGGTTGGATAAAGAGGGGTGAGGTTGTCAAAGTTAACGCGAAGTTTGGACTTTTCAGGATCCTCAAAATTAATACGATTGATTTTGGTCAAAGCAAAATAACGCTCGTTGTCTTTGGGAGCACGGATTTCTCCTTCAACCGTGTCGCCGGTACGAAGACCATATTTTTTGACTTGTACAGGTGATACATAAATGTCATCCGGACTGGCTAAATAATTGGACTCCGTTGAGCGTAAAAAACCAAATCCGTCTGGTAAAACTTCTATAGTACCGTCGCCCAAAATAACCTCATCGTCAGAGGCGACTTTTTTTAATATGGCAAAAATCAGGTCTTGGACACGCATTGATGATGCGTCTTCTATTCCCAATTCTTCAGCCTGTGTAAGCAAGGCCTTGGGGGATTTTTGCTTAAGCTCTTGTAAATGCATTCGCTTACCTTATATATATTATGATGATTAATTTAAGAATTGAATTGTAAAGGGATGATGGTTTGAAGTATTATTCCCTTGTTGGTTTGTTTATATGATTTAAATTGAAAAGAGTCAATTGTTTGTTTTGATGAAAGGTTATGCACAGACCGACCTGCCCTATCATTTAAATTTTAAAATTTTAGTAGTGGTTTGTATATGCCTGTGAGTTATGTGGATAAGTTTTAAAAGGCTCTCTTCAGACGTTGTTAATATTTTTTTAACGAATCGATGTCTAAATTTAAAGAAATTAACAAAATGTAAATTTTTCTGTCGAGTCAGCCCTTGTAAAGAACAAAATTTGGCGACTCCAAAAAAATTTTTTTAAACCCTGAAACCGAATCTGCGCAAGGCTTGTGGGTAAGTTTGTAGAATAAATTTTACATTACGAGGATTAATTTGTATAAATGTCTAAAAAGGACAAGTTATACACAGAATTAGGCCTGTTTGTGCATAAGTGTTGTAACTCTTTGTTTTGAGGATGGTTTTATGAAAATTGTGGCGATTACCGGCTCTATCGGATGTGGAAAAACAACTTTATCGGAGCAGGTAAAATCTTTGGGGTTTGTGGTATATGATGCTGACGGGTGGGTCAGAAGATTATATAATAAAAAAAGTTTTATTAAGGTCGTGGCGGAGGCTTTCCCTAATGTGAAAAACGGGGAGGGAATCGATAAACGAAAGCTGCGCAACGAGGTGTTTGATAATCCACAAAAGCTAAAAAAATTGGAGGCACTTATCCACCCGTTTCTGAAAGAAAATTTACGCTCGATTATTCGTAAAAATGCTTGCCGCGAGGGAATCGCTTTTATAGATGCGGCTCTGCTCTATGAACAAGGATGGGATAGATACTGTGATGCCGTGATTGTGGCTGATGTTGATTATGAAATTCAGAAAAAAAGAGTGATGTTGAGAGATAAAATTTCAGCGGAGGATTTTGAAAAAATTAACCGTGTGCAAATGTCGAATCAGCAAAAAAAGTTGATGGCCGATGTGGTTGTTGATACTAATAAGCCAATAAATGTGTTGCGCGCTGAAATGGCTGAAATTGTTAATGAGTTGGGGTGTTAAAAAAAAGCTATGGTAAACCAGATTAGAGAAATTGTTTTTGATACGGAAACAACCGGTTTTCATCCGGAAGAGGGCGACAAATTGGTGGAAATCGGCGCTGTGGAGCTGATTAACCATATTCCGACAGGGGTGACTTATCACCAATATATAAATCCGGAGCGCGAGGTGCCTGAAGATGCGTTCAAAATCCATGGCTTGAGTTATGATTATTTGAAGGATTTTCCGACTTTTCGTGAGGCTGCTCAGGGATGGGTTGATTTTGTCGGCGACGGAATTTTGGTGGCGCATAATGCATCCTTCGATATGAAATTTATTAACTTTGAGCTCAAAGGCTTGGGGTATGAAGAATATCCGTGGGAGAGGGTAGTCGATACTTTGGAAATCGCCCGTAAAAAGTTCCCCGGTGCCAGAGTAAATCTTGATGCCTTGTGTAAGCGTTTTGGTGTGGATAATACGGCTCGCACTTTGCATGGGGCTTTGCTTGATGCTCAGCTGTTGGCTGAAGTGTATTTGGAGCTATTGGGCGGGCAAGAACCATCAATGTTGATGGATGATAAACCGGCCGAGTATCATCATACGGAAATGGCAGCTGTTGTTGCTGAAGGAAATACGACACGTAAGTTTCGTCCGGCAAGGAATTTTCCGCTTAGTGAGGAAGAAATTGCCGCGCATGAGGCTTTTATTGAAAACAAATTGACTAATGCTTTATGGAAGGCTTAGCCTCGTTTGCGGCGGAGTAAAATGTATAAAGCGCCGCTGCCGCCTTTGGCCTCGGATGGGTGTTTATAAGCCAAAATTAAGGGGCGTACTTCCGGTGAATTAAGCCAATTAGGGACGGCGGTTTTTAAAATGCCGCGGGCGGCGAAAATATCTTCATCATTATGAGGATTAATTCCTTTGCCGGTGATGATGATAATGCAGCGTTTGTTGTCGGCATAAGATTGTTTGATAAAGTTGACAACCTTATCGTAGGCGTTTTTTTCGGTCTGGCCATGGAGATCAAGTACGGCTTCAACCTTAAACTCTTCACGTTTGAATTTTTTGGCGGTTTGGTTATCGATGTTATCTGTAGAATCGATAACTAATTCAGCGTCAACATCTTTGAGCTCTGTTGCTGATATATGATGTTCGGTGGATATGTCGATGATAAGAGGTGCACTTTGGGGCTCAGGATAATCTTTGGGCAGTTTTTGCACATCTTTAATCACAGCTTCCCAGTCCGAAGAATCGTAATCAGGCTGTTTTAGTTTCAGTTTCTGCAGGTGTTTCATCGGTGGAAGTTTCCGGTTGATTGTTGTTGTCGGTCATATAATCAGAGAAGTGTTGGACGACAAAGTCTTTCCAATCGCCTTCAGGAGCAACGCAGCCTTGTTTTTTGTTGTGGGCATTAACAAATACCAAGCCGCCGAAGTCCCATAATTCTTGGCAGTGTTCATAGCCGGAGGTGATATATGCTTTGGTGCGCTCTATCAGTCGGTGGTAGAGTTTCTTTTTGAAATAGGAGGTATATATCATCAGCATAGCAATAATAAACATCAGCCCAAACAAAACACCGGCTGATAAAATTAAAATCAGTCCGATAATAACCGGAGTTAATATCGGCAGCAGATTTTCCCATGGGTCATAAACCGGAGAACCGGGGCGGTTGATTTTGCCGTAGTCGAGATAGATGCGCAAGTCGTCAGCCTGAATGGCGCGATTGAGGGCTTTATACATCAGTTGTTCGGCTTTATTGGGTTTAGTGTTTTTTTTGTTATTGAGCATTAGGGGTCTCCGTTATTTTGGGCAGAAAAAGATAATAGCGCCCTTGAGAGTTCATGCGGCCGGCTTTATCCAAAACATCATCAGCGCCGGAACCCCAGAAGTAGTCACCACGGACGCAGCCTTTGATGGCGCTGCCGATATCTTGAGCTACAACCAGTTTTTGCAAGGGTTCTTTATCAGGGCCGGTAGTGTCAAGCCACAGCAGAGCCCCGAGCGGAATAAAACTACGGTCAACGGCCAAGCTGCGTCCGGCATGGAGCGGAACACCGTGAGCCCCGAGCGGGCCTTCGGTATTAAGCAAGCGGTGGAAAATGAAACGGGCGTTTTCGTGGTAAATGGAATCAGCTTGGTCGGGGTGAGCTTCAAGCCATTTTTTGATGTGAGACATTGAGGCTTCACCAGGTTTAAGCAGTCCTTTAGAAAGAAGAATCGAGCCTATACCTTTGAACGGGTGGCCGTTGTTGTCAGCATAACCGACGCGCACCTTGCGACCATCATCAAGGGTGGCAACTGCCGAGCCTTGGATTTGCATAATGTTAATATCAACCTTGCTGTCTGCCCAAAGAATAACCGGTGCATTGAGCGGTTGGGAGTCAATTTCTTGACGAGTGTAATAAGGGACTAATTTTTGGTTTTCAACCCTGCCGACGTAGCGTTTGCTGGGAGCTGATTTATCAAAATCATGAGGGTTGAATTCTACCAAATCAAATGGCTTGCCATAAACCGGATATTGATAAGGGCCGTGTTTGGACAATGAGGCTGACAGTGAGGACTCATAATAAGAGGTGAACTTGCCTTCAGTTGAGCCTTGGCAACTGACTTGGTAAGGGGTAAAATGCTCGGTAATAAAGCGGTGAAACTCCTCGGTATTTTGGGGTTGGTTGGCTATAAAATCGCGGCAGATATTTTGGTAGGCGGAGGTTGAAATCTGAGCCTTGGCATTGGAAAGATACTGCGTATTTTCATTCAAAATACGGATACAAGAATCGTTGAACGGATTAATAGCCAAAGCCAAGTTGTCGTGCTGCCAATTGGGTAGTTGGTCAAAAGATACGGGAGTTAAGTCAAGGCTTGGTTCGGCCGGTGGAGGAGGGGTTTGTTCCTCACAGGCGGCAAGGCCTAAAATCAAGCCAAAATATAAAAGTTTTTTTATCATGATTTTTTGGTAGATGTAAGCAGCCAGTTCGGGCTGGTGGAGGTTAAGGCTTTTTCAAAGGTCCAGACGTCGGTAATGTTTTGGATGTATTGTTCATCACCTTCAATGACTTCTCCGTCTTTGTTTTTTAAGATATTTACTTGTTCAGAGATAAACTTGACGGTGATGGAAATAATGTTGTCGGCAGAGATTTGTGCGTGGGTGATTTCGGCATTGTCAAAACCGATAAGGTCGGTTTCGGCGGTAATACCATCAGCTCGTCTTTGCTCAATAACTTGCTGAAATTTTTTGGCCAGCTCTTTAGAAACCAGCATTTCAAGGGTTTCAGTATCACCTTGGCTAAATGATGATACAATCATTTCAAAGGCTTTTTTGGCACTGTTTAAAAAGTGGTTCTTGTTGAAATTAGGAATCTTGCTCAAGACTTTATCGGTTTCAGAAAGTTCGGAATCGTCTTTGATGGGGGTGGCTTCAAGCTCTGTTGTTGGCTCTGTATGGTGTTTTTGAGCCTCAGCTTTTTGTACTATCATATCAAAGATTTTGGCGGCCTTTTCTTCGGCAATTTTCTTTTCAGTTTCGGTCGGGCGAGTACCCAAAAGGCTGCGCAATTTTTGGAAAAGCAAAATTACAACCAGAAGCAAGATAATAATGTCAAGATATTGTGCCATAAGTTTCCCTCTATTGTGATATGATGTTTTAATTCCTATATTTTATATAGCGTTTTTTGCTTTGATTATCAACTATAATTATTTGACCTTTGTGCTTATTTGGGTATAATGTGGTTAATTTTTTAATTTAAGGAGATGTTTTTATGAGTGATGAGAATGTGAAATCTGCCAATGATAATCCGAACCAAGATAATAATGCTCAGCAGCAAGTTCCACCGATTGTGATTAATACGCAGTATATTAAAGATTTTTCTTTAGAAATTCCCCATGCACCGGAAGTATTCAGAAACCTTAATCAGGCACCGGCGGTGAATATCCACGTTGATGTGAACGCCAGTCATATGCATGAAAACTTTTTTAATGTTGAACTCAGTATTGCCATGGATGGTGATTTGATTGATGAAAAGTTGTTTATTTTGGAGCTTAAATATGCGGCGGTTGTATCTTTGAATGTACCGAAAGAACATGTGGAGCCGATTTTGTTGGTAGAAATTCCGCGGATGTTGTTTCCGTTTGCACGCAGTATTGTTACCAATGCTTTGGTTGATGGCGGGTTGCCTCCGTTTATGCTTAATCCGATTGATTTTGTGGCTATGTATCAGAATCGTCAGGCTCAACAGCCGGCTGCGCAGCCACAGCCTGAACCGGCTAATAAGTCAGAATAGTATTAGGCTAAATCTAAAAAATAAAAAGGGGCTTTTAGCTCCTTTTTTTGTGGCTCAAAGGGTGGTTGTGCAAGACGGTATTGATGAGTTGGTCATCAATGATATGAGTATAAATTTCGGTGGTGGCAATACTGCTGTGCCCCAGCATTTGTTGGACAGACCTGAGGTCAGCGTGATTGTTGATGAGGTGTGTGGCAAAAGAGTGGCGCAAAGTGTGCGGAGAAATTCTCTCCGGTGAGATTCCGCAACGGGTGGCAAGCTCTTTTAAGTCTTTGAAAAAAGCATCTCGGGTAAAGTGGCCGGAATGGCTGCGTGATGGAAAAAGCCATTGCGATTTGCGTCCTTTGTTCAGAAAGTCATCGCGGAATTGAAAGTACATTAAAACACTTTCCATGGCGGAGGAGGCAATCGGAATTAGGCGCTCTTTGTTACCCTTGCCACGGATGAGGATTTGTTTCTTTTCAAAATTAATGCAGTTTTCAGGCAAAGATACAAGCTCTGATACTCGCAGTCCGCAAGCGTACATAAGCTCAATCATAACCGAAAGCCGCTGCCAACGAGAATCCGAAGAATCACGCGCGGTGGATATGAGCTGTTTGATTTCTGTTGCGGAAAGGTATTTGGGCAGAGGTTTGTGCTGTTTGGGGGAGAGAATATTGCCGGTGGGCAAGGCGTTGATTTGTTTTTCCGAATACAGAAACTTGAAGTATTCACGCAAGGTTGAAAGCTTGCGGGCAATGGTCTTGGGGGCGAATCCTTGGGCTGATAAGCCTTGGATAAATGACGAGATATCAGACTTTGAGATGTCTGCCGGTGATTGGGAGGGGTAAGAATCCCAAAATTGCTCCAAATCGCGACGGTAAGCTTGCAGAGTGTTGTCTGAGGCTCCGCGCTCGGCCGACATCATTTCTAAAAAGTCTTCAATCTGTGGGTCAGCCGGCATTATTTATCCAGAAAGGTATTATCCAGAGTTTGTTCAACGTGTTCTTGTTTAATCGGAGCTTCATGTGAGGCTACATATAAAACCAAGCCAACAAATACAACCAAGATAATGTATATCCATAAATTTGATTTTTTCTGTCTCATTTGCAAACCTTTTTAAAAAAGTGTATTGATAAAAAAATAATCTGTTTATATATTTAGCATAAATATTTTGAAAGAACCATTAAAAAAATAATAAACGCAATGATAAAAAATAATAAAATAATTTTGTTGGTCGGTTTGATGGGGAGCGGTAAAACCAGCGTCGGTAAAAGACTGGCCAAAAAACTTAACCTTCCTTTTGTGGATGGGGATCAAGAGATTGAAAAAGCGGCCGGTTTGTCGCTGATTGATGTATTAAAATGTTTTGGTGAGGAAGAGTATCGTGCCGGCGAGGCCAGAGTGATGAAGCGACTGCTGCAAGGTGAGCCTTGTGTTTTGGCCTCCGGCGGAGGGTCTTTTGTGGCTGAGCAAACGCGCCTGTTGGCCAAAGAGCACGCCATTACCGTGTGGCTGAAAGCTGATGTTAATGTACTCTACAACCGCACGGCCGGACGCAAGCATCGTCCTTTTTTGGAAGGTGATGACTCCCACTTGCGCAACAAATTAGAGGAATACATCAAGGAAGAATATCCCTTTTATTCTGAAGCGGACATAGTAGTCGAGACCAAAGAAGAAGCGGTGGAGAATACTGTGTTGAGGGTTCTAGACGCCCTAAATAAAACTTGTGTATAGTACGTCATCTAGAGCAATTTTTTCCGGTCAGAAAAATGCTCATGTACTTTTTTTGTACACTGCGCTTTTTCTGCCGTTAAAATTACTCTATCTAACGCACTCTCCACAGTTTTTAGTTTACTCTATGGTCGATTAGTACAGATTTTGCGAGTTAAAGAAATGCTCACGTACTACGGTGTACGCTGCGCTTTCTTTACTCTGAAATCTTACTACTCGACTCACATATTAAACTTTCTTGACCTAAGAACCAGTTTGTACGCTGCGGTACTTTTGCTCTTGACGCCTACTATTCAACTCATTAAACAAGACTTTCTTGATCAAAGAACTAGTTTTTACACGGCGCTTTTTCTGCCGTTAAAATTACTCTATCTAATATAAAAAAAAGCCCACTATTCGGTGGGCTTGGTTAGTTTAGGCTTGTGTTGTTTAGCGGGCGCCGACCAATGAGATGGATGAGATGGTGTCGCCCATGCCGACTAAGGTTACCGGTTTTTCAACCAGAATCGTCGGAATGGCAATAACATCGTGGCCGTCAACTTCGGCAATGCCGTTGCTCAAAAGTTCTGGCTTATGCAAGTGTTCGGCAAGGTCTTTGAGCTCGTTTAAGCCAACATCAGATACTTTTTGGCCTTGAGCCCACAACAGGTTCTTGGCGTCATTAATATTACCGGTGCCGGCTTTGCCTGCCGCAACGGTGGCGGCTAACATCATACCACGGAGGTTGGCCTCAGGTGAGATTTTGAAACCTTTGTCCTGAATGGTGATATAAAGTCCAAACATATGCAATTGAATACGCGGAGCTTTGATATGTTTTTTGATGTTCATTAAAGCATCAAACATATTGATACTGTGAGTATCTTGGTTGCATTTTTCGGCCAAGTCTTCAAAGTCGGTGACTTCCAAAATATCAATCGCTTCACGCTCGTTAATACCTATCGAATCGACAATCGGAGCGATTTTTTTGATGATGGCCTTGCGGACGGCGATATCTTGGGTGGAGGCGATTTCAAGGTGGACGAGGTCGCCGTTGCGTTTCCATTGTTGGATAATCGGGATAACGTCATCTTGCAATTTGACACCGTTGTTGCGCTCGGTCAAAGCGTGGAAACCTGATAATACAATATAGTCAACCGGTTCTTTGGAGAGTTGCTCTACAAAGTGTTTATCCATAACCAGGTGCAGGTTGAGCGGGTCATAAGTGGCAATAAAACGATTGGACTTGGGGCAAGTGAAAGTTTGTCCGTCAATGGTGACGCTATCTCCTTTGTCAAACTCCAGAATCCAATGGATTAAGGGGATATCAACCTCACGATTAATGCTATATGCCGGTTGAGCGTGGCCGTGTTCATCAAACGAGAGCAGGTTGTCAAGCTTTAAGAACTGTTGGGCCTGAAGCTCAGGCAAAGAGTTGGTGTGTGCATAAACTTTGGATACTCCGGTAACAGCCAAGGCATTGGCTACAATACCACCCTGACCGCCCATTTGCAAACGGTCATAACCCAAATTTTCAACCATCCAATCATAGACTAATTTATCTTCGGTGAGCCATTCTTCGGCAATGCCGCGCGTAAAACATCTGAATAAGCCTTTGATAACGTCATCAGCGGTTTCAAGCTTGGTGCGGGTGATGTTTTGCAAATCAGCCAATGAGAGGCCGAGTTGTTTAGCCAGTTCGGCAATCTTATTGCCTTTGATTTTTAAGACGGCATCAACATTGGTGTTGAAAGCTGTGGCTACGGCTTTGACGGTGCGCATATTTTGCAGGCTTTGCGGTACGGTTTTGAACTTTTCAAGCCAGATGTTTTTTAATTCTTCGTTGGTCATAGAATCCTCTTATTGGTTAAGATTATTAGTATTTTCGGGGTGGACATAGTTGAGCTTCATCAAAGCCAGAGAATAGGTTGAAATTTGGCCGATGGCTTGGTAAAAATCAACGTGAGCTGAGGCTTCAACTTGCCAGCCGTGCAATGACGGGTAAGCTTGGCTGAGCGTTTGTCCTTCCGGTGTTTGTAAAAGAGAGATAGCTTGCGCAAAATGAGCCGTGTCGACATTTTGTTTTAATTCAGACAATATATTTTGAGGTTCATTTGCGGTTTCATTAGCCTCTGGTTTGGTACGCTTGACGGTAACGTATTCGCTGAGTTTCATATTAAGGCGCTGTTTCCAGTCTTTACCGGCGAGGGCTTTATCTTCTTCAGCGGCAGAAATTTCTTGATAAAGAGAATCGAAGTTGTGGGTGAGTTCAGCCTTAGAGGGGAGCTTTTTATCAGCAAATTTTAGCAGCTCCGCAACAGGTGATTGCAAAGAGTTTTCCTTTTGGGTGAGCAAGGAGAGAACCTCAGCCTCATAAGTAAAGCTGTTGCCACGCTCGGCGGCGTCTTTTATCATCATTACCGTGGTGATGATTAAAGCGCCTTGGTCAGAGATTTTGGCCATATTATCAAGGCGTTGTTCGATTTTATCAAGACGATTGGTCAGGCTTAAAACGCTGGCGGCATCAGCCTTGCTGTCAATAATGGCGATATTTTGTTTTTCAAAATTATTAAGGCGCTGGTTAAGCTCGGCAACAGCCGCCTCAGCAGCTGTAGAATCTGAAGAACTTAGGGTAGCTTTATCCAAGCGTCTTTCAACCTCGTTTAAGCGGTTGTTTAAGCGGCGCAGGCGGGCGGCTTGCTCTTCATTCTGAGATGAGGGGGAAACCGGAGCCTGAATTTGAGCCGGAAGCGGCCGGCTGAAATGGTTGACGATGTTGTAAACAATTTCAGGCTTGAGCCACAAATACGCAATAACGGCAATAAAAATCACCCACAGTACAATACGGGCGAAAATCATACCAAAGTGGTAGGTTGGCATAGGTTGAGGGGTAGGAGCCGGTGCCGGTTGGGGTGTGGTAGCAGGTGCCTCGGTATTGGCAGCGGCAGATTTATTTTTGGACATGGCAAAATCCTTTACAATATTACTTGGCATATCAAAATTTATAGTGTATATAATCTTAAATAATTATAAAAAAAGCAATAAGATATTTGGATAATACTAATGATTGTTTTAGGAATCGAAAGCAGTTGTGATGAAACCGCCGCCGCCGTGGTGAATGATAAACGCGAGATTTTGGGCGAGAGTGTTTTGTCGCAAGAAGAACATAAAAAATACGGCGGAGTGGTGCCCGAAATTGCTGCCCGTGCGCATTTGGAACATATTGATGAAATTATTGAGCTGGCCTTGAAAAAAGCCGGTGTAAAACTGCAAGATGTTGATGCTATTGCGGCATCAAGCGGGCCGGGGCTGATTGGCGGCGTGGTTATCGGCGTAATGGCGGCTAAGGCCTTGGCCTTGGCTTTGAACAAGCCGTTTGTGGCCGTAAACCATTTGGAAGGGCATGCTTTGACGGCGCGCTTGACCGCCGGTGTGGAGTATCCATATTTATTGTTGTTAGTGTCAGGTGGGCATTGCCAGATTTTGATTGTGAAAAATGTTGGCGATTATCAGCGCTTGGGGACAACCATTGATGATGCCGCCGGTGAGGCTTTTGATAAAGTGGCAAAAATGCTCGGGCTGGGTTACCCTGGGGGGCCGATGATTGAAAAATTGGCCGCGCAAGGTGATGAAAATAGGTTTAGTTTGCCGCGTCCATTGCAAAATTCAGGTGACTGCAATTTGTCTTTTTCAGGTTTAAAAACCGCAGTGCGCAAAATAATCGAATCTTATGCGCCGGACGGAATGGTCGAGCATGCTATTTTGCCCAAGCAAGATGTGGCTGATGTTTGTGCTTGTTTCCAAAAAGCGGCGACAGAGTGCTTGCTGATGAAGCTGGAAAAAGCAATCAAAATTTTTAAGCAGGAGTACCCCGAGGCGGAAGACTTGGTGGTTGCCGGCGGTGTGGCGGCAAATACTTATTTGCGGGAATCGATGGAACGATTGGCCAAGCGTTATAAAATGACGTTTGCCGCGCCTCCGGTACGCTTTTGCACCGACAACGGCGTGATGATTGCTTGGGCCGGACTGGAGCGCTTTAAAAACGGATATGTCAATGAGCTGGACTTTAAGCCGCGTCCACGTTGGCCTTTAGATGAAAATGCGCCAAAGGCTGCCGGTGCCGGAGGAGTAAAAGCATAATGCGGGAAAAATCCGAGATTTTGGAGATTATGCGTCGCTTTGAGCAAGATGACCCGAATCCACGTTGTGAGCTGAATTTTAGTAATGCTTATACGCTGCTGGTGGCGGTGGTTTTGTCTGCGCAATCGACAGATAAAGGTGTCAATAAGGCAACGGAAGAGTTGTTCAAAGTGGCAGATACTCCGCAGAAAATGTTGGATTTGGGTGAAGATAAGCTCAAGGGATATATCAAAACCATTGGCTTATTTAACAACAAAGCCAAGAACATTATGCTCTTGAGTAAAGAGTTGGTGGATAAATTTGGCGGTGAGGTGCCGGATAATCGTGAAGATTTGCAGAGCTTGGCCGGTGTGGGGCGCAAGACGGCTAACGTGGTGCTGAATGTGTGGTTTGGCAAGCCTGCTTTGGCGGTGGATACGCACGTGTTGCGCTTGGCTCAGCGTTTGGAACTTAGTGATGGTAAAACGCCGCTGGAAGTAGAGCAAGATTTGCTTAAAGTGCTGCCGGAAGAATATGTTAAGCGGGCGAATCACTGGCTGGTGTTGTTCGGGCGGTATGTTTGTAAGGCGCAGCGGCCGGATTGCATGAATTGTCCGGTCAGTCGTTTTTGCCATTCGGAAGACAAGCGGAAAGCCTGAGAAAAATTGAGATATAAGCCGGTGGCCGGGTGAAAGGGCCCGGTGTTACCGAGCCCTGGGCTTTTGGTGTGTTAAAAAGCGAATACCGGACGAACGGTATTTGTGGCGGATGCATCACTTTTATCATCACTGGTTATACCGAAGAAGTCATTTTCTGTGTTGAAAAAATTCCATGCATTGTTGCTATAATGTTCACATGATAACCAAATTTTTTCTGAATAACTGCCTGCTGTATATGCACCCTTTCCCAAAGGTTTTCCTCCGGCTGTGGTAATGCCTGTATTTACTTTAGTTAAATTTATTGCGTTGTTAATCTTATTTAAAACATCATATGACGGCAGGCACCATTTTTTGCCTCCAAAATTATAATTGTCGGCTTTTGTGGCTGCCGGGTATTTGTTTCCTTTGGCGGCTAATGTTGCTGTATTTGTGCAGCTGGCACCGGCTGTTTTGTCTGTGACTCCTGTTGTTGTATATTCTGTAGACCATGCAATATTTGTGGCAATCGGGTTAATTGTCATGACCCAGCCGTTTTCACTGTCTGTTTTTTCATAGACGACGACCCCGAGCAAAGTTTTATTGCTGAGTTTATCATCAGAACAGGTTTCGTCAGAATAAAACAGAGTTCCGATTTTGCAGAGAGAATAATCCGGCGCTTTTTGTTGGCACTTTCCGCTTTTCCATTCATAGCCGTTTGAGCATGTGCAGGACGTATATTTTCCGCCGCAAGCTGTTCCTTTGCCGCCGTTGTATCCTGTTCCGGTACAGGTATATTTATAGGAAGATGAACAAGAAAGGGTACAGCTGCTCCCGTTCCAGGTATAATTTGTTGCACAATTACAGGATTGGTATTTGCCGTTGCAAGTTTCACCATTACCGCTTTCTTCGGTGCCGGTACAGTCTTTGTCGTACCCTAGCTTAATGCAATCTTGTGCCGCCGTGCCGCCGCAATACCAGCCCGAGCCGAAAGGGCACTTGACTCCTTTGCCATTGGGGCAAGAGGTTTGGGTATAGCCCAGAGCATAACAATCTTGAATCGGAGATACACATTGAGCGTTCAATGTTTGAGGTAAAAAGGACAGAGAAGTCCCGATAAGTAAAAATAGTTTAGTATTAGTCATCACACACACCTTATCTTTTCTATGGGTTAAAAAGAACGCCCCTCTTTAAATTCTAGAGGAGCGGGTGTTGCAAGACTGTATAATCGAACAGCCCCGACGCTTTCGTGCAGAGCCTTATTAACCGCCGGCACCCGCATATGATGAATATGCAAATGCCAGCATATTAGTTTAAAGTCGCTATGCTAAAACGACCCGATTATAAAGGGCTTGCAAACCCTAACAGACAGACTTTGTCCGCTAAGATCAAGTGTAGCATAGCAAAGGTTAAAAATCAATATATACAATAAAAAAAGGAGGCCGTGAGGTCTCCTTTTGGTGAATTTGAGTGGTTAGCAAACAACAGCTGTCTTTTGAGCCTTTTCTTTCAGTCTGGAGAGTTTGTTGTTTTCCCGGCCGGAGAAAAAGTCAGCGAAGTCTTCAACGGTGATAACTTCTCCGGGAGCACAAGCTTCTTCCAGGTAAGCAAGCGGTGCATGGCTGTCCTGGGCAATTTGTTTGCCGGTGTAAGCTTCCAGAGCATAAACTATGTCTATCAGCAAACCGCGCAGAATGCGTCCGCCGTGGATGTTGTCGTTTTTGTTGGTATGGGTTTCTTTTTCAAACAGGCGAATAATTTGTTTTTTGTGCAAAACCGGATATTCGCTGATGGTTTGTTCGAGTTCCGAAACCAGAATTCCCCAGCGGAGAGTCCAAAGCTGAGTTGCTTTTTTGTTGCCGATGAGAGGAATCATTGTACTGAAAAAACGCTTTTTGTCGACGTCAGCCAGAGAAGCTGTTTCTGCTGCATTCAATTTTTCTACAAATTCAGATGTTTTCATAATGATAAAATATTATTAGTTAAACATAAAAATAATTAAAACAGCAGCAAAATAGCATAGCTTTTGCGGTTTGGCAAGAAATTTTTTGACAAAAAATTAAATTATATCAGCTAAAGCCAAATATTGCTCCGGAGTGAGCTGCTCGGCGCGATAAGTCTCCGGTATATTTAAGGATTGCAATTTGGCAATGATATCGGGAATCGATTTTAGGCTTTGGCGAATCATCTTGCGGCGCTGGCCAAAAGCCAAAGTTGTTAAGTGCTCAAGCTTTTTGATTTGCGCGGCTGACAGAGGTTGCTCCTTGGGCGTAAAAAGCAAAATGCTTGACCAAATCTTGGGAGCCGGAACAAAGCACTCGGGGTTTAAGTCCAGCAATTTGATAATGCGGCAATTGAGCTGCGCTAAAACGGAAATCCGCCCGTAGTCTTTGCTGTTTATCGGTGCCATAATGCGCTCGGCAACCTCTTTTTGAAACATAAGCGTGAGGCTTGCAAAACTTTTGATGTCTTTGAGCCAGTTGATGAGCAACGGAACCGAAATGTTGTAAGGCAAGTTGCTGACAATGTGACGCGGGGCGGAATCCAGCTCAGCAAAGTTTTGTTGCAGAGCGTCACCGTTGATGATGGATAATTTATCCCCGACTTTGCTTTTGATATCTTCCATAATCGCAATACAGCGCTCGTCCATTTCAACCACGGTCAGCTTGCGCGGGTCGTGGCTCAAAACCGCACGAGTTAATCCCCCAGGGCCGGGGCCGACTTCGTACACAAAATCTCCGGCGTAGGAGGCCTTATTTTGCTTGCTGAGTGAGAGGTTGATGATTTTGGCTGTAATATTGCCGTCAAGCAAAAAGTTTTGCCCCAGAGCCTTTTTAGCCATTAAACCATGAGCCTCAACCGTGAGGCGGAGGCTGGGAAGAGTTTGAAGAGCTTCAGCTATGGGTAAAGATGTCATTGCTCTAGCCCCTGAACTCAATAACTGCTTTTTGGCGCAGTTGCTGAATGTATTTGTTGGCAAAAGCATCTATGCGCTGGTTTTCCAAAAACAGGCGGATGTCTTTTTCAGTTGGCATATGGGTATTGGCATCTGGCTTGTAGACTTGCTCTAATTTGATGATGTAGTAGTCATTGCCAACCTTGATGGGCGATGATACCTCGCCGACGGACATTTTTTCAACAGCTTGTTGAATGGGCCCGGCTAAAGATTCTTTGTTTATCCACCCTAGGCGGCCGCCGCTCGAGGCTGTCGGACTCTCGGAAAACTGAAAAGCATAATATTCAAAACGAGAATCCGTCTTTAAGATATCTTCAAGCTGAGGAAGTTTGGAGGCATTGGCCTGACTTATGAATATCTCGGAAATTTGATATTTGGGGGTAGAAAAGTCTCTTTTGGCGCGGGCAAGCTCTTCATCAACTTCTTTTTGAGATACACCGCCTTCGGCCTTGACCTTTTGGCGGATGAGGCGCATCCATGCCAGGTCAGAGCGCATTTGCTCGCGGAAAGACTGTTCATTGATGCCGTATTGCTTTAAGACGCTACCAAGTTTGCCGGAGGGAATTTTATTGGCGTTTTCAAAACCGGCAACTGCGGCATTAAGCTCTTTGTCGCTGATATTAATGTTGTTTTTGAGGGCGTCTTGGTATTTGAGTTTTTCATCAATAGCGGAGGTCAAAACCTTTTGGTAAATAACGGCTTTGTTGTCATCATTTAAGGTTACTTGGCTGGCCATAATAAAGGCCTTTACACGGCTGTCGAGGTCTTCGGTAGAAATGGGCTCGCCGTTGACAACTGCTACAATCTTGACTGAGTTGTGGGTGAGGGGCATACGGCTGGGAGCCTTGGGGCGCTCGGCATCTTCAACCATTTTTTGGGGGCTTCGTAAGACAGACGGCTCGGCCTTGGGGGAATCGGCTTCAGTTGATGAAGTTGATGACGGGCGGTCGGAAGATAAGCGCGGGTCAATCGCCGAAAAGTCAAAGCCGTAGGCTTGTTTTACAAAACTGAACAGAAGTACACTAAATGTCAGAAAATATTTGTTCATTTTTAATCCTTTCTTATTCAGAACCAAAGCTGCCCAAAGTCTTTAATACAAAGGTGGCGGTATATTCTAAGTCATCATCGTATTCGGAGCTGACGTAGTTGTAACGGCGCAGGTCAACAATGAGTTTGAAGCATTCATCTTCATAGATAATTGAGCCGCCGTGTTCAAGCGAACGTGAGGTATTGGCTAAATCTTGGCGATTGTAAATTTTGAGAGTCCAATCTTGGGTTAGTTTCATCATCAATGAAGTATAAAGCTCTTGGCGCTCGCGGTAGCCCTGCATAATGGAGTTGGGGCTGTCTTGCAAATAAATGTAAGAAATGTAAGCGCGCAAAAGGTCTGGACCAACACCGGCGGTCAATTCACTGTAGGTTAAATCAAGAGAATCTTTATCAAGTGTAAAGCGGTAGTTTAAGTCAAGGTATTGGTTGGGGGAGGCATTAATGCGGCCAACGTAATCACTAAAATAACTATCAGGATTGATGTATTGGTTGAAGCTTTCATTTTGCTTAAAGTAATAGCTTTGGGCAATAAAGGCGGAAGTACGCCCCATAATGTCGCCATAAGAACTCCAGTTGAAACCATAGCTGACGCGGCTGCCGGTATCATTGCGGTCATAACCTGCATAACGGTCAAGGCTCAGAATATTGGTGTCATCAAACTCTATGTCTTGGCTGTCTTCATTAGGAATTTTGTCTTCCTTGTTACCGCCGTTGGGAGCGGCTACGGCAACAACTACAGGCTCAATGATGTGGCGTGAAGTTTCGGTTGCTTTAACAAAAGGCAAACGCCATTCTAAACCAATTTGCGGGAAGATTCGACCGACAACACCGGAATAAGTTTCATCATTGGGGTTGAGGTAATTGTCAACATAATAGGCATCAGATTTGACGGAGGCGACGAGTTTATATTTTTCACCATAAGGGCTGGTGTAAGGTAAGTTCCACGAATTTATCATCGTGAAGCGCTGGGCGCTGCTTTCATCATCACGGAGGACGGAGGCAAAGTCAAAGGTGTTTTTGGTATAAGCTCCGTATTTGTTAGGATCACCGACGTTCTCATAACTCATGAGCGGCATTACTAATGGTTTTTCCTCGTTGATCGGAAGGTCAAGGTAAGTAACTAACTTGTAGTAATAGGCCGCAATGTTGGCGTAGTTACGGTTATCAAAACCTTGCATCTGGACGCTGGAGGTGAGCCAGGTGTTGTCTTTTTGCGGTAAGGAAATGTCTTTGAGGTAGTAGCGGTCGGAAACATAGTTAATGTCGGCATTGGCTACCCAATAGTCGTTGACTTCATAACGGCCGGTTAAAAACAAGTTGCCGCGGTTGCGTTTTTCACCGAATTCGTTTTCAGATTCATCATCATAGGCGAGGCGCTCTTCGGCATTAATGAAAGTACCGGAGGCTGACAGATAGCCTTTGTCAAAATATTTGTTAATAGTGGCTCCCCACAAAATACCACGGTCTGCGGTTAAGCTTGGCGAGAAGGTAATATCTTGATGGTCGTCAATTGCCCAAAAATAACGCGGAGTTATCATTTGCCCAAGATAACCGGTGCTGCCAATGGTCGGAAACAACCAGCCAGAACGGCGCTTGACCGAAGGGTCAGGATGCGAAAAATACGGAGTATAGAGAATCGGCACGCCTTTGAGCTCAAGGTAAGCATCGTTGTAAATAATGTTTTGAGATTCTGCATCGTGTTTGACTTTGCGAGCTTTGAGCTGCCATAAAGGGTCTTTGCCGGTGCAGACGGTGCAGGGGCTGTAGATGGCTTGATCCATAACCTTATTGTCTTTTTCAAGACGGCGGAATTTTTTGGCTGAAACACGGGTTTCATCAGTCATAACAACTTTGACGTTGTTCATCGTGCCTTGGCTCATCTCATCGGTGAGTTCAACGTAGTCCGCAAAAACAACGTTGCCGTCTTTTTCAACCATAATCACGTTGCCAATGGCGGTGACAATATCGTCTTTTTGGTTATAAACAACCTTGTCGGCAATGACCGTCATATCACCTTGCATAATGTTGACGTTGCCTATGGCGGTGACGGTTTGGAGTTGGTCATTGTTGATGATTTCATCAGCGCTAAAGTAGGTGTCTTCTTCCTCTTTTTTAGCATTGGGGGAAGATGTCGGAACGGCGTTGATGAAGTTCAGCGGCTGAACCTCGGTCGAGGGAATCGATGATGAGGAGCTGCGGTGGACTATTTGACCGGCAACGTATTCTTCCTCATAAATAACGGTGTCTTCAGCATATGCCAAAGAGCAAAGTTGCGATATTACAAAAGCTGAGAGAATATATCCGTATTTAGTTTGCATAGAGATTATCCTCAGCTTTGGGGCGGTGTTTGTTGCCTGCCGCCGGATTGTAAAACAGCAAAATGTAAAGGCTTACCAAAAACGGTATCAGCAGGTTGGCGTATAAGGTAAATAAAAAGCTGAAGTTCTTGGTGGTTAAGTTCTCAAAAGTCAGCTGCAAGGCTTGAATGCAAACCATAGTCGTGATGGATATAGAAATGATTTTGGTTTGACCACGGCGGTTGAAGTTGCCGACTATCAGGCCAATACAGCCAATTAAGGCAAAAACAAGGTTGTAAAACGGGTTGAGCAAGCGTTTGTTGCCTTCAACCACGTAGCGGTTGGCTTGTGCCTCGGTCAGGGTTTTATCGTCTTTGGCGTTTAAGAGCTCGATTAAGCTTTTTTCACGGACACTCTCGTCTTTGGCCATAGTTTGTTGTTTGGAACCTAAGTCGATAGAATAGCGCGCAAATGACAATGATGAAAACTGCTTGCTTTCTTTGCTGACTTCTTGGCGGACGCCTTGAACCAGAATAATGCGCGGGCCTTTATCAGTGTAAACGACGCGCCCTTTTTCAGCCGACAAGGTGACCTTGGTCTTGGGGTCGCGTTCGTCATTCAACAACAAGTCGCTCATAGAGCCGTCTTTTTCATGAGTAGTGATGAAAATGGTCAGATTGGGCTGAACCTCGGTAAACTGACCTTCCCTGAACATAAGGTGCGAAACATCGTTTTTGACCTTCCACTCAAGCTCGGTAAAAGCGGCTTCGGCCTGCGGAATGCCCCAGATGTTGACGTAAAGATTGAAAATGGTCATCATAATCCCAAAATAAAACACGGGAATCGCATTCTTAAACGGGCTGATGCCGGCGGCTTTCATTACAACCAACTCGCGGTCGGAAAGCATACGGTTATATACGAAAAGGGTGGCTGCAAACATGGCTATCGGAGATAAAAGCGAAAATAAACGAGGCATTAAAAGCGAGGTCATGGTGACAAACAGACCTACCGGTAAGCCTTTGTTGGTGACCAGTTCTACAAAGCGCAATGATTGAGTGAGCCACAAAATCGCCAGTAGCGAAAAGGTGACCAAAGTAAAGCCTACAAAAATTTGCTTCAGTATGTATAAGTTCAGTTTTTTCATCATTATGCTGAAGTATAAATTACAATCGGTTAGCAAAAAGCTAACGGTTTATATTTTATTCTCCTTTAGGGTTGTTTGAGTGCAAAACTTATGCTATTTTAGCTCTAAGCATTAGTAGGTGAATTTGCGCCAAAAGTCAACACTTGATGTATTAATATTCCGGAGAATCTTTTGCCGGCAGAATAGGGGAATTGCTAAAAGTAAGCAGAGGTGATAATGGGGAATCGAGAAAACCGAAATCAGTATTTGGCCAGAAAGGCAAAAATGTTCAGAACTTATCGCAAGTTGATGAAGCTTGGCTGGCGGAAAAGGAAAAAGGTGTTGGAAAGAGCGCGGCGAATCCGTCGTTTGAGAGAGGAGGGTTTGTCCTGTTAAAGGGGTGTTTATTTTTAGCTCTGGATTTAGAAATTTATGTTTTTCGTCTGATTGTATATTGATTTTCAATGTTTACTGTGTTAAACTGTTTTTAGTTGGTTAGTATAGGCCAACCAGGGTGTGAGAACCCTTTATTGGAATAGTCGTGTTAGCGTCACGACTGAAAAAAAATTAAATGCTGGCTTCTGCTTTATGCGGCAGGATGCCGGTCTAATAAGTTTTATAGCTTCGGTTATGGAATGAATATACCGGAGTTGTTTATTCCAATACAGCTTCTCAACATCCTGCTCGCGCCTCTGGTTAACCGGTGCGGGCTTTTTCTTTTAACTAATAAAAAAAGAAGGATGTGTGTGATGAGCAATAATAAAATATTTTTATTTTTGGGGGCTTCGTTGTCCTTAATTCCGGATTTAAGCGCGGCACAATGTGTGGCTACCCAAGACTGCGCGACTTTAGGATACACAGAAACATCGTGCAACGGTGGCAAAGGGGTAAAATGTCCGTTTGGAAATAAGTGGTGTTGTTTTGAAACTGAAGAGGAGATTAAAGAAACTCTTTGTCCGGAACTTGGTTTTAAATTTGATTGTTTAGGTGAGGGATATACCGGAGGGTCAGGAAAGGATTGTAATGGTAAGTATGCGGCTTGTATTTGTTCTTTAGGTTATAAGTGGGATAAAGAGAGGTGCCAGAAAGAAATTTTAACAGGTCCGGATGGAAATGTGTATAAGTGTAATGGCAAAGTCGTAGGCGTAAAAACGTCGGATATGAATTTTTATATAGCGATGGGGGATTTGGGGACAATGAGAAGAGATAATGCCAAATATGAATGTGAGAATTACTTATTTTGTGACGGTAAAAAGGGTACTTATCCCGGAAAAGACAGCGTGCTTACGGTTTATGATAATAAAGTAGCGTTGAATAACCTTTTGATAACTTATGGAGGTAAAGAGTTGTCCGGTGGGTGGTTTTGGACGTCAACCAAAAGTCCGTTAACAAGCGCCTATTATACATATATTGTAAGTCTGAGTAGTGGTGAAGTGGGGGAAAGTCATGGTGGAAGTTATCGGGATAAATATTATGCTTTACCGATAATTTATCGTTAACAAAAAAGCGGAGAAAAATTTCTCCGCTGATTTTTTTACTCCGATATGAATCAGATCATTGCCATACCGCCGTTGATGTTGATGGTTTGTCCGGTGATGTATTGAGCTTCATCACTGGCCAAGAAGGCTACAACGTTAGCGATATCTTGCGCTTCACCGAGTTTGCCGGCCGGAATGCGAGCCATTAATTTGGCTTTAACATCATCGGTCAAAACATCGGTCATCGGAGTTCTGATGAAACCAGGGGCGATGGAGTTGACGGTTACACCGCGAGAGGCAACTTCTTGCGCCAAGCTCTTGTTCATGGCAATCATACCGCCTTTGGAGGCTGCATAGTTGGCCTGACCGGCGTTGCCCATTACACCAACAACGGAGGCAATACCGATGATGCGACCAAAACGGCGTTTCATCATGCCGCGGACTGCTGCACGAGCAAGTTTGAAACCAGCGGTGAGGTTTACATCAAGTACCAACTGCCATTCTTCATCAGACATACGGATGAAGATGTTGTCACGGGTTAAACCAGCGTTGTTTACCAAAATGTCAATACGGCCGAGTTTGGCTTCAACATTATCAACCAAAGATTTAACGGCTTCGGCATCGGTTAAGTTAGCGGTGAAAACTTCAACGCGGTCACCGAGTTCAGCCTTGAGTTTTTCCATAGGTTCAGCACGCATATCGGTCAAGGCCAAAGTGGCGCCTTGAGCGTGGAGGGTGCGGGCAATTTTGTCTCCCAAGCCACCGGCTGCACCGGTAATGAGAGCTACTTTTCCATCTAATCTAAACATTGTGTTTTTCCTTAAAGTTAGTGTTATAAATTTTTTGCCAATTCTTCAATCTCGGCGGCAGAACCAACCGCATAAGCGTGAATGTCGGGCTGGCTGCGTTTGATGATGTTGGACAAGACTTTGCCTGCGCCAAGCTCAACGGCATCGGTTACGCCTTCATCATGCATATAGATAACGCTTTCTCTCCAGCGGACGCTGCCGGTGACTTGTTTGATGAGATTAGCGATGATTTCTTTATTGTCCGTGATGGAATGAGCTAATACGTTAGCAATCAACGGAATTTGCGCCGGATGAGAGGTGACTTTGCCTAAAGCATCAGCCATAACCTCAGCGGCTGGTTGCATCAACGGGCTGTGGAATGGGGCACTTACCGGAAGTTTGACACAGCGTTTGGCGCCAAACTCAGAGGCGATTTCAACCGCTTTATTAATAGCGGCCATGTGCCCTGATAATACAACTTGTCCGTCAGAGTTGTCGTTGGCGGCAACACAGACCGAACCATCTTCTGAGCAAGCCTCAACCAAAGCTCCGACATCTTTGAATGATACGCCAAGTACGGCAGCCATGCCACCAACACCAAGCGGTACTGCCTCTTGCATGGCGTTGCCGCGGGTGCGCAACAGGCGCGCGGTGTCTGATAAAGAAAATACTCCGGCAGCGCAGGCGGCGGAGTATTCACCTAAAGAGTGACCGGCTACAAATGAGGCTTTGTCTTTGAGTTTGATACCGAAATCTTGCTCAAGAACGCGGACAACAGCCATAGAATAAGCCATAAGTGCCGGTTGAGTGTTGGCGGTGAGTGTTAATTCACTCTCCGGACCTTCAACCATAATTTTGAACAAGTCCTGTGATAAAGCTTCGTTTACTTCCTGAAATACATCTTTAGCAGATTTGAAGTTGTCTGCCAGTTCTTTTCCCATGCCGACAAATTGTGAACCTTGGCCGGGAAATACAAATGCATATTTCATCTAAATAAATATCCTTTGTTGTTTAAACATCGGTTTCAGCTTGAGCGATATTGTGCCAAAAGTCAAGTTTTAAAACCGTTTTAATCAGAAAAACCGTGTGCTTTAACCCCTTTTTGTTAAGATAAAATTGAGGTTTTGGGTTTATAATCAGCGCAGATTGAGAGTTATCCGGCGGCAAAACGGCGGGCTTTTTAGCGTGATTATAAGGTGAAAAAATGGCTAAGAAAAAGAAAAAAACGTGGTTTAACAAATTATTACATCGTGGATGCGGAGCGGTGTTGGCGGTTGGGGCGATATTTGCGCTGTTGAGTGTGATATTTTTTAATGCCGGTGATAACGCCTTAAATGTGTCTTCAGCTGAAAATGTGCGTAATTTGTTGGGCGTGGGTGGAGCCAAAACCGCGGATTTTGTTTTGTCTGGTTTCGGAATGGCTTTGGTGCTGTTTTTGGCCGCACCGATAGTATGGGGTATTAATGAGTTAAGACTGCGTGAGTTTATTAACCCTTATAGCCGGATATTGGCTTGGCTGCTGGGAATTATTGCACTGGCCGGAGTGCTTACCTTAGTACCGAAAACTTGGCTCGGGTTTGAGGCCGGAGGTGCTGCCGGTGAGATGTTTTGGGGTTTATTAATGACCTTTGTGCGCGATGTGTATCCTTACCCTTATCCGGAAATTCCGGTGGCGATAGTGCTGTTTTTGTTTGCTTGGTTGTGCTTTGATTATGCCGTCGGGATTACTTATAAAGATTGGTGGAAATGGAGCAAAGCGGTTTATTTGAAAGTATCGCACGCGGTGGCGGTATGGTGTATTTATTCTTATCGTGGGTTGCGCTTTGTATGGAATATGTTGATGAGACTGCGTCCGTCTCGTGATGAAGATGATGAAGATGACGAAGAAGTGCTTGAGCCGCGGACGGAAATTATAACCGCTGAGGCCGAAGATAAAGCCGACAAGAAGGCTAAAAAGGCCAAAGTGCGCAAAGAGCCTAAGTTTGGTAGTGATGAGGCCAAAAGCGAATCGAAAGCACCGGCCAAAGCTCCGCAATCTGTCGCTGATAAAAAAGCCAAAGCCGCTGATGATGGTTACCAATATCCGGATATTAATTTGTTGTCCAGACCGGCAAGCAAAGGCGGCAACACAATGTCTGAAAAAGAAATGGACAGCGTGGCGCGTGAGCTGGAAGGCGTGCTGGAAGAGTTTGGCGTTAGAGGCAAAATCGTTAAAGTGCGTCCGGGGCCGGTGGTTACGCTGTATGAATTGGAGCCGGCGCCGGGGACCAAAACGGCACGAGTTATCGGTTTGGCTGATGATATTGCTCGCTCAATGTCGGCGGTGTCGGTGCGTATTGCCGTGGTTCCGGGGTCTAATACCATTGGTATTGAACTCCCTAACAAAAATCGCGAGACGGTTTGGCTGCGTGATTTGTTTGAAGATGACAATTTTAAAGTCAGCAAAAATGAGCTGAATGTGGTGCTGGGTAAAGATATCGGCGGACGTAATGTTTATGCTGATTTGACCAAAATGCCGCACTTGTTGGTGGCCGGTACTACCGGTTCAGGTAAGTCTGTCGGGGTAAACTCGATGATTTTGTCGCTGCTGTTTAAAATGCGCCCCGATGAGTGCAAGCTGATTATGATTGACCCGAAAATGCTCGAGTTTTCAATGTATAACGGGATTCCGCATTTGTTGACACCGGTGATTACGGATCCGGCTAAGGCGGTGGTCGGCCTTAAATGGGCTGTGCGTGAAATGGAAGAGCGGTATCGGGCAATGGCGCAGCTAAATGTGCGCAATATTATGGGCTATAACCAAAAGCTCAAAGAGCTTAAAGCCAGCGGTGAGGTGATTAAACGCACGGTGCAGACTGGTTTTGACGCTGAAACCGGAAAGCCGATTTATGAAGAGCAGGAGCTGGATTTGACCCCGTTGCCCTACATTGTGATTGTGGTTGATGAAATGGCTGACTTGATGCTTGTGGCCGGAAAAGAGGTGGAGGCGGCTATCCAGCGTTTGGCACAGATGGCGCGTGCTGCCGGTTTGCACTTGATTATGTCAACTCAGCGTCCGTCGGTTGATGTTATTACCGGTACGATTAAAGCTAACTTCCCGACCCGTATCAGTTTTCAGGTGACATCAAAAATCGATAGCCGTACCATTTTGGGTGAGCAAGGCGCCGAGCAGTTGTTGGGTCGAGGCGATATGTTGTATATGCCGGCAGGACAGCGGCCGCAGCGTATTCATGGTGCATTTGTAAAAGACAGCGAAGTCGAGCAGATTGTAGAATTTATTAAATCGCAGAAAGAGCCGGAGTATGTGGCCGGAGTTACCGAAGGTGATTTGAATACGGATAAATCTTCAGGCGGAGCGGTGTTTGACAAAGGCGATATGGGCGGCGGCAACTCTGATGAAGATTTATATATGCAAGCGGTAGAGATTGTGCGCAATGACAAAAAGGCCTCAATCAGTTATATTCAGCGGCGTTTGCGCATTGGATATAATCGGGCGGCTACTCTCATTGACAAGATGGAGCAAGAGGGGGTGGTGTCGGCGCCGGATCATTTAGGGCGTCGCGAAATCCTCTAAAAAAACACGTATTTTGGGCACCTAATACAGATTTTTATAAAATTGCTAAGTCATGTACGTCTATGTACACTCCTGTCGCAATTTTCTAAAAATCTTATTATCTGCCGCAAACTCCGTGTTTTTTGATAAACGTATAACGCTAATATTGAAACTGCGTATAAAATGTTCGGTTACGTACCTCTTTTGTACGCGCCCTCACATTTTCACTGGTTTCCTATTATATGTCTCATTCTCCGAACTTTTTACAAAAACACGTATTTGGGGCACCTAATATAGATATTATCCATCTCACATATCAGATTTTTACTCGTTTTATATATTAAATTTTATCCGTTTTATATATCAGATTTTACCCATCTCGCATATCAAATTGTTGCTGAAAATGAGGTGAGGATTTTATGCTTGCTTTAAAAGCCTGTCGTGTTAGATTGGGGGTATGAGTTTATTATTTTATCTATTGTTGTATTTTAATTATTTTGCTTATGAAACAGTATTTGGATTTGTTACGTGACATTATGGAAAATGGTTATGACAAGCCCAATCGAACCGGTGTGGATACTCGCTCGGTCTTTGGGCGGTCAATGCGTTTTGATTTGAACCAAGGGTTTCCGCTTATCACAACCAAAAAAATTCATTTGAAAAGTGTGATTTATGAGCTGTTGTGGTTTATTAAAGGTGACACGAACGTTAAGTTTTTGCAAGACAACGGCGTGCGTATTTGGAACGAATGGGCCGATGAAAACGGTGACCTCGGGCCGGTTTATGGTGCGCAATGGCGAAACTGGAATAATGACGGAATCGACCAGCTGCAAGAGCTTATTAATAAGCTGAAAAATAATCCTGATGACCGCAGGATGATTGTTTCGGCTTGGAATCCTTCTCAGGTGGGTAAAATGGCTTTGCCGCCGTGTCATATGTTTTACCAATGTTATGTGGCAGATGGAAAATTGTCGATGCTGATGTATCAACGCAGCTGTGATATGTTTCTCGGGGTGCCGTTTAATATTGCATCTTATGCGCTGCTGACCATGATGCTGGCGCAGGTATGCGGTTTGAAACTTGGTGAATATGTTCACGTCTTGGGTGATGCGCATATTTATCATAATCATTTTGCGCAGGTGAGGGAGCAGTTGGCCAGAGAGCCTTATCCTTTGCCACAAATGCACCTTAACCCTGAGGTGAAAAATATTGAGGACTTTAAGTTTGAAGATTTTACTTTGGAAGGGTATCAATGCCATCCGACGATTAAAGCTCAGGTTGCGGTCTGAATAAAAAAGGTTCCAAGTTTTGGTTTGGAACCTTTTTTTGTTAAATTTTTGTTACAATGGCAAAATTTGTCTATTAAGGGGTTGACGCAAGGGGGAGATTGTGGTATAAGAGATGCTGAATTGAGATTATTAACATTTATTATTATTATTAATTAAAAAATATAAATATATGAAAGCAACAGTAAAACATCCGTCAAAGCAAGTAGAATTGAAAGTTTTAAATGCTTCTTTAGAAGAGCAGAAAAAATATTTTGAGGAGTTTTGGCTTTTGCCTTCTTCGCAAAAATTGTTGCTCTTACCGGAGTACAAGCAAAGTCTGGATCTTTATTTGTCAATGCGTCGGCCGTGTAAAGAGTTTGTAACGGCGGTTTTGAGTGCGGAAGATGTTGATTTGGGCTTGGTACGGCGCTCGGTGGTCGGTTGCTCTTTGCACCCTGAAAACGAGGTACTCTTGGTTGAACTGGGGAATTGGGATTTGTTGGAAGAGTACAGCAAAGAAAATCCTCAAGGTCAGTATCTTTCCGATGAAGCTATTGAATGCTTGGAAGATATGGCAGAGTATGAACTGGCGGAAAAATATGCGGCTCCGGAAGTAGTGTCGGCTTCAACCAGTTTGAGCGGATTATTTACGCCGGAAATGCTTGCAGCATTGGGTAAATAAAACTGTAAAAAATAAAGAGAGATTGGTGAAAACCTTTCTCTCTTTTTTTATTGCTGATTTTATTTGCCGCCTTTGGTGACGACGACCATAGCCTCACGCAGAATGCGGTCGTTTATCATATATCCGGTTTGGAGCTCGGCTACAATGGTGCCGGCGGGTTTGTCTTTGTCCTCAACCTCTTGGATAACCTGATGAAAGTTCGGGTCAAAGTGTTTGCCTTCCGCATCCATCTTTTTGATGCCAAACTTCTCAAAAACTTTATCAAGTTCGCGTTGGGTCATTTCAACACCGGAGAGCAAGCTCTTTAAGTGTTCGCAATCGTTCTTTTTGTCTTCGGGAATCGATTTTAAGGCGCGGTCAAGGTTGTCGGCTACGCTTAAAAGGTTTTTGGCAAAGGAAGATACGGCGTATTTGTTGTTCTTTTCAATCTCTTGAGTGCAGCGGCGTTTGGTGTTTTCTGCATCAGCATAAGCACGCAAAAAATCTTCTTTCAATTTTTTGTTTTCAGCTTTGAGGGCTTCAAGCTCATCAAGTTCCGGAGCGGCGGCTTCTGCCGTGGCGGCATCAGCTACAGTCTCAGCAGCGGTTTCTGCTGCATCAGCGGCGGCTTCCGGAGAGATGTGTTCAGCTTCAGGCTCTGTGCCGTGATTTTTGTTGTGTTTCATATCTTTTCCTCTTTAAATCTTGTGGATTTATGTTAATTTATCTGGTATAAAACTTAGTGATTAAATCTTGTTAAGTCAAGAGGGAATGATTTTTTGTCAGCGGGCGGGAGTGAGTTATGCCGGAAAAATTGGAATCTTTGAAAATGGGTGATTTTAAAATGTTAATGCTGGATTTTAACCGCAAGAAAAAAGCTCCCCATTATCTGCTGCCTAAAACCCCTAACCTCAAAAAGATGCAAACCCTTGCGAAAGCCCAATGCTTGGGGGCGAATCCGTGGCCGGAAATAGATAAAGTCAAAGCGTGGATGATTTCGGCTGAAACGGCTCAGTTTATGAAAATGGGTGGGCTGGGTATGATTGCATCTGAGCTGCCGGAGGCGTATAATCGGATGTATGCCAATGAAGGTGATGAAATTAAAGTGGTGACCCCGTTGTATTTGGGTAATACCGGCAAGAAAAAAGCATCATTTGAAGATGGAGTGTATTATGGTGCTGAGGGCAAAAGTGCCATGCTTGATAAAGTTACGGTGATTGAGGTGCCGTTTTGTGATGAGGGGGCAAAGCTTTCTAACCACAAAGTGGTTGTGTGGAAGTGCGAAGTCAGCGGTGTGACGTATATTTTGCTGGAAAATGAGCGCTTTTTTACAATTAATCCGCATAAGGAGAATCCGTCAGCTCAAGACGGTTGCTATGTGTATAATGCTAATGGCATAAATGAGGCCGAGCGGTTTGCCTTTTTTACCAAGGCGGTATATGTGTTGCTCAAAGATGTGTATGAAAACACGCATAAAAAGTTTGACCAACCTAATTTGATGCTGGCTAATGATTGGCATAGCGGAGAGTTGGCAGGTTTGCTCAAATATTTGACCTTGGCACAAGAGGAGCAAGGCTTGATTAGCCACAAGTTGGCTGAAAAACTGCGCCAAATTCCGGTGGTGCATATTGCTCACCATCTGGGGTATCAGGGTTGGGATTATCAAAATACCGCACGGTTGCTGAACTCGATGTATGAGTATTCAACCGCGATGGTGTACCGCAATGCTAAGCCGATTAAAAATACTAACCCGCGGACGCAAAACGTGCTGGTGGTGTATGATTGTTTTAATCAGGCAAGCTGCAACTTTCATCTGGCTGACAGAGTAGTGACCGTGTCCAAAAACTATTTGGAAGAGGTTTCAAGGTTTTTGGAGTTTGGTTGGGATTTTCGCGATGTTTTGAAAATCAGAAAAGACCACGGGACTTTTGTGGGAATCGTCAATGGTTATGATAAAGTCAAAATCACCCCAAGTGCCGAGAAAATTAAAGCCGTAAACGCCTTTTTTGAATGTACTGATTTTGTGCCGTATGATGAAAATAATCTGGAGGCCAAAAACCATAATAAAGCTGAGTTCTTAAAGCTGCTTGGAAAACTGAGCTCCGATAAAGCTTATAAAGAAAAAAAGCTGCCGTTGGTGGAGTTTTATAAGTTTGATGACATCAGTGGAGAGGTCAAAAATCCGGCTGAAACACCGATTTTTTGCGCAACCAGCCGAATGGTGGAGCAGAAGGGTTATGATATTGCCGCTAAGTCGATTATGAAACTGACCGAAAAGTATAAAGACGCAACAGAAGAGGTTGAGGTGCCGGTATTTGTGATGGGTGGTGCCGGTGATGCCAAGTATTTTAATTATCTGAAAAAACTTAAAGATGAGGCCAGTAAGGTTAACCCTAAAGCGGCAAAGCGAATCTTTGTGTTCAGAGGTTATAAAGACGAGTTTGCTTATGCCATTCAGCTGGCGTCGGATTTTTATATGATGCCGTGCCGCTTTGAGCCTTGCGGTTTGACCCAGATGGAGGCTATGGCTAAGGGGGCTTTGCCGGTGGCAATGTCAACCGGTGGCTTGGTGGATACGATTATCAACGGGGCTGATGGTTTTAGAACCGAGGTGTTCTTTGTCGGCAAAGATAGAATCTATGGCAGCAATCTGGCGGCTCAGCGCCTTAAAAACAATGTGAATGCTTATGCTGACACGCTGCAAAATATTTTAGATGTGTTTTATCATAATCCGGAGATTGTCAAGGTGATGAAAAAACACGCCATGCAGAAAGATTTTAGCTGGAATCAAGGGGCGATACAGGCGTATCATTCGTTGTTCCACAAAGGTTATATTGCTTAAAAAAAAGAGGGAATCGAAAATGAGAGCAGACGGCAGAAATAATGATGAATTGCGAAAGGTGGAGATGACCCCAGGCTTTAACCCTTATGCTGAGGGGTCGTGCTTGATTAAAAGCGGCAATACGAACGTGATTTGCACCGCCAGCGTGGAAGAAAAAGTGCCATCGTGGTTGAAAGATTCCGGCAAAGGTTGGATAACCGCCGAATATGCCATGCTGCCGCGGGCAACCCAGACCCGTGTGCCGCGGGAGAGCAAAAAGCCTTCCGGACGCTCTGAAGAAATTAAACGTCTGATTGGGCGGGCGTTGCGCGGTGGGGTGGATTTGACCAAAATGCCCGATATATCAATCACAATCGACTGTGATGTAATCCAAGCAGACGGCGGGACTCGTACCGCGTCAATTACCGGTGGGTTTGTGGCGCTGTATCAGGCGCTTGATAAGTTGGTCAAAGGCGGTGTATTGGCCGAGAATCCGGTGCGGGAGTTTGTGGCGGCGGTGTCATGCGGAATTTGCAACGGGAAGGCGGTGCTTGATGAAAATTATGATGAAGATTCTACCGCTCAGGCGGATACAAATTTTGTGTTGACCGAAAACGGCGGAATTATTGAAGTGCAGGGAACAGCCGAAGGCGAGCCCATCAGCGATAAACAATTTGCAGAGCTGATGGCTTTGGCTAAAAAGGGAATCGCAGAATTGATTGCAAAACAAAAGCAAGTATTGGGGGTATAGAAAAATGGCAAAAATTACTAAGCTGTTGTTAGCCAGTCATAATCGCGGCAAGCTTAAAGAAATGACGGAGATGTTAAAGCCGTTTAGAATCGAGGTGGTATCAGCCGCGGATTTGAACCTGCCGGATGTGGAAGAAACCGGATCTACGTTTGAGGAAAATGCTCGCTTGAAAGCTGAAACTTTGGCCAAGATGAGCGGTTTTGTGTGTTTGGCAGATGATTCCGGCTTGTGTGTGGATTGTTTGCAGGGGCGTCCGGGGGTGTATTCGGCTCGTTATGCCCCGAATCGAGATTTTGATAAAGGGATGGATATGCTGCTCAAGGAGATTGAGGCTACCGGAGACAAAAAAAGATCCGCGCATTTTGCTTGTGTATTGGCCTTGGCTGACCCCAACGGCAAGACCCAGATTTTTGAGGGGCGGGTAGACGGGCATATTCAGCCTAACAAAACCGGTGACAAGGGGTTTGGTTATGACCCGATTTTTGTGCCGGATGGGTTTGGCAAGAGTTTTGCCGAGATGGAGGCGGAAGAAAAGGCTAAGGTGTCGCACCGAGGGAGGGCGATGGAGAAGTTTATTGCTTATCTGCAAACGGGCACCGTTTGAGGGGGAGTTTTTGGGAGTTTGCAAGCTGGGGCAGCTTGACCCCATCGGTTAGCGGTAGCAAGATAGGGGCAGAGAAAGCGCGATGCTTAGACAGAGTGTGTGGTTAATTTGTTTTGTATGTATTTTGTTGCAAATCTGCGGCGTAGCATAAGGGTTTATCAAACTCTTAGAATCCATATTTTAAAGGCTCGTCATTGCGACGAGCCTTTTCAAGCTGGGGCAAACGGGCGCCGTTTGATCCGCTCAGTTAGCGCCAGATAGATAGGGGCAAAGAAAACGCGATGCTCAGATGGTGCTTGTGGAAAGCACAATATTTCCTTATTAAATCTATGGTTTAGCTATCCTAAAAAATTATCCAACACAGGCGGGAGCCTGTGCCTCCGGCTCACGCCGG
>CALXWI010000009.1 GCA_944392325.1 uncultured Alphaproteobacteria bacterium | reverse complement strand
ATCTCTCTCTGCCAGCGGATTCGCCAAAAGCGCCCCGAGGCCACTTTCGGCGCCGACTTTATCTGCGGCTTCCCGACCGAAACCGATGACGCCTTCAGCAACACCGTCCGCCTCGTCCACGAAGCCGGCATTAACAAATTACACGTATTCCCCTATTCTGAGCGCCCCGGAACTCCTGCCGCTTTAATGCCCCAAGTTCCGGTTGAAATCCGCAAACAACGCGCCAAACTCCTCCGTGAACAAGGAGAAAATATTGATGACTAACTTTTTCCAAAAGCTCAAACAAGGCCTGCAAAAATCCTCCGGCAAACTCACTACCGGCATTAGCGATATTTTCACCAAACAAAAGGTCGATTCGCAAACCCTGGATGACTTGCAAGATGTCCTCATCAGCGCCGACATGGGCGTCAAAGCCGCTACCAAAATCATCAATTCCTTCAGTAAGCGGCGCTTAAACAAAGACTGCTCAGCTGAAGACATCAAAACCGAACTCGCCGCTGATATTGAGCAAATCCTCACCCCATGTGAAAAAAGCTTTCCACCCATTAAGGGACACCAACCTTTTGTTGTCTTAATGATTGGGGTTAACGGCGCCGGCAAAACCACCACCATCGGCAAGCTCGCCGCCAAACTGCAAGCCCAAAATTTGCAAATTTCCTTTATTGCGGCTGATACTTTCCGTGCTGCCGCGGTTGAGCAACTAAAAGTCTGGGGCGAGCGCAACCGGATTCGGGTTTACAGCGGAGCCAATGGCTGCGATGCTGCTGGCTTGTGCTATGATGGGCTCCAAGCCGCCATCAAACAAGGCGACGACGTTGTCTTCATTGATACCGCCGGCCGCCTGCAAAACAAAACCGGCTTAATGGACGAGCTCCAAAAAATCACTAAAGTCATCAAAAAAATTATCCCTGATGCCCCGCACCAAACCTTGCTCACTATTGATGCCACCACCGGCCAAAACGCGCTTGACCAGGTCAAAACTTTTAGCAGCATCTGTCCGGTTGATGGTTTAGTTGTCACCAAACTTGACGGTTCGGCCAAAGGCGGCATTTTAATAGCCATTGCCGAAGAGTCGCCGCTTCCGGTTTACTTCATCGGCGTAGGCGAAGGTATTGATGACTTGGACACTTTCTCAGCCCATGACTACGCCCTCAACATACTTAATCTCCAGTAATATTTATCTTCAATTATCCACAATTATGCAGAGCTAATCTCTCCATAAAACTCCTTTATATTTGCTGTTTTTTTAAACACTGACGCGCCTATTTGGGTTCGTTAGTCATAATTTTCACCCGAACCTCAAATTAGCTATTTACAAACATTTTTAAATTTGTTATTATATTAGCTGTGGAGATAAACTATAATTAGGGGTGGTATTATGAAGAATATCAGAACTATTCTGCTGTTATCTGCAACCTGTTTGACCATTATAGGAGCAGAAACTTCATTTGCGTCATTAAATGGAGCAAGCCTCCCTAGTTATACCGGCTCTTCGGCAACATCTACATCTATCTGCAATACAGTTACTCTTTCACCAAAGAGTAACCAAAAATCACACACACACCTAGTTGCCGAAAGCCCATCTCCACATCTTTCCTCTTCCAATTGGCCGCAAACTCTATCTGAGCATCGCGACTTGTCTGCCCCAATCTCTCTGGCGGTGACCGAGCGGATCAAACGGCGCCCGTTTGCGTCGGTCTGCTTTATAACCGATGCGGGAAATTGTGCCGGTTTAGAGAATGATGAAGGTTGGAATTTTGATGATGAAGACCGCTGTCAAGAAGAAGGCTATGATTGCACCCCTTGCTCCGGAGGTTCTGAAGCTGTTGATATCTGCCCTTACTCAGCCAATTGCCACCAAAGTTGTAAAATCACTTGCGATTCAGCCTATAACAAGAGCTGTGATGGCTACGATCAACAAGGCAAAGGAGATTCCTGTAACGGTTTATATAAAGAATGTTGCAATCTCTGTTCAGACTATCCTTATACTGACAGCAATTTACCAACCGGTTATGTCAAAGGCTCTAGTTGCAACAGCTGCTCCGGCACCAAATATAAAGCCAGCTGCGATACCGCATATCAATACCGTTGTGTTGATGACGGTTATGATGGCAATGCCAACCTAAACGGCGGCTCAGGTACAGCCTGTGACGGCAGATATAAAGCTTGTAATTGCAAATCCGGATATAACTGGAATGCCTCCACCGGCACCTGTGATATTAGTTGCGACCCAGCTTATAAATTTGATTGTATCAAAAGCTCAAGCACCCACATCAGCGGTGGCGATGGTTCAGCTTGCAATGGCAAATATCAACGTTGCACCTGTACTTCGCCTTATACTTGGAGCTCAAATGCCTGTACTTGCCCCACCACTTATAAATATGCCTGCACCGGCACAGGTTACTCCAAAGGTTCCGGCACTGCTTGCAATGGTAAATATACTAAATGTACTTGTGCTTCCGGTTATGAATGGAAAAATGGAACTTGTACCAAAACCTGTGATACATCTTACAAATATACTTGTACCAATCTTAATGAAACCGGAGGGTCTGGAGATTCCTGTAATAATAAATACAAATCATGCACCTGTAAATCTGGTTACATCTGGAAAAACGGACAGTGCATAAAAGATTGTACCGGATGCAACATCGGCTGCATCTACTTCAGCGACAAATCTTGCTCTTCCATCAAAGAAAGTGGTAAAACACCTTTAGGTGTTGTTGCCTATAAAAACGGTTCCAATATGCAAATTATTGCATTAAATAGCACCCGCACCGGAAAAGACTGGAGTACTGAAAACGTTCCATTATTTAACATCAAACTATCTTTATTCTATACTGAGGAAAAAGCTCAAACTGATTTTGACAGTTGTGGTAATACAGCAGCAATTATTGCTGCCGGCAATAGCAGTACATTCCCCGGAGTCTACGCTGCCTATAATTATCGGCCTTCCGGCACTCCCAGTGGTCAAAATTGGTGTTTGCCAGCCGCCGGTGTTTGGGCTTCAATTCGAGATAATATTACCCTTATCAACAATGCCTTAAAAACCGCCGGTGGAGCAACAATGGGTAAAGAAGGAACTAGTTTAAACTGGTATTGGTCAAGTACACTTCAAGATCACAACAATATGTCCATCGGAGGCCTCCGTTTAGTATGGACCTACTCCACCAATGCTTCAGACGATTCCCAATTCAATAAATTAAATAGTAGTATAGCCAACAGCAACTCTACATCATCAACTGAAAAAAACTTTAAATTTCGCTCTGTACTTGATGTCTCAAGCTGTAGTAGCTCTTACAAATACACCTGCACGGGGACTGGTTATTCTGGAGGTTATGGTACCGCTTGTGGTGGTAAATATACCAAATGTACCTGCAAATCTGGATACACTTGGAATAGCTACACCGGCACTTGCGAAAAAGATACCCCAACCTGTGACAGCTCTTACAAATACAACTGTAATGGCCCCAATGAAGCCTCTGCTATAGGTTCATCATGCAATGGTTTATACCAAAAATGTCTATGCTATTCCGGCTATACATGGAACAGCATATACGGTGGCTGTGAAGAAGACACCCCAACCTGCGATAGCTCTTATATGTACACTTGCACCTATTCTTCTTCAACCCACATTTCAGGAGGATCAGGCACTCCTTGTAACGGCAAATACAAAAAATGTAACTGTATGGCCGGCTACAATTGGAACGACATTTATGGCGCTTGTCGACAAGAATGTGGCTCCAATTACCAATACACCTGCACATCTAATTATTACAACCACATTATTGGAGGTTCCGGCTCTTCATGTGGTGGCAAATACACCATGTGCAGATGCACTTCCGGCTACACTTGGAACAGTGGCAGTGGAAGTTGTGAACAAGAATGTGATTATACTTACAAATACACCTGCACTTATTCATCTTCAACCCACATCTCTGGGGGCAAAGGTACTGCGTGTGACGGCAAATACAAAGCTTGTACCTGTATGTCCGGCTATACCTGGGAAGGATACTATGGTATCTGTCAGGCCAACTGCGACAGTTCTTACAAATATACATGCCAATACGACTACCCCTCTAAGATTTCCGGCGGCAAAGGTACAGCATGTGGCGGCAAATACAAAGAATGCAGTTGTTGGAAAGGTTATACTTGGGATGCCGCCGCAGGCTCCTGTGACCCACAACAAAGCTGTAGTTCTCATTACCAATACACCTGCACACCTAACTCTTACAACCATATTATCGGTGGTGTAGCTGCTGATTGTAATGGTAAATATACCGCTTGTAGATGTGAATCTGGATATACATGGAACAACGGCTCTTGCACCTCAGGCTCCTCCAGCTCTTCTTCCGGCGGAGATAATGGCAAAGTTACTGCTTGTTTCACATATCAATCCAATGACATTATTTTATTTAATGGACAGTATTCGTCATTTGGAGGAGGAAATCGCACCAACTGGACTGCTGGTTGCCATACCCATCCTAATGCAGTACTATGCCTAGATTCTATGGCCGTAGCTAATACAAATAAAAATTACACCATTATTGTCTACGACGACCAAGGAAAAGAAATCGACAGAGCAAGTCAAAAATGCGCTGACCATTATCCCGCTGACGATCCTGTTTATAAAGGATGGTATAATTGCGACTTTAGCATAGGTCCTTGTGTTTCCAGCTCAGATTTAACAAATCCTAGCGCCTCTGCTAAAATAGTTGTCCAATAATAATATATTACATAACAAACAGATTTAGGAGCCCAAAAAAATGAAAATACGTAACTATTTATTAATCTCAATCTCCTACCTCGGTATTATCCCAACTGTTGAGGCCGTCACCCTCATACCTAATGAACTTAATGGCACCATTGGCATAACCCAATCGTCTCATGCGCAACAACTTCGTTTAGCCAATGTCTGTTTTATAACTGATACCGGAGATTGTCAGGGAAACAAATTTTCAAATTCTGATGACCTTGACCCTGTATCTCCTCCCCCCGGAAGCTCTGGCAGTAGCTCATCTTCTTCTAGCTCTAGTTCATCATCTTCTGGCGGTTGTGACCCCAATGATGCCTGGTGCATAGACAACCCTAAACGTTGTGACATTGAAGGCTACCTCAAAACCATAAAAGACTGCAAAGAGCTTGAAGTTCCGGTTAATTACTGCCCTTATGACAACACGTATTTTGAAAAATGTATCTGCGACCCTGATTTGGTCGAATGCCCCTCCCCTTTACAAGGCGTAGGACCTTCTTGCAATGGCAAATACCGTTCTTGTCGATGCCCCGATTATTTTCAAAATTGTGAATGCGGGCCTGAAAATGGAGCTCAATCTTGCACCTGGAACGGAGAAACCAAATATTCTGCCTGCAAAACTTGCTGTTCAGACGCTTGTCCAAGCGGCTCTACTAACGTTTCTTGCTCAGCTACCCAAAATAAAGTCCAAGTTTCCACTACCGAATGCGGCACACCTTGCTATACCTGTGAAAACAAACACACTCATAGTTATGCCTGCCCATCAGGATACCGTTCTGCAACCTGCTCTGCTGATGAAATTTCTGTCGGAACCGCCAATAAAGTCTGTGAATGCGGTGAAATATCATACGACTTATGCTACAAATGTACCCCTGCTACATCTTCATCCGGCAGCTCCAGCTCTTCATCTGGTAGTAGCTCAGGAAGTTCATCTGGCAGCAGCTCTGGTAGCTCATCATCTGGAAGCTCAAGCAGCTCATCATCTTCAGGAGGTGACACTTCTAGTGGCGCTTCATCAGGTGGCAATACACATACCCATAGCTACGCCTGCCCTGAAGGATATCAAAAAAATAAATGTCCTGAAGGTTATAAACAATTAGATACTAAAAACCAACAATGCTCTTGTGGTAGTTCTAACTCTACCATTTGTTACAAATGTGATACAGAATGCGTTGTCACCCAAACCATTAAAAGCACTTATTATTACCAACCTGTACCTGGAAAATGTAAATGGACCAGTTACGCCTATGGTTTTGCCTCTGTACTTGTACGTAAAGTTAGAGTTGTTAACGGAAATACCGAAGATACAAAATATGATTATAATCAACAAGTAAATGCTGGAGATTTCAAATACTCTACCAACGCAAAAGACCAAACTACTGAAGACTGTGAAGCTTCTGCTCATAAATTCTATCACACAAGCTTATACAATAACTGCCAAGGTACTTATCAAGAAAGTAGAGGCCGTTGGTAAATTATAATATCCTCTCAACCACAAAGGATACTGTTTCAGTATCCTTTGTTTTTTATATTCTTTTCAACATCATTGGTTTTTTGCTTAACAAAATACAAAAAAACAACTAAAATAATTGATATTTTTTTTGAAAGACTAACACCAATGGAAGATTTATTAAGCGTACTATCCACTCCAGCGCCCACCGCGCCTCAAGCCCCTGAGCTCAAAGAATACACCGTCAGCGAGATTTCCGCTGAAATCAAAAAATTCGTTGAAACCCGTTTCAACCACATTAGAATCAAGGGTGAAATTTTTGGCGCCAAGCGGGCCGATTCTGGGCATTACTACCTTTCGCTTAAAGACGAAAACGCCGTTATCTCGGCAGTTTGCTGGCGCGGAGTTGCCGCCACACTCAAGGTCAAACCCGAAGACGGGCTTGAGGTCATTGCCACCGGCAAAATCACCACCTTTGCCGGCAAATCGTCTTACCAATTGGTTATTGAGCAAATGGAAGTCTCCGGCACCGGCGCCTTGCTCAAACTCCTTGAAGAACGCAAAAAACAATTTGCCGCTGAAGGCCTTTTTGATGCCGCTCACAAGCAAAAAATTCCTTATCTGCCCAAAACCATCGGCGTCGTAACCTCTGCCAGCGGAGCCGTTATTCGCGATATTATCCATCGTGTTCGCGACCGTTTTCCCAGCCATATTTTGCTGTGGCCGACACCGGTTCAAGGTGAAGGCGCCGCTGATAAAATCGCCGCTGCCATAAAAGGTTTCAACCAACTTCCGCTTAATGGCCCCATCACTCGCCCTGATGTTTTAATCGTTGCCCGCGGCGGCGGCAGCCTTGAGGATTTATGGCCTTTTAACGAAGAAGTCGTGATTCGCGCCGTTTATAACTCCTCGATTCCGATTATCTCTGCCGTTGGGCACGAAACCGATACTATGCTGATTGACTACGTGTCTGATGTCCGCGCCCCCACCCCCACCGGCGCCGCCGAGTTTGCTGTTCCGGTCAAAGCCGAGCTTGAAGCCGGCTTGTCCACCACCCAAACCCGAATGCTTAACGCCATTCATCGCTATTTCAGCAACTACCAAACCAAGGTTGAAGGCCTAAGCCGCGGCATTCCTAACTTGTCCCAAATCCTGCAGGAATACACCCAGCGCTTTGATGACCGCATTGAACGACTGCACTTATCTTTCAAAAACTTAGTTGCCGCCAAACAAACTTTAATCGAGCACAACAACCTCCGCCCTTACTTAATTCAGAATATTCTTGAAAAAAATCAAGAAAATTTAAAGAATTTATCCCTTAGACTAGAGTCAGTATCCGTAGATTCGGTTTTGCGGCGTGGCTTTGCTTGGGTCAAAGACAATAATCAAAAGACGGTTTACTCCGTTACTGATGCACAAAAGAGCCACGCGTTAGAAATCCGTTTTGCGGACGGCAGTATCAAAACTCGACCCGTGGTGAAAAAAAATGACTTACAAGGTGATTTGTTTAACTTTTAGCTTTTTGCTTTTCAGCTTCAGTTCCCAAGCTTTAGAAATTTGCGGACACCGTGCTCAGGGCAACCTCTTGCTCGGCAAAGATAGCAATCTTCACCAAGTTCTGCTCAATGGCAAGGAGCAGCCGTTTAATAATGAAGGCTACTTTCTCTTAGCACTTGACCGCGACGCCGACATCAGCCAAAAGCTGACCATTTTGCACCAAAATGACGAAATGAACTACCCTACGGATCGTTATACCTTCACAATTTCCAAAACTCCTTGGAACATTCAACGCATTAACGGCGTTGCCGAGCGTAAAGTCACCCCCAAGCAAGAAGATATGGACGAGATTCTGCGTGAAAACCAAAGTGTTAATAACGCCTTGGCCACAACCCCTGCAACCCAATCTTTCTGGCTTGATGGTTTTATAATGCCGCTGGATAAATACCGCGTCAGTGGCGAGTTTGGCGGCCAACGCGTCATCAACACCCACCCCAAGAGTCCTCACCGCGGTATGGACTTAGCCGCACCTGAAGGTACACCGGTCAAGGCCTCTGCCGGAGGCATCGTCACCCTCAGCGGTGGAGACTTTTTTTACAGCGGTAATATGGTTATTATTGACCACGGCAATGGCCTGCAAACTATGTATGCCCACCTCAAAGATACCAAAGTCAAAGTTGGGGACCACGTTGCTCAAGGAGATATTATCGCCACTGTTGGCCAAACCGGCCGAGCCACCGGCCCCCATCTGCATTGGGGGGCCTCACACAACGGCACGCGTATCAATCCCCAGTCTTTGCTAGACTTAAACAATTCTAAACTTTGCTCTCAATTGTAGCCCAAAATTAAGGAGATACCCCATGGATACTTCACCACAACCTGAACTTTTCTCCACCATCTGCGGCTTGATTATTGATGACGACCGTTTTTCTCGCTCCTTTATCAAGACGGCCTTGCTGCAAATCGGCATCAAGAACGTCAAAGAAGCCGCCAATGCTGATGAAGCCCGCGAAATTTTAAACAATTTTCCTATTAACATCATCTTGCTTGACCAAATAATGCCCGAACAAAGCGGTACCGAGTTCGTTGAACAGGTAAAACAGAATGAAAGTCAACTTCTGGATAATATCCCCATCATTATGATAACAGTTGACACACAAGAAAAAACTGTCTTAGATGCCAAACGTCTGGGAATTAAAGAATATCTGGTTAAACCAATTTCACCCAGCGCTTTAAAACAAAGAATCATTAATGCCCTTATGACCAAGAACTAGAGAAAAGAAATGACCATTGATATCCATATTTTATTACTGTCCATCTTACAAGGTTTAACCGAGTTTTTGCCGGTTAGTTCTTCCGGACATCTAATTTTATTTTCCAAATTCACCACTTTTCCCGACCAAGGCTTAGCACTTGACGTAGCTGTCCACGTTGGCTCCATCATTGCGGTCATGATTTACTTTTCCGATACTATTTGGGAGATAATCAAAGGCTTATTCAAGACGCGCTTTCTTCCCAATTTCAGCAACAACGGCAGCCGCCTGTTTTGGTTAATTTTTATAGCCACGATACCTGCAGTTATTGCCGGCTTATTGCTAAAAGAATATGGCATGGAATGGCTGCGCAGTACCCGCATAGTTGGCTGGACGATTTTGTGTTTTGGTATTTTACTCTACATAGCGGATTATGTTGGGCTTACGGTACGCAAAGTTGAGCATTTAACGGTTTTAGATGCGATTTTAATCGGTTTAGCGCAATGCTTAGCCTTAATCCCCGGCACCAGCCGTTCCGGCAGTACGATTACGATGGCGCGTTTTTTGGGGATGGAGCGTCGCGAAGCTGCTAAGTTTTCAATGTTGCTATCCATTCCGACGATATTCGGAGCCGGCTGTTTAGTAGCCTATGAGTTAATAACCACGCACCAAACCGCAACCTTATTGAGTGCCTTTGACGGCATCACCTATTCATTTATAGCTTCGATATTAGCGATTTACATAATGATGTGGTGGTTAAAGAAATCCACATTTTTGCCTTTTGTCATATATCGGATTATTTTAGGCAGTGCCTTATTGCTGGATTCCTATGGCTATCTGGATAAAATAATTTAAAAAAAGTCCTTGCCTTTTATAAAAAAATATTATAGAAGGATAGACGTTGCCCTGATGGCGGAATTGGTAGACGCGCATGCTTCAGGTGCATGTTGGCTCAGCCAGTGGAAGTTCGAGTCTTCTTCAGGGCACCATACAAAAAAAAGCTCCCGATGGAGCCTTTTTTTGTATGGTGAAACGTTTTGTTACTTAGCGAGGGAAGCTTTATAGCAACTGAAGCTAAGGTTATAAAACGATTGACCGAAGCAGAGTTGTTGAGCTTATTTATAAGCGAAACTTACGTAGCTAGACCATAAAAAAGCCTCCCTCGCGGAGGCTTTTTTATGGTGCATTGTATAAGTTTCTCGAACTTCCAGTAGGAAGTTTGACTAGGAGGAGAGCTGGAGAAAATCAAATAACCGTTGCTCCGGTTATTTGATGACGACAGGTGAAGTTTTGTTATTAAGCCAGCAAAATGTAAACTTTGCTGGCGAAATCTACAAAACGAATGACCGCAGCGCCTTAATTTTTGTATAACAAAAATTTAGAAGCCAGAAGACGGGAGTATCGCGGTGAGGCGTAAGCCGAGCGACGACGAAGCGGCCGAGGATTTGCTTTAGCAAACCGCAGGTCAGTCTTCTTCAGGGCACCAAATTAAAAAAAGCCCCCAACGGGTCTTTTTTTAATTTGGTGAAAAGAACCTGTTAATTTGTGAAGCCGCGACAGCGAGCAAAACAAATGTTACAGGTACTCTGACCGAAGCGAAGTTGTTGAGCTTATTTATAAGCGAAACTTACGTAGCTAGACCATAAAAAAAGCTCCCGATGGAGCCTTTTTTTGTATGGTGAAACGTTTTGTTACTTAGCGAGGGAAGCTTTATAGCAACCGAAGCTAAGGTTATAAAACGATTGACCGAAGCAGAGTTGTTGAGCTTATTTATAAGCGAAACTTACGTCGCTAGACCATAAAAAAGCCTCCCTTGTGGAGGTTTTTTTATGGTGTATTGTATAAGTTTCTCGAACTTCCAGTAGGAAGTTTGACTATGAGGAGAGCTGGAGAAAATCAAATAACCGTTGCATTATCTCCCTTTTGTTATATCATATCTCCAATCGAGCTAACTTATTTATCAGGAGATTGCCTTATGGATAAAACTCTTCCCTCGGCAGAACACCCGACTAATGTTCTCCAATGCTACCAATCCGTTATCCGCAACTACTTCAATTTCAAAGGGCGCACCAGCCGCTACGAATATTGGAGTTTCTTTTTTATCAATAGCATAGTCACCATACTTATGCTTTTGGTTGACTATTTTACTAACGAGTATGCCCTTTTCTCCAGCCTCTATACCTTGTTTGTCATTATTCCGTTTTTCAGCGTTGGTGTACGCCGCCTGCATGACATCAACAAACGCGGCATATATCTGCTTGTGCCTCCGTTGTTGCTGATTTTGAGTTATATTTTCCCCCTGCTTATTCCCGTTCTCGGCAAACCATTTATTGCCTCTGCTATGCTGATATGCTCGCTGGCCTACCTCATCAGCTTTATTACCATCATTTATTGGTTATGCAAAAAGAGCTATACCGAAACCAACGCTTACGGCTCACCTCTGCCGGCAGAAACCCCGCATCAATACAAAGTCTTTTTGGCCTCAATGCTAATCTTTTTGTTGTTGCCGATATTATCTATCCTTGCCATGGGAATCATCAGCGGCTATTCTAAAGCCTCTCTGACCTACAAAACCAATAATACGATTGACCAAATCAGCACTCTGGTTACCAACATCCGCCGCTTTTATGCCCCGACCGGTTCATACAAAGGGCTCAACAATGCAGCCGCCCAAACCTACCAACTCGCCCCGAGTGATATGTTTGGCTCCTCACCGGATTATTTGGTCAACCCTTTTGGCGGCGCGGTCAACATCTCTACCGATGGGCAATTATTCTCCATCATCTATCTTGACCTTCCGCAAGAAAACTGCCGACAAGTTTTCCAAGCTTTCCAAAATATGGATGGACTGATTGTCGCCCCGGACTCTTGCTCCGACTGTGTCAATAACCTCTGCGGGCTCCAACTCATCGGGCAATAACCCCAAAAAAATGGAGGAAGTTTTAGCACTTCCTCCCTTTTTTATTACTTCTCTGGCGCCTTGTATTTCAAAAATGGCAACAGCTTAGCCACCGGAGCAAAAATACTTTTCTGGTTCATCGCCAAAGCATATTCCACATATTCCGGATAATGGGACAAGTGGTTTTCTTCAGTCTTGGCTCGCAGATAATACAAACCGTTAAGCCCCAACAACAAAAAGGAACCTTTAATCGCCAAAGCCGGATCTTCGCTCCACGCCAAAAACGGCATCGACATCAACCACCACGAAATATTTTTGAACACATATGCCGGATGCTTGGTATAAGCATAAGGCCCGCCGCTAACCAAACCGCGATACGTCAGGTTTGAAAAATGCAAACCAAGCGCTACTGTTGCCAAACTATAAATCGTTTCACAAAGCAAAATTAGCCCCATCCACAACATAAACATCGCCTCATTTCCGGCAAACACCTGCGTCCATGACACTCCGGTATTATAAGCAAAATAATACCGCCCAAATACATCTGCCCAAAACGGCCAATAACAAGCCAAAGCCGCCAACCACCCCAGCACCGTCGGCTCGCTGGAGCGAATTTGGGTATTAAACAGCCGAAAAGTCATCATATATCCGGTTGCCGCAAAGGCCAAGTCCACCAAAAACACCAGTTCATTGCAATAATGGAAAATATTATAAGGATAATCAAACATCCGACTAAAGTCAGCTTTCAAGAACCAATCCAACCTAATACAAAAATAAGGCATCATCAACGCCAAATAAAAAAACTTTACCCCCCATCCTCTAAATAATTCTACCATCTCGGGCTTATGCGCATCTTTACGATGCCCCGTCAACCAACGCCCCAATTGCCAATAAGCATTTTCTGGTTGTTCTTCAATTTTATCCATGAGTATAAAATACAACACACTTACCAATACCAGAAAAACAAACCCTTGACGCAACACCTCCAAATAAGTCACAAACAACTGGTCTTTATATACCGGCAACACCCAATACCCAAAAGCCAATACCGCAAACACACAGGCTAAGCCAGCCAACTTAAACCCCACACGGCTCCAGCTTACCTTCCGACGCCACATCCATTTTTGCGCAAATGATTTTTTGCCATATCGAATATATTCCAAAGTCCAAACCATTGCCGACATAACACCGGCAAACACGGCTAATACCACTGGTGTTGACAGCCCCAAATTAGCAATTTTAATTGCTATTACAATCACAAATGCCGCCGCCATAGCCAGCAAATTAATCATAAAAGATGTTTCTGATGCAGGCAACTTCTGGCGCGCCGTCATCAATGGGACATAACTTTCCGGATATACATTTTGATCAGCTTTAGACATAAACCTATCTCCCTTAAACATAACTTAGCTCAGCCATACCACAATCATCTTAATAAAGCATAAAAAAACAGCGGCAAAATTAATATCATACCGCTGTTCAGAGTTATTATTCAGCTTATGGGTTCAAGCGCCAAATCCCCCAGTTCAAATATACCGCAAAGCTTGTCCAAATCCAATACGGTACCATCATCCAACCGGCCGGTTTATAATACTTAAAAAAGCACCAAACCGTAGCTGACAACGCCACCCACAAAACAATAATCAAAGCCAAAGCTCCGGCAATATTCTGCGCTCCAAAAAACAACGGAGACCAACTAAAGTTAAGCCCTAATTGAATTAAAAATAACGCCGCCGCATATACACGTTCTTTGCCTGACAATTTCACTAATATCATAACCAAAGCCAATGCCATCATCACATACAGCACCGGCCATACAATACCGAACCAAGCATCCGGCGGGGTCAACGCCGGCTTAACCAAAGCATGATACCAATCCATATTTTGCATATTACATACCTCCTTGTGTATAGATGAGAATACTACCTTTACGATAATCCTCAAATAAACAAACCGAATTATACACAAACACTCCGTATATATCTAAAAAAATCAAGCTGTTATGCAATGAATTATTTACAACTAAAAAAAACTCAATTATACTTCAATTATTAGCGTTTCAAGCGGAGGAACTGCCCATGGAAAATCTGCAAATCGGTATGGAGAGCCTCAAAGTTCAACACGCCTATCTGGAAGCTGCTATTCGTCAGGAAGAACAGCACGTCTGGAAGAACCTCATCAAAATTAACGAGTTGAAAAAACAAAAACTCAAACAAAAAGACGCTCTGCTGCGTATGTCCTTACAAATCAAGCAACAGTAGCATATTATCAATTTGCACACGCATCCCCTCATATTTCTTCTGTAAATGGGGAAAATATCAGTTGCGTTAAGATTAAATTCCTCCTATACTCCCCCTGACAAAACATTCTGACTCAGGACAATTTATAATGAAATATTTTAGCCCGTTTTTGCTTGCCGGTTTAATTTTGTGCGGCTTTGATTCGCAAGCCGGAGTCCGCTTTATAGTTGAAGACGGGGAAAGCTATTATAACGACAATTGGTACGGCGGCACTCCCACCCGCAGCAAGCTCTACGGCGGGCGAGGCAACAGCTGTGCCGACCAAGGCTACACCATTACCCATTGCGATAGCGGTTTTTATCCGGCCAATCCTTGTCCAGACAACCTCAATTATTACAAAGATTGCTGCCCGGAAGAATACATCTACTCCATTGACGAATGCTATACGATGAATAAAACTCCGAGTAGCTTTTCCTGCGGTGGCAAATACGCTTGCTACTAAAGCAGCCCATTCTCAAAACTTATCGAAGCTAATTCCCATCTAAAATACAATTTATTAATAAATTTTAGCCACTTTATTTAATTTTCTATTTACAAACATCAAAATATTTGCTATTATAAGATTCGTAGGAAAGAAGTTTATAATAGGAGATATTATGATGAAAATACGCAATTGTTTACTGGTATCCATATCATACTTTAGCTTATGCTCATTGGCACAAGCTAACATCTCCGAGGGTGAGAAAGAGTTTATCTTCACACACACATCCAAAGGAGTGGAACAAACATCGGCGGCATCATTCGGAGTGATTAAATATAGAGGACTGAATACCGCAGCTGTTTTGGAACACACACACCTTCTACACCTCGATTCTCATTCTCAACTTCTTTCCTCTTCCAATTTGCCACAAACACTATCTGAGCATCGCGCCTCCTTTGCCCCTATCTCTCTGGCGATAGCTGATGGCCCCACCGCCTCGGTGGCGAGCTTAGAAATACGGGAACAAGATACCGGAAACCGAGCGCTGACCGCGGCGGTCTGTTTTGTAACCGATACGGGGAATTGTAGTGGCAACAAATACGGCGGAGCTAATACCACGGATAACAGTTCATCGGGAGGCAATCCGAGCGGAAGCAGCAGTGGCTCATCTTCAAGCGGCGGCGATGAAGATTGGACGATCGATAATCGAAAACGCTGTGAACTAGAAGGTTATAAGCTCACCTCTTGTCCTGCGCTTAAAGTTCCCCAAAACTACTGCCCCTATGACATCTCTTATTTTGAAAAATGTGTTTGTAAAGCCGGATTAGTCACTTGTACCAAACCTTATTATGGGGTCGGAGAGAGCTGCGACGGCAAATACGCCTCTTGTAAACTTGACAATGGCCGCGGCTGTAAAGAAGACGGATATACTCAAACCGGAACTTGCAATTCCGTACAAGTCATCAACAAAAAATGTCCTTATGACCCCACTTATTTTGACAAATGCGTCTGCCGTTCTGACCTTGTATCTTGTCCTACTCCTTTGCAAGGAGTAGGTACGGCTTGCGGGGGTAAATATAAAAGTTGTAAATGTCCGTCCAATTACAAATCTTGTGATTGCGGCAAAGCAGCCGGAGCCTCATCTTGTACATGGAACGGTGTCACTAAATACTCAAGCTGTAAAGCTTGTTGCACCCCTTCTCGTGATGAAACCGGCTGCTCTTGTGGTACTCATTGGTGCTCTGATGGATGTGGTGGCTCACGTAGATGCTGCGATTCTTGCTATTCTTCAAGTAGCAGCTCAAGTTCCGGTGGAAGTTTATGTACCAGAATATGCTCCGAAAGAGGACTAATAGAAGATCATATTGCAGGCTCAATATGCAGACAACAAGGATTATATGTAGTACAATTAGGATACTTTGGAGATCCTCATCCTGTATGTCCATGTTCCCGTTGTGGTACCTGGGCTGAACATAACGGTCATTAATAAAAATATTTGTACTTCCTCGCACCAAAGGCTCGTCGCACTGACGAGCCTCTCAAATATGGAAGCCAAGAGTTTGATATTTAGGTGTTTGGATATTTTTAGAAGGGCTAAATCATAGACTTAATAAGGAGATATCGTGCTATCTGCAAGCACAATCTGAGCATTGCGACTTTTGGGGCACCGCACCAACTACCGCAAACCGATGGGGTCAAGCTGCCCCAGCTTGAGCATCGCGACTAATTAAAACTCCGCACAAGCTACCGGTAACTGATGGGGTCAAGCTGCCCCAGCTTGAGCATCGCGTTTCCTCTGCCCCAATCTCGCTACCGCTAACTGAGCGGATCAAACGGCGCCCGTTTGCCCCCGTTTGCCAAGGCTCGACATTGTGTCGAGCCTTTTAAATAATGGAATCCAAGAATTTGATAAACCCTTATGCTACGCCGCAGATTTGCGACGCAGTGTACAACAAGCGGTACATAAGGAGCAAATCTGCCAGTATGATAAGGGTTTTGCAAATTCATCACTCATAGCGCAATGCATTAATCGGATTCAATAACGAAGCCTTATACGCCGGATAAAAACCAAAGAACAACCCGACCAACCCCGCAAAAGAAAACGGCAACAACACATAAATCAAAGCTATTTTCGGCGTCAGAGAGGTAAAATGCGCCACCAACTCCGTGCCGATTAAACCAACCAAAATTCCCACAACTCCGCCAATAAGCGATAACACCAACGCCTCTGTCAAAAATTGCCACCGAATATCCCAAGACTTGGCCCCGATGGCCATTCTGATACCAATTTCACGCGTGCGCTCCGTCACTGATACCAACATAATATTCATAATACCGATACCACCCACCAAAAGCGAGATTGAGGCTATTGATCCGAGTAAAATCGTCATTACCTTGGTTGAGCTTTCCATCATCTCCATCATTTGGGTCAAGTTACGAATCACAAAATCATCATCTTTATTGTCACCCAGATTATGCCGCTGGCGCAACAACTGCCTGATTTCCTCTTGCGCGGTATAAGTGCTTTGCGAGTCAACCGCCTGCAACATCACAAATTTCACTTGATCCGGAAACTTAATCCCCATAACTTTTTTCTGCGCTGTGGTAATCGGAATAAACACCGCATCATCTTGGTCGATTCCGTTAGTGCTCTGCCCGCGGGTTTCCAACACTCCGATAACCTTAAACGGTAAACCTTTAATCCTCACCGTTCGGTTCAACGGGTCCACATCGCCAAACAGCTCTTTAACCACGGTCTGCCCAAGGATCGTAACTTTGGCAGAATTTTTAATATCCGTATCACTAAACAATCGCCCATAGGCCAAGTCCCACTCTTTAATCTGAAAATTACGACTATCGGTACCGGTCACTGAGGTTGACCAGTTGGCATTGCCATAAATAATCTGCGCAGTTTCTTCCAATACCGGCGCCGCCAGCTTAATTTCGGGGATTCGGCGTTGGATTTCATCACCATCGCTTTTCTTCATTGTCGGCTTTGCACCATGCCCGCTGCGAGCTCCACTTGATGTCGCTACTCCAGAGCGAATGATAATAATATTTGAGCCCATTGACTTCATATCATTCTGGATAGATATTTGCGCTCCGTGCCCCACAGCCAGCATCACGATCACTGCCGCCACACCGATAATAATACCCAAGCTGGTCAAAATAGAGCGCAGTTTATTAGCCTTAATCGCCCGAAAAGCAATACTTGAAATCATCGCCACATTAATCATCTACTCAGCTCCCGTCAATCTGTTGAGCACTTTTTCGTCGGAATGTATTTCACCATCCACCACGCGGAGGATTCTCTTGCTGTATTGAGCAATATCTTCTTCATGCGTAACCAAAATAATGGTACGCCCCATTTCCTCATTTAGTTTCAGAAACAGACGCATAATTTCAATACTCATCTTAGTATCAAGATTACCGGTCGGCTCATCGGCAAAAATAATCGGTGCCTCATTAACAATGGCACGAGCAATAGCCACACGCTGCTGCTGTCCTCCGGAAAGCTGGCTTGGCTGATGGAACATTCGCTCTTTCAGCCCAACTTTTTCCAAAGCCTTTTTGGCGCGTTCAAAACGCTCTTCGGCTGGTACTCCGGCATAAATCATTGGTAACTCGACGTTTTCCACGGCCGACGTCCGCGACAACAAATTAAACCCTTGGAAGACAAAGCCTATCTTTTTATTGCGAATTTCGGCCAGCTGGTCAGGCTTCATTTTGCTAACATCTACTCCATCCAACACATATCGCCCTGAGGTTGGCTTATCCAAACAACCAAGGATATTCATAAATGTCGACTTCCCTGAACCTGAAGGTCCCATAATCGCCACAAACTCACCTCTTTCCACCTCTAACGATATTCCTTTGAGGATATTAAGGTTCATATCCCCAACCAAATAACTTTTTTTGACGTTTTTTACCTCAATCAACGGCATTATCTAATCCTCATTCTGGTGTTTCCTTTATTAGCCGTAAGCTGCTCCTTCTTGGCCAAAATCACATTGAGGTTTTCATTCAGCATATCGGAAGACACCTCGGTTCTGTCATCATCGGCCACCCCGACATTAATCGAGATTCGCATTGGCACACCGTCTTGCAACACCCACAAACCTTTGTCTTTGTAGCGTTTGGTCAAGCCGTATTCATCTTCAATATAAAAGCGCAAAGCCTTATTGGGTACCAAATATACACCGAGCTTTTCTGCCGTAATAATCTCCACATTAGCGGTCATCCCCGGTTTAAGCTTCAAATCCTTGTTGTCAATTTCAATAATCACCTCATAAGTCACCACGTTTGAGGTTGTAATCGCCTCATTGCGTACTTGGGTCACGATTCCATAGAATATTTCATCAGGATAACTGTCTACGCTAAACTCCACCGTCTGCCCTTCTTTAACTTTGGCAATATCAGCCTCCACAACTGAGGTTTCAATTTGCATTTTAGTCAGGTCTTCGGCCACATTAAACAAGGTCGGCGTCTGGAAACTTGCCGCCACCGTCTGCCCGACTTCCACCTCTTTAGATACGACGATTCCATCAACCGGAGAAACGATTTTAGTATATTTCAAATCAATTTCTGCCGCCTGCAAAGCCGCCTCGGCCTGCTTAACCTCAGCCTCTCTCAGCTCCAACTGGACGGTTGCATTATCATAATCGCGTTGAGCCGATTCCAACTCTGCGTCCGCTGAATACTTTGATGAATTAAGCTTTTTAATACGATCCAAATGTTTTTTATAATACACGATATCGTTTTTCACCACATCGACCTGCGCTTTGGCAATACTGAGCGCCGCCTGCTTTTGCGCAACCGTAGCCTCAAACAAAGCCGGATCAATCTGCGCCAAGAGCTGGCCCTTCACCACCTTGGTGTTATAATCAACCAATATTTCAGAGATAGAACCTGACACTTGCGTACCGATATTTACGGTAGAGATTGGATTAATCGTACCGGTAGCGGTAATTTTCTCGGTAATATCACCTTTTTCAATTTTTTTGGTAATATACTCATCGGTTTTCTTTTCATCACCGAACATATAAATTCCACCCAAGGCCACCACTACGGCTCCGATAATTATTTTTTTAAGCTTTTTTTCCATCATTTCTATCCCATTTCTATGATTTTTTTGCCCTTAAAGCAAAAAAACACTTGCCATAAAGGTATTTTTTGTCTATTATATAAAGGATAACATATAATTATTTAAATAAATCTTACAATTATGGCAAAAAAAATTAGTGTTAAGGTTTCCGAGATCAAAAAAGACAACAGTGCTAAAATTGAGGCAATCAAGGCTCTCGAGGCTAAGCAGGAAGCTGAAAAGGAAAAAGCAAAAGAGATTAAAAAGCGTATGGCTAGCATCCGCGCCTTGACCCAAGAAATCCAAGAGGCAGTATCTGACCCCACAAAGGTTAGCGCTGATTTGGTGCAACGTTTTAACGAGGCCACCTCGTATTCTTCTGTTGAAGAATACATGATTTATCGTGACCGCGTTACCAACCTTTTGATGTGCGCATCAGACTTCAACAGTAAAAAACTCAAAGCCGCTAATGGCGAATTGGCCGACAATACAATAAAAAAACTAGCCGGCAAAAGAGTCATTCAAATCGCCAAGAAACTTGGCATAGTTGAATTTGGTGTAATTATTTACAGCACCATCAACGGTCGCTACATCAGCAACACCACTTTGGATATGCTGGAAGAACTCGCAAACGAGCTCATTAAACAGGGCACATACCAACCCATACTTTACAAGCTATCCAGCTATCTGGCTGCCGGAGGTATGACTTGTCCCGGAGACAAAGAGCTGACTCCTTTCACTCCAGAAAAGACCTCGCGTATCAAAGTGCTGGTCAAAAGGTTTGAAACCGCCGCAGCTCACTAAAAAAACACCCCCCGTTCTTTTTCAAGAACCGGGGGTTTGTTTTTTATACCACCATATGGTCAACAATCTCTCGCGCCCAAGCCCTCAGCTCGGCATCTTGCATAATTGACAATTTTATATTTGACTTTTCCAGCTCTCGGGTTGTTCCGCAGTCAAAGCGCACCGCATCACACAACACTCCGTGCAAAGGCACACCGCGCTGTGCCGCCAACTCCATCGCATCAGTCAGGTTTATCTCTCCGTTAGTCCCTTTGCGTACTTCCGGCAAAATATCCATCAACACATTAGGCAGAATATATGGTCCCATACTGGCATAATTTGAAGGTACTTCTTCCAACTTGGGCTTTTCGACCAAACCGCTGGCTTTCACGATTCTACCGGCACGCACCGCACCGACCAAAGCCCCATAGCGCACCATTTCTTCCCGCGGAAATTCCATAATATTTTCAACCATTCCGCCGGTTTCCATATACACATCAATCAGCTGTTTCAGGATTCCCTCACCATGGAAGTTAATATATACGTCATCTGGCCACATCACCATAAAATCACGCTTACCAACCAGCTCTTTTGCCATCAAAATGGCATGACCGTTACCTTTAGGCTCGGCTTGTCTGGCAAAAGAAAACTTCATTCCCTGCGGAATAATTGCCTGCAAACTGTGCAGTAAATCATGCTTACCCTGCTCTCGCAAATGCTGCTCCAACACCGGATTAGCCTTAAAGTAACGTTCAAACAAATCCTTTCCGCTTTCATCACTGTAAATAAAAATAATTTCCTTAATCCCGACTGCGGCACAAGCATCAACCGCATACTGGATAATCGGCTTACCATGCAGGGTCAAAAAACCTTTGTGAATCACTTTAGTTGCCGGCAGATTACGCGTTGACAATCCCGCCACCGGCAAAATACAAACCTCTGGTTTTGTAGGCATTTTAACAACTCCTCTAAGCAGTATGTCTAATAATACTTATAGTAGCATATAAAATACAACTAACCAAGCATAAATACGCATTTCTCCCAACTAATCTCGACTGATTTTTCCACCGGTATCAACCCTGCTTCCGTCACTCTCAGTTATCAAACCGCTTTTAGGTGCTTTTTCAACACTTTTTACCGGTGTATCATCGCGTCGCACTTTTCCTGAAAAATCGAGTACCGGAATATTTTCTTCTTTCACCTCTTTTTCGGCTTTTTCTAGTTCCTCAATATCCGGCACAAAGGTTGTGGTTTTTCCGGTAGCATCCACCGAAATCTTGCTGGTATTCTCAGCGACTTTCTTTTCTCTGGCTGCCGTTTTTTCTCTAGCCTCAAACCACTCTTCCTCAGCCCTAACCAATTTTTCAGCTTCTTTAAACAAGGCCCCCAAAGTTTTCTGCATATTACTTCCCACTTCCTGAATTGCCTTTTGTTTATCTGCCACATCTTTCTTTATGGTTTCCCAAGCCTTCACATCATCAGTCTCATTAGCTGAGCTAACAATTTTATTGACATTCGCACTCATCGCATCAACTGACTTCATACTATTTTCCGCAGATACTTTCAGGTTAACGATAGTCGCCGTTTTATCCAACTGCAACACACTACCGACTTTTTCCAACCTTTTACCAAACTGCTTAAAATCCTCCAAATACTTATCATATTCCGACTTAATATTCGTACGCGTTTTATCGTTAACATCGCCCATTTGTTTAATTTCGCGCATCAAACCGGCTTTATAAACATCATCAATCGCGACCGCATACATTGCCGACACATTTTCCACTCCGTCATTATCTTTTTCCAACTTTTTCACAAAAGCCTCATCAAACTCCGGAGTCATCGCCAAAGTATTAACGTCATCTAAAATTTTCAGTTGCTTTTGAATACTATCATTAATAACCCCTAAATCCTTCTGCGCCTGCTCATCACTGACAAGCTCTTTTCTTTGCTTATACAAAGGCAAAATCTCATCATTAATCTTGCGTCGCAACAATACGGCTCTGGTTTGTTGTGTAGCCATCATCTGTTTTAAGTTATTTAATCTGGCTTGCTCTCTAGCCTTCTGTTCGGCCTCTTTTTTAGCTTGCATCTCTTGAAACAGATTCTGAATTTTTGCTACATCGACCGTCAAAGCAGGGCTTTCCAAACTTCCGCTCATTTCAAATCCATACCCCGGAATTTTGGCATTAGCATCTTCCCAAGTCACATTGAAATCAGCTTTTCCATCCCAAGCGGCCACATTTCCTTCAGCCTTCATAGCCACCATATAATTCTTAGCTACAAATACGGCATCTTGAACAGAGTAACGATCTTTATCAATACTCAACACACCCTTAAAGCTGTCAAAATTGGTTCGCCCGCTCTGCAACAAAGACTGTACTTTCTCAGCCACACCTTCACCCTGAGAACGTTTAGTTAAATCCGCTAATATGGCATTTAAATTCCACCCTTTTACAATCGGATTTATCAGCTCAAACTTCACATTGGCTTTTAATGCTTGCATAAACGCCTCTTCCGACACCGCCGAAGAGCTCCAAACCACCTCCAAATTAGCCGAACCATCTTCCAAACCATATTTTTTACCAACTAACATAGCCTTCTGCACGGGTTGGTTAGTAAGTTTAATTTCTCCACTTATCTCCGGAGCCGCTGCTGCTTGCAAAGTCACTTTTCCGCTTAAACCTCCGCCATTATACTTTGCAACAAAATTGCTGATATCCAACTTTCCGTTTACCAATTTTAGTTCAAACTTAGCCCCGTCAAATTTTTGCCCTTGCCAGGTCATGGTATCCAGCTCAAACTCACCGCTCATATCAAAGCTGCTCATAAAAGCATAATCGATTCTGTCTTTGGCCCAATATGGCTTACGCAAAAACTCTACCGCTTTGCTTCCTCCATCCTGAAAACTTACTCGGTTTTCTGCCTGCGTATCACTACCAAACTGGTCAAACTCAAATTTGTTGATTTTGGCTTTAACCATAAAATTATTTCTTCCGGTAGTTCTATCCCAAATTGCTTGCCCGGCAAAAACATTTGAGCCTATATTCATATCTGCATTTACCAGTTGGATATTGTTCCACACGCCCGATACGTTAGCGTTCAAACTAAACAACCCCAAAGAAAACGCTCGCGGAGTATACTTAATATTAAAATTGTTCAACATTTTCACAAAATCCGGAGCCTTCAACTCCAATATTCCGTCCACTCTGGGAGTATCTCCGGTCACATCAATATTGCCCCGATACCTAATGTCCATATTTTCCAATTGCGCATTGGAGCTCAAATCAAACTTATCAAAATTACCTCGCAACATTCCCGATGCCGCAAACCGTTTTAAGGCTTGCCAATTTGCATCCGGCAAACTCAGCTCCAATTTATTACACATCGCTCTGAAATCTTGCGTCGACACACTATAACTCAAGTTATCGACCACCGGTTTTCCGCCGATTCCGCTCAAACCACCTTTCAACGACACCTTAGCATTAGCCGCATTACCAACTTCAAAACGCTCAACCTGCAAAGCCCCGTTTGCCAAATTTAATGCCACATCAACATTTTCTAACGGCAGATTCTCCACAATTGCTAGATTCGCCTTCATCATCAACCGCATATCCAACTTACTCAAAGTTGCTGAATCGTGCAGTCTTGACAACACCCGTCGCAAGAACACATCCTTACTTTCATTTGTTGCTAACGGTGGCAAATAATTATCCAAATTAATACTGTCCACATTAACTACAATAAAAGACTTCAGCGGTGTAGCCAACACAAATCCGGCATCTCCTCTAAATACCGACTTATCCAAAGTCAACTCATAAGGTGACACCTGCAACTGTTGCAAATTTCCACTCAATGTTGCTTTTCCGATTGCTTTCTGATAAGTTGCCGGTGCGGTTGGATTAACCTCCACTCCGGCCCATGCTAATAACTTATCAAACTCACCGGTTGCGAACTCAACTTCGGCATTATACTGCGGACGCGCCTCTTTGGCTGCTAAATTTCCCTTAAGGCTCAGTGTTGAATCTTTCAACAATCCAGCCTTAAGCTCCCGCACCAACAAAGAATTATCCGTCCAATCAAAACTCAAACTCATATCACGAAGAGTTTCGCCCCGATAATAAGTTTTTATGGCTTTAATATCACCAATAATATCAAAATTACTCTCCGGTTGATAAGGAGCCCCATTTTTATATTTCTCCCCCCATTTTTCCAGCCACAATGCTGCCGGCTCCAAATCCAAGTCAGTCATATCAAAAGCAAACTCAATTTTGGGCCGCAATTTTTGTTCTTTCATCTCCGGCGTCAATAACGGAATCAACACATTTCCGGCGCCCGATGTTTTGCCATACTTAACCACTACATTTGATAAATCTATTTTTGATACATTGGTATTAATATCAGCTGACACAGCCAACGGCTGATTATAATCGAGTGCTACTTTAACCTCATCTTGCAAACTATTCACCCAATCCGCCGGTTGTTCGGATTCTATTACCGCACTACCCAGCACATTGCTATTTTCCAAAAATACTGTTCCGTCAAAACGCACATAAGACTTTGTTGCCGGATAATTAACCACAAAGTTAACCGATGTTGCCATACCTTCCACAATTTTACCGAGCGACACCGCAAACCCTTCCGGCTGGTCGCCTTTGGTATAGCTTCCCTCAATACGATACGGCCCGGTCACCGTCTGAGCAATCACTTCAGCATTTAAATTTTCCACCGTAGTATCAATTTCATTATTTTGCTCAATAAAGCGTACCGTAGCTTTTTCAAAGGTCAAACTATCCAAAGACACATCAACCGCTTCTTTAGCCTCGTTATTTTTCTTATTTCCAAACCAATTAAGCCGGCGCTCTTTATCAACTTCAAACACCAACTTAGGCTCTTTTAAAGCGATTCTCTGCACATCAAAACTATTACTGAACAACACGCCGAGCGAAACTTTTGCCTCAACCTTTTTAATCTCGGCCAAAGGCTTAGTGCTATAATCGCCTTCATTATTATAGAGCAACACATTTTCAGCTGACAATGTCGGAGACGGCAAAATTGACATTGATACATTGCCTTGCAGCACCACTTTTTTACCGGTCAACTCCGAAATCTGATTAGCAATTTCTGCCTTATGCTGATTCCAATCCATCATCGCCACATAAGCCACCAAGCCACTGAGCGCCAGCACCAACAAGACCAAAACGGCAAGCACAACCTTTTTCAAAGTTTTTCTCCTTTTGTTCAGATATTTTTAAATATCCGTTGCTAAATCCTACAGACAGGATATACTCAAAAGCATAAAGATTTAATTAACATAAAGGAAACGTTATGAACACATCTCATCCTTTATTCACCGCCGCGCTCCAAGCCTTCCATCAGGCCTATGCCCCTTACTCCGGTTTTCCGGTCGGAGCTGCCATTTTGAGCTCTGAGGGACGCATCTACGCCGGCTGCAATGTTGAAAACATTTCCTACCCTTGCGGCAGCTGCGCTGAACAAAGCGCCATCTCCGCCATGATAACCGGTGGCGACCGCCATATCCAAGAGATTGTAATCCTTGCTGATGGTAAAGACTTAATCACTCCTTGCGGAGCCTGCCTCCAGCGCCTCAACGAGTTCGGCACGCCTGAAACTCTGGTGCACCTTGGCACCCCACAAGGTATTCAAAAAACTCTTTCTTTGGCTCAACTTCTGCCTTTTGGCTTCAACGATAAGGCTCTCCGCAAATGATTGAACACATCGCCGACCAAATCAAATCCCGCCTACAAGGCCGCCACCCCGAAATTGCCATTATCTTAGGCAGTGGCTTAGGTTCTCTGGGTGATGAAATTTCCGCCCCGATTACGATTCCTTATACCGAAATTGAGGGTTTTCCTCATTCTACCGTCGCCGGACACAAAGGCTGCCTCATCAGCGGCGAGCTCTCCGGCAAACAGGTGCTGTGCATGCAAGGCCGCATCCATTTGTATGAAGGCCACTCTCCGCAAAGCATTGCCACCATCATCCGTAGCTTTGCCAAGCTCGGTATCAAACAACTGATTGTCACCAACGCCGCCGGCTCTCTGCATAAAGATATGCCGGCCGGCTCATTAATGCTCATCAAAGACCATATCAACCTCAATCTTCCCAACCCATTGGTCGGCCCCAATGATGACCGATTCGGCCCTCGTTTTCCCGATATGAGCGATGCTTATACCTCAGCCTTGCGCCATAAGGTCAAAAACATTGCCGCCTCATTAGATATCAAATTGTTTGAAGGTGTTTACATTATGGTTATGGGTCCTTGCTTTGACACCGCTGCCGAAATCAACGCCTTCCGGATTCTCGGTGCCGATGCGGTCGGTATGTCCACGATTCCTGAGGTCATCAGCGCCGTCCATTGCGGCATGCAAGTCCTCGGCATTTCTGTCATCACCAACTTAGGCACCGGCTTGCGCGACGGCAGCCAAAGCCATCAAGAAACCTTGGCCGAAGCCGACAAAGCTTCCCAAAACCTCCAATGCCTCATCAAACAATACTTACAGGAGGCCTAGGTCCCATGGATGATGTTACCGCCGCCAAATTGCTCATCAACCTTCTTGATCTCACCTCTTTGAATGAAGATGACAATAACGCCCGTATTGAAAAATTTTGCCAGCGCGCCATAACCCCTTACGGCAATGTCGCCGCCGTCTGTGTTTATCCGCGCTTTGTTCCGACAGCCCGCGACGCCCTCAAAGGCAGCGGCGTCAAATTAGCCACGGTTGTTAATTTTCCGCACGGCGGCACCCATTTTGAGCAAATGCGCCAAGACATCAAAACAGCTTTGGCCCAAGGCGCTGACGAAATTGATGCCGTCCTACCCTACAAGCATTTTTTAAGCGGTGACCTTGAAACCTGCAACGCTTTTTTTAATGCCGTCAAAGCTGAACTCAATCCCAAGAAAACCCCGCTTAAAGTCATTATTGAAAGCGGCGCGTTTCCGCACGCATCGCTGATTGCCGATGCCACCCGATTCTGTATTGATAACGGCGCCTCGTTTATCAAAACCTCGACCGGCAAAACTGATGTTTCCGCCACACCTGAGGCCGCCAACATCATTTTAGAGACCATTGCCTCCGGCCGCCGCAATGTTGGATTTAAGGCCTCAGGAGGCATCAAGACCACCGCTGACGCCAAACAATACCTGACTTTGGCCTTCGGCATCATGGGTTACAAATGGGTTTCACCCAAAAACTTTCGCATCGGTGCCAGCTCACTTTTAGATTCTCTACTCAACACCATCAACCAAGGATACTGATTATGCTGCCCCAAGAAATTATTCGCCGCAAACGCGACCATCACCCTCTCAGCACTGAAGAAATCAACTTTTTCATCCAAGGCATCACCGACGGCAGCATTGCTGACTGCCAAATCGGCGCTCTGACTATGGCCATTTTCCTTAACGGCTTTGATGCTGATGAAACCACCGCCTTAACCGCCGCCATGCGTGATTCCGGAGAAATTTTAAGCTGGGCAGAACTTGATGCCCCCGTGGTTGACAAACATTCTTCCGGTGGCGTAGGTGATAAAGTCAGCCTGATGCTGGCTCCTCTGCTGGCATCCTGCGGAGTTTATGTCCCGATGATTTCCGGCCGCGGGCTTGGCCATACCGGAGGCACGCTTGATAAATTTGACTCTATCCCCGGCTACAATACTTCTCCTGATAACGAGCTTTTCAAAAAGACCGTCCGTGAAGTTGGTTGCGCCATCATCGGTCAAACATCCAATCTGGCCCCTGCTGACAAAAAAATCTATGCCGTGCGCGATGTCTGCGGCACGGTAGAGTCAATTCCCTTAATCACCGCGTCGATTCTCTCCAAAAAGCTCTCTGCCGGGCTCAATTGCTTGGTTATGGATTTAAAATGCGGCAACGGCGCCTTTATGGATAATTTTGAAGACGCTCAAGCTCTGGCACGAATGATTGTTAAAGTCGCCAATCAGGCCGGCACCAAAACCTCCGCACTTTTAACCGATATGAACCAAGTTTTAGGACGCACCGTCGGTAACGCCCTTGAGGTTATGGAAGCGGTTGAATTTCTACAAGGCCAAAACCTTGACTCCCGCTTGCTTCGTGTCACCATTGAACTCTGCGCTGAACTTTTAGTCAGCTGCGGAGCTTTTGCTGACCTTGCCGCCGCTCGCCAACAATTACACCAAGCCCTCGACAGTGGCCAAGCTCTTGAAAAATTTGCCCAAATGGTCAGCGCCCTCGGCGGCCCGAGTGATTTCTGCCAGCGACCGTGGCACTACCTTCCGCAAGCCTCTTTCATCAAGCCGGTTTTTGCCGAATACTCCGGCTATGTTACCGCTATGGATACTCGCAACATCGGCTTAAGCCTCATCGGGCTAAAAGGCGGCCGCACCACCCCCGACCAAAAACTTGACTACGCTACTGGCTTCAGCGACTTCTGCCAAATTGGTGACTTTGTTGACCGTACCCATCCTTTAGCGGTTATCCACGCCCAAGACGAGGCCTCGTGGAAACAAGCCGCCCAAGAACTCCGCCGCCACATCCACTTATCGGAGTCACCTGAGGCCAGCAAAGACATTATTATTCAAAAAATTTCATAAGGACCAAAAACTATGGGAAGAGTAATCATCTTAATGATGGATTCATTCGGCATCGGCGGAGCCAAAGACGCCGCTGCTTTTAACAACGATGGAGCCAACACTCTAGGCCACATTGCCCAAGCCAACCACGGGCTCAGGATTCCTAACCTCAACCGCTTAGGCCTGTGTGAGGCCGCCAAAGGCGCCTCCGGACACTACCCCGAAGTCGGAGCCCAAACCGCCAGCGTTATGCAGTTTGGCGTCAAATACGGACATATGTCCGAGCTCAGCAAAGACAAAGACACCGTCTCCGGCCACTGGGAGCTGGCCGGACTTCCCAACCTCAAAGGCTGGGGGCATTTCCCACCTGCTTACCCCTCCTTTCCGGCTGAGCTGATAAACACCATCTGCCAAGAAGCCGGCTTAGAAGGCATTTTAGGTAACAAAGCTGCCTCCGGTACAGTGATTATCCAAGAACTCGGAGAAGAACATATCGCCACCGGCAAGCCCATTTTTTATACCTCGGCCGACAGCAATATCCAAATTGCCGCCCACGAGCAATACTTCGGGCTTGATAAACTTTATGCCCTCTGCCAAATTGCCTATCGCCACGTTGTTCCCTACAATATCGGGCGCATTATTGCCCGCCCCTTTATCGGCGAGCACTCCGGCCAATTTACCCGCACCACCAACCGCCGCGATTTTACCGCCCAACCCTTTGGCGAAACCCTGCTTGACAAGCTTAAATCCGCCGGCAAAAACGTCATCGCCATCGGCGCCATCAATGACATCTATGCCCACCGCGGCATCACCAAAGAGGTTCACGGCAGCGGCTTAAAAGATTTGTGGGATTTAACCTTAAACGAGGTTCGCTCCGCCCCCGATAACAGCCTCATCTTCACTAATTTTGAAGACTTTGACATGCTCTGGGGGCACCGCCGCGATGTCCTTGGCTATGCCCAAGGGCTTGAATATTTTGACTCTCGTTTGCCGGAGCTAGGCCTCTTGCTCAAACACGATGATATCGTCTTCATCACCGCTGACCACGGCAACGACCCGACTTACGCCGGCACCGACCACACCCGCGAGCAAGTACCGGTCTTAATGTTCGGCAAAACCGTTACCGACAAAAACCTCGGCCAGCGTGATACTTTCGCTGACTTAGGCCAAACCGTAGCTGCTTACTTTGGCATTGAACCTTTAGCCTATGGACGGAGCTTTTTATAATGGAATGGTTATCACCCAATCTTGCCCCTGACAAACATTGCTTTTTCGGGCGCCTCGGGGGTGCCTCTCAAGGGCGCTATTTTAGCCTCAACCTCAACAGCCGTTCAGCTGACAATCCCGAGCATATCCGCCAAAATTACCAAACCATCGCCGCGCATTACGGGCTTGATACCACTCGCCTTTTGCGCCTCAATCAAGGTGTTTCGGCTGATGTCGTCTTTGTCGATTCTCCTTCCATGAACCAAATCACCGCTGATGGCGCCGTCACCACCACTAAAGACATTATTTTATGCATCGGCACTGCCGACTGCGCACCGGTTTTGTTTGCCGATTATGCCCACAGCGTCATCGGCGCCGCCCATGGTGGCTGGCGCGGAGCCTTCAAAGGCGTGATTGAAAATACCCTTAACTTGATGCTCCAACACGGCGCCCAAGTAGATTCGATTGCCGCCGCCATCGGCCCTTGCATCCAACAACCATCTTTTGAAATGGGGGCTGAAGTCCGCACTCAGTTTATGGCTCAGTCGTCAGCTAATGCGGCCTATTTCATCCCCTCTCCCCGTGCCGAGCATTACCTTTTTGACTTAAGCGGCTATATCCGCGATAAACTCCTGCACCTAGGGGTTAACAACGTCATCAACTCCGGCATTGATACTTATACCGATGCCGCCAACTGGTATAGCTACCGCCGCGACACCCACCAAGGGCTGATTACCTCTCCCCACGACTTTCCGGTAGAGTTATCAACCATCATTTTATAACCCTTTATTAATTATCCGTTTTTGGTTATAATGAGCATGTTTTTAACCCAACCAACACAAAGAGCAGCACACCAATGTTTCCGATAGGCAAATTAACTCTGGCAGTCATAGGTCTCCGTTTTTTCGGAGCCGTCGGTTTTTTATGGGGAATGTTTCTCGGCCATATTTTGATTGACCGCACCATCATTCGCAAGCTCATCAAACAATACTTGAGCCAGATTGATGACAACATCCGCATTTTGCTGCCCTACCGTTTTTACAAATACTACAACCGCATTGACGGCAGTTTGTTCGGCATTATCTGGGGCGGCTTATTAGGCGCGCTCACCTTTGGGCTTCCGGGTTTTATTATCCTGTTTATCCTCGGGCATTTTATGTTTGATATGCCCAACAACCTTTTCGCCAACCGTTTCAAGTCCTTGTTTGAAACCTTTTGGAACCAACATTGGTGCAAGATTTTAGGCGCCATCATCGGCTTTAGTTTCCATTCCAACCTGCTCATTTTCATTGGTGTATGTTTGGGTTTTGCTGCCGACTACCTCCGTTTGGGGCGTTTGAGCCACAAACTAAGCCTCAACTTGCTATCGCGCTTTTGGTCCAAGATAAACTTTGTCAAGCTCTACCTCCACTCTGCCGAGGCCCGCAAATTTGCCTTTGTCCAAGCCATGGCGGCTCTTTCGGCCAAGCTGGCCAAAGCCGACGGCGTCGTCAGTGAAAATGAGATTCGCACGTTTAAGAAAATGTTTGAGCTCTCCTATGACCAAAACAGCAAAATCGCCGCCATTTTCAACGAGGCCAAATCCACCGCCGATGACTATGAAAAATACGCCAAACAACTCTCGCTCATTGCCAAAGACAACCTTGACTTAAAAGAAAACATTATCGACAACCTCTTCAAGATAGCCTCAGCCGACGGCTCCATTCAAAAAGAACAGCTTGATATTTTGAAGAACACCGCCTACATCATTGAGCTCAACGATTCTAATTTTGACATCATCTACGACCGCTACCAGCCGCGTCCGTCATCATCAGGTACACCGTTGCAAAACTACTACGATATTTTAGGGGTATCCCCCTCTGCCGGCAATACCGAAATCAAAGCCCGCTGGAAAGAGCTGATTATGACCTGGCACCCAGACAATGCTTCCGCCCAAGGCGCCTCCGAGGCTGAAATCAAACGCTATACTCTCAAAATGGCTGAAATCAACGAGGCTTACCAATACATCATGAACAGCCGCAAATTATAGGAGATTATAATGCACCAATACCTATTGCCGGATTATGAAAAACGCACCCGCAGCATTGACCTGCTGATGTTTCATTGCAACGCTTTTTCGCTTGAAACTTTTGCCTCTATTTTAATGGAAACCAAAACCTCGTGCCATTACTACATTTCCACCCGAGGCGATATTACCCTTATGGTCCCTGAAGACCTCAAGGCCTACCACGCCGGCCGCGGAGAATGGCGTGGTGAAGCTGACTTAAACAATCGCTCCATCGGCATTGAGCTGGAGCACCCTTTGCTTGGTCAAAGCACCTACCCTTCGGTTCAAATCGGAGCTTTAATGGAGCTCAGCCGCGATATTATCAGCCGCTATAACATTGCCCCATATAACATCATCGGCCATTCTGATTCTGCCCCCGAGCGCAAACCCGACCCCGGTTCGCACTTTCCGTGGCAGCTTTTGGCTGAGCAAGGCATTGGCCTGTGGTACAACCGCCGCAGCCGCAGCAAAGAAACCTCCATTCCCAAGCTTCTGGAGGCAATCGGCTACCCAACCTCATCACCGGAGCTAATATCAGCCTCGGCTTATGCTTTTTGCCGCCGCTTTCTGCCCACTTTAACCCAGATAGATAAAGACATCCAGCACTTGGTCAACAATCCGGTTCCGCCGCACCATATTCTGGATTCTGAGCTGTTTTTGCGCACCTTGCAGGCTGTTGCCCTCAGCTTCAATCCGCCTCAAGCATAGCGCAAGGCATCCAGCGCCCCTTGCAAAATAAAACCTGCAGCTGAAGCATCAAGTACCTTTTTGCGCTTGGCGCGCGATAAATCAACTTCTTTAATCAAAAAGTTTTCTGCTGCCGCTGATGACAATCTCTCATCCCAAAACAAAATCGGCAGCCCCCAAGCCTCCGTCAGCTTAGCGGCAAACTCCCGCACTTCCTGCGCAATGGGACCTTCTTCACCGTTCATCTGCAACGGCAGCCCGATAACAATGGCCTGCACCTCTTTTTCATCAATAATCTGTTTCAGCGCCGCCAAATCTTTATCCCAAGTTGAGCGATACAAAATCTTATACGGAGTAGCCACCATCCATAGCAAATCCGACACCGCAATTCCCAACCTTTTCGCCCCATAATCAAAACCGATAATCGCCTTATAAGGCTTCAACGCGGCCTTAAATTCCTTAATATTCAAAATTCATCCCTCAAAACTATTGACAAATTATCTGATAGATATTAACAATCTCCATACTAAATTACAATTATAAAAAATATATTACTATGAGCACAATGCACATTATTACCATTGTCATTACTCTGATCTTTTTCCTCTGGGCATGTTGGTACACCAACAAAGCTTTGGTAGAAAAACGCCAAGAGCTAAAAAAGATGATTCGCAAGCGCTACATCATCACTCGTCCACAAGACTTTCGCCACTGGGTTGAAATCAAATCCGTCAGCGAATTGAATGATGAACTCGACCGCTTCCAAAGTACGGATCCTCTGCCTGAACATATTGCCCGATTTCTGCGGCTCAAACCGGCACTGTAAGTTTCCGTACCTCATACGCTTTTCCACCGCGGAAAGCGTATTTTTTTTTACCTTTTTTTTAACTTTATTCTGTTAGTCTTGCCCCAACTGGGATTCTTTTATTTATGGATTAAAAAATATGAAATTACGCTGTTTGCTTGTTGCTTTGCTCACTTTGCTGTTTGTCCGTCCGGCCTCAGCCGAACTCCAGATTGATGTTACCGGCGCCGTCAGCGACCCGTTGCCGCTCGCCTTTCCGGAGATGATAGCAGCCACCCCTTCAGTTGAAGATTACGGTGAAGACATCCGCGAAGTCATCATCGCCGACCTTGAACGCTCGGGCTTATTCCGTATTATTTCCGAAAACAGCTATATTCAAGAGTTCACCTCCATCAATGAAGCCCCCAAGTTTAATGACTGGAAAGCCATCAACGCCCACGCTCTGGTTCAAACCGCCATCAGCGAAAGCGGTGCCAACAAGCTCAAAGTTGAAATGCGCTTGTGGGATGTCTTTGCCGAAAACCAAATGAAAGGCCAGTCCTTCACCACCACCAAAGACAACTGGCGCCGCATTGCCCACGTTATTGCCGATGCCATTTACGAGCGCCTCACCGGTGAAAAAGGCTACTTTGACACCCGCATTGTTTATGTATCCGAGTCCGGCCCGGCCACCCGCCGTGTCAAACGCTTAGCCATCATGGACCAAGACGGCGAAAATCACAAATTCCTGACCTCCGGTTCATCATTGGTTTTGACCCCGCGTTTTTCACCTAATATGCAAAAAATCACCTATCTGTCTTATTCCGGCACCATACCGAAGGTTTATATTTTAGACATCGAAACCGGCCGCCAAACCTTGGTTGGCAACTTCCCCGGCATGACCTTTGCACCGGTATTCTCACCGGATAGTTCCAAACTTTTGTTGAGCTATGCCAACAACGGCAAAACCAACATCTATGAAATGGACTTAAAAACCCACAAAACCAAACGTATTACCTCGCCGACTTCAATTGATACCTCCCCGAGCTACTCGCCGGATGGTTCACAAATTGTCTTCAACTCAGACCGTGGCGGCAACCAACAACTTTACGTTATGGACGCCGACGGCTCCAACATCCACCGCATCAGCTTTGGTTCCGGCCGCTATGCCACACCGGTTTGGTCGCCGCGTGGAGACTACATCGCCTTTACCAAAATGGCCAACGGCGAGTTTTACATCGGTGTAATGTACCCTGACGGCAGCGGCGAACGTTTATTGGCCAGTGGTTATCTGGTTGAGGCTCCGGTATGGGCGCCCAACGGCCGCGTGCTGATGTATTTCCGCCAAGACAAAGGCACCTCGCGCCGCAACGCACCGGTCAAACTCTACACCATAGACTTAACCGGCTATAACGAGCGTATGGTAGTTACTCCGGCTGACGCGTCCGATCCGGCGTGGTCGCCCCTACTGCCCTAAAGCGTTATAAAAAAAAGCACCAAGGCTCGTCATAACAACGAGCCTTTTCCATAAAAAAATGCCAAAGACAATAGAGTAACACCTCACTAAAACATATAACTTGATATTTTTCCGAAACAATAAAACCAGACAAAGTCAACAATCCACCACCTAACTCCCCAAGCTACATTTAACTTCCAAATATTTTATTGACATTTTGTCCAATGCGATATATGGTGAAAACGTTTAGTTATTCTTATGTTTAATTATTAAATATTTTAGTGTATGGATTATATTAAATTTAACTACAGTTATTGCTTTATTAAAGATCAAATTAAAGCTCTGGAAAAGATTATCAATCAAGACAAAATGAGCGGTTGGCATATAGTCGCTGACTTGTCTAAATTGTTAAAAGATTGGCAATCTCACCAGAAGCAGATGATCACCGCATTTAATGCTGAAGATTCTATATTTGCTATCACTAACCGCAATGATAAGGCTTGGTTTAAGCAAATGTTGCATTATTTATCTTTACTGAAGTGGAATCCGGAATTATGCAAGGGCAAATATCGCCCCTTGGCGGTATTTTTGTGGCAAACTGCTGATGCCAAACCCCAAAATTCTCAAGCCCAAAAAATCTATAATCAGATACCGATAATGGTCGAGATTATGACGTCTTTTCAAGCTTGTGTATGGATGCTGGACGAGGCAACAAAACGTGGTGACTTTGCGTATCATTTTGCCAAATGGTTGTTGGAGCATAATTTTGATGATGACCAAATTGCCAAACAGATACAAGAAATGCGTTTAAATACTATGCCAACGGCTAAAATAGCTTACGGCTCTGATAATGAAGATATAAAAAAGTTGTTAGATTTGTTTAATTCTTAAAAATACAAAAACTATGGATTATGCTGATTTTTTTGATTGTTATGCTTTTTTGAAGAGAAGTGTAATGCTGTTGGAGCAAGGTTTTCAAGAAATAGAAAAAAAATCTCCGCTTCGTAAGAGTTTTAAAAAGGAAATTCAGTTCCAGAAAGGGCTGATAAAATCTCAGGTAAAACAATTTGCTAAAAAGTTTGCATCAACTTCAAGAGCGTTTGCCCGCTTGGGTGAAGAAGAACAAAATTTCTTACTCAAAAAAATGGCCAAACATCATGAATTGTGCATACCTGTGGCACCTAAACTGGTAAACTTGTTCTTTGCCAGATACCACAAAGCAACTCCGGAGCAGCAAAAACTATGGATTAAACTGGTATCAACCAAAGAGATTTGCTCTTATTTGTTTAACCATAGTAAAGGTGACGCTGCCGTTAAGTATGTGACCGATACCTTGAAAAAAACAGTTACTAAAAAAGATATGCAGGCCATGTGTGAAGCACTCAAAGCCGTGTTTGATGAACTTCCTGATAATGAAGTATCAGATGAACAGCGGGTATTAATGCGAACATTTGCCATCGAATAACTTTTTCAAGAGGTCAAGATATATATTTTGACCTCTTTTTTTTGACTTTATTTGTTGACAAAAAGACAAAGTAATGCTAAGCCGATAACGATAGTTTATTTTTTTGTTTAATTAAATTTTATATAATTATGGCGGGACAAGAAGTTTCTTTGAGCTTGGCTCACAGATGTATGCGACATGCAAGTGCAGAATTTATGGGGTTGCATAAGTGTAAAGCGGATACAACACCGCAAGCAAAGCTAACTCCGGAAGATAGAGTAAAGTTGTTTATGGACAACAGCTTTGCCAGATATTGTGCGTTTAACCATCTCCAAAATGGAGACATCGTGCAAGTTAGTGTACCGTCTGTATGGCGTGAGGCTGTTACAATTATCGGCGGTGATGAAGACGAGCCGATTTTTGTAGAAGGGATTGAAGTTATTAATTCCCAAAAACCTTCTGGTAAATCTTATTTTGTAGCCCAATCATCACGTTGGGTAACTGCCGATGTCGCCAAAAAAGCAAAGCGTTTGGTTTTTGCGCAAACCTATTTGGTCAGGTTCTCAACGCAGAACGGTTATAAGGCCGAATTACTGCTTGATAACAATGACTGGTTAAATTCTGAAAAAGTTCGTCAGGCTTGCCTCAAGTTGGCTGAACTTTATGATGATGAAATCAATCTTTGTTTTCATTTTGGGCGTTTACAAATACAAGATGGCAAAGATATCAAAGCATCCTGGTGCGTAGGAATGCGTAAGTTTTCCAGGAAAGCAATTGTTTGCGATTTGGATAATGGTATGCTCCAATTTATAAATTGGGACAATATCAACTGCTTAGCCTTGAAGACTTCTTCTGTAAAAACGGATTTTGTGCGTTTGGTGCGTGTGGGAGTAAATCCTTTGTGTTTTGAACGCCAAGATTAATTTGTTGTATTGAAAAGGCTGTCTGTGAAGATGGCCTTTTTTTATTGGCGACCTTATCCCCCAGCTTATTCAAAACATTATATCATAATTTTTATCCCCCTTCCGATTAACTTAGTCTATACCTAAATCTTATTTTGCCTCCCTCTTTTACCGCCCAAACTTAGGACAATATCCTCCCTTTTTTTACCTACTCAAATTGGGGCAGTATACACCCCACCTCTCATCCCCCCCCTCTAATAGCTTGCCTCCTAAAAACAGCTAGACAAAATTTGCCACATTTAATATTACCCACTAAAACCAACCATCCACCACAAGCTGTATCACAGCTTGTGCCTCCGGCTCCGCCGGAGCAATTACCCTTTTCCCATCCTTTACATCGCCACCATTTTCCTCCTTTCCCGCCGCCGCCCCTTTCACTCCTTAACCCTAATCCCCTCTAACAACCCGCTCTCTCTAAAACTACTAGACAAAATTGTCTATTAAATTAATTTACTCCTCTCTCTTCTCAATCCCCAAGTTGATGATTACATCAAAAACGACTTGCAACTTTGCGCCTCGCGTGGTATTCTGAATCTGCAGTTGGATGAACCGGCT
>CALXWI010000008.1 GCA_944392325.1 uncultured Alphaproteobacteria bacterium | reverse complement strand
AAACACACGGAGGCCACCGAGGCGGTGGAGCCATCAGTTAGTGCCAGCGAGATTGGGGCAGAGAAATCGCGATGCTCGGATGGTGTTTGTGGCAAAATAGGTGAGGAAAGAAGTTGCGGCTGAGAATCAAGGTGTGTGTTGTGTGTGAAGATAAACTCATTCTCAACCTGAGGGGAACCAGCCAAAGCTAAAGAGCTTAAGCTCAGATATGATATGGATATCAGTAAAGTATTACGTATTTTCATCATAATATCTCCTTTAATAAACTTCTTTCCTACGAATCTTATCATAGCAGACATTTCAATAGTTGTAAATATATATTTTAAATTGCAGACTAAAATAATGCCATCATTTTTTTTGGCACGCTTTTTGCATTATGAATAGCAACAGGAAAAATTATCCTTTTTAGATTGGGGAAAATAAATATGGATAATACCAATTACATAGCTTTATCGCGCCAAATGGCCTTATGGAAACAAATGGATATCATTTCCAATAATATGGCCAATATGAACACTGCCGGCTACAAAGGGGGAGACGCCGTGTTCACCACTTATTTGGCCGAGACTGAAGGCGGAGCCTCTGATATGGTAGGCAACCCGCTGTCTTTCACTCAAGATTTCGGTGTCTATAAAAACTTTGCCGAGGGCATGATTAGCTCTACCGGCAATGCACTTGATGCCGCCATCCAAGGCGATGCCTTTTTTGCCGTTGAAACTCCAGATGGTGAAATGTATACCCGCAAAGGCCAGTTCACCTTGAATGAGAATGGCGCAATTGTTACCCCTGAGGGCAATTACTTGCTTTCTGAGAATGGTATGCCGTTTTTTATCGCCCCAGGTGAGAGTGAAATCAACATTACCGAAAGCGGCGAGGTCATGACCGAAAATGGTAGCTTGGGCCGCATCCGTATTGCGAGCTTTGCTGACAATCAAAAGCTCTTGAAAGTTGCCGATACTTTGTTCAGTAATACTGATGGCAACGCTATGACACTCAACGATGGCGATTATCGCGTTATTCATAAATCAATTGAAAAATCCAATGTCGATCCGATTTCGGAAATGACTAAAATGATTAAAGTCCAGCGTTCATACGAATATGTCCAACAAATGATAGATGAAGAACATGAGCGCTTGTCCAACACTATTCAAGCTTACTCACAGTTAGCTTAAACTATAAGGGGAATAAACCATGAGATCTTTAAATATCGGTGCAACCGGAATGCTGGCTCAGCAGACCAACGTAGATGTAATTTCCAACAACATCGCTAATATGAACACCACCGCCTATACCAAGCGCCGTGCCGAGTTCAATGACCTTTTGTACCAAAACATTGTTCGTCCCGGCTCATCTTCTACCGCCGGAGAAACCATTGTTCCTGCCGGTGTCCAGTTAGGTACCGGTGTCAAGACCGCAGCCATTTATCGAATTGTCGACGGCGGCAGCCTGACCAATACCGGCAACCCGCTTGACTTAGCAATCAAGGGTCGCGGTTATTTCCAGGTTGAGTTGCCGGAAGGCAAGGGCACAGCCTACACTCGTGACGGCGCTTTTCAGCGTAATGGTGATGGCGTTATTGTTACCCACGATGGCTACGTCGTTCAGCCTGAAATTACCGTTCCTGAAGACGCTACCGAAATTTATGTTAACGCCGCCGGTGAGGTTTGGATTAAACAAGACGGCCAAGTTGATGAAGTCAATATCGGCCAGTTAGAAATCGCCACTTTTGTAAACGAATCCGGACTTGAAGCCATGGGGCAAAACTTGTTCCTTGAAACTGAAGCGTCCGGTGCTCCGGTAATCGACAACCCAGATACCGAAGGCTTTGGCTCCATTCAGGCCGGCTACCTTGAAACCTCTAACGTCAATCCGGTATCCGAGATTACTGAGCTTGTTTCCGCCCAAAGAGCTTATGAAATGAACTCCAAGATTATCACCACCTCTGACCAAATGTTGTCCACCATTAACCAGATGAAGTAATATTGCAGGCACAATTAATGACTAAGTTGTTTTACATATTTATCATTTCCTTGCTGGGCATATTCTCTGCATCAGGAGCTAATGCGGCTCTGTCGGTTACTACTGATGATGTAACTGAGGCCGTCCGAGAGGCCTTTATGGACGAAGGTGTTGATGCTGATATGGATATTGAGTTTTTTGGCGGGTCCACCACCTTTGCCTTACCTCAAGATTCCGATTTCAAAATAATGGTTTTCGGCTTAAAATATGATGAAGTCAACAACAAGTTTACCTGCACTATTGATGTCTTCAGCGAAGGACAAAACATCGGCCACTCAGAGCTGATAGGCAAATATTACCTGCTGGATGGTGTTTTTGTTCCGGCGCGCAATATCAATAAAGGTGAGATTATCTCTGATGCCGACTTAAAAAAAGTCATGGTTCGCCGCAATCGCATTAAAGACGTCAATATTACCTCTAAAGACAAGCTTATAAATAAAGAGGCCAAGCGTATGCTCAAATCCGGCAAACTGATAATGAATAGTGAAGTTGGAGATAAAATTTTAATTAAAAAAGGCGACTATGTAACCGCCATCTATCAAACCGCAAAAATGCAAATAACTACCAGAGCGCAAGCCCAAGAAGACGGCAGTAAAAATGACAGAATTGAATTACAGAACCCGAAAAGTAAAAAAGCAATCTTTGGCACAGTTATTGATAGTGAAACCGTCCAAATCGAAATACAGTAAGGGGGAGTAAGCAAATGAATAATACTTATAAAAATATTTTAATGGGATTGCTCATCAGCAGTATGTTAACCGGTTGCAACACCTGGTCTCGCTTAACCACCATTGGTAAGGAGCCTGAACTCGCCCCGATAGAAAATCCGGTCGAGCAACCCAACTACCAGCCGGTATCAATGCCGATGCCGCAACCCGTAGCCCAAACTTCTAGCCCCAATTCTTTATGGAAGAAAGGTTCCTCCGGCTTCTTTAAGGATTTAAGAGCCTCTAAAGTTGGCGATATTATCACGGTTAATATTTCCGCCAAAGATGCCGCTACGATGAAAAATAAGACCGAGCAGCTGCGTGATACTAACAGCGATACCGTTAACGTCGCCAGCTTCTTTGGTTATGAGAGCTACGCCAAAGACTATTTGCCTGATGCCGTAGATGCATCTAACTTAGTCAACGTTACTTCCGACCACGATGTTACCGGCGAGGGCAAAATCGACCGTTCTGAAAATATTAATATGACCATGGCCGGTATTGTTACTCAAGTTTTACCCAATGGCAATCTGGTCATAGAAGGTTCACAAGAGATTCGTGTTAACTATGAACTCCGTCAATTAACTGTCAGAGGCATTATCCGCCGTGCTGATATCACCTCCGATAATACCATCGATTCTAGCAAGATTGCCGAGCTCAGAGTCTCTTACGGCGGCAAGGGTGTTATCTCTGATGTTCAAGAGCCTCGTTACGGACGCCAGTTAATCGATATCTTATCACCGTTCTAGGCTACTACAAATTTCCCCTTATTATTATGTCATCATAAGAAAAAAACTCCCCATTTTTTTCTTATATTAAATAGACGAGCCTGCTTATTTTTTCCCCTAATACTCATAAGCAGGCTCTTTCTTTTGAGGTGCTGACAACCATAATTTACGTCTGTGAATAATTAAATATATTGATTGCATTAATCATTTATAAGTTTATTTATGTAATTATGGTTTCGGGTTAATAACCACAATGTTATAAATCAACCAAATATAAAGGAAGCATATAATATGACAAAGAAAATAGACGAAGTCGGTAATGCAGAAAAAGAAGCTGCCATTTTGCTTAATCAGGCTGTTTCATTATCTCAAGCCTCCATTGGCAATAATGTAGATAAAATCAAAGCATTAGACAGCAATCTTAAAATGTGGGTAGAAATAGAGACCACCCTGAAAAATGCAAAGAATTTGCTTCCGGAAGACATCAAAAACAACCTGCTCAAATTATCTAAATATGTAGAGCGTTTGACCTTGAGCAAAGGTGTCAATATGAGCAAAAGCGACTTTGACACATTAGTAAACATCAATATGCAAATTTCGGAAGGCTTGGTCGAGTCTGTTAAAAATAATCTGGCTCGTGAAGAAGCTTTCTCTTTGCTAAAGTGCGCCATTGACCTTTCTTCAGCTAAAGAAAATAACAATAGCTCTGATTTGGTCAGCGCCCTTGATAATAATATGAAACTCTGGGTTTACATCAAAACTTTGGCTTCTTCAGAAAAGAGCAAACTTCCGCCAGAAACTAAATCTAATTTGATTAAATTGGCTGATTTTGTTTCTAAAAAAACAATGGAAGTTGGCCGCAATGTTCATAACATCAATGCCAAAACTCTGGACACGATGATTATGACCAACCTTCAAATTTCTGAAGGCTTGATGACCAGCCGCCAAAATGCCGAATAAGCTTTGGTTGTGACTTAACTTACAACTCCTTGGGCGGGGCTGCCTGAGGAGTTGTTTTTTTCTAGCAATAAAGGATAACAACAATGAAAACCGTCCTCGCCGGCATCATTTTTCATAATGATAAAATTTTAATCGCTCAGCGCAAACACGGCAAAAATCAAGAATATCTGTGGGAGTTCCCCGGTGGCAAATTAGAAGAAGGTGAAACCTTAGAGCAATGCCTGCACCGCGAGCTCTGGGAGGAGCTCCGCTTGCGTGTAGATATAAAACGCTTTTTTATGCATAGCCGCTATACTTACCCCCAAGGAGAAATCGACTTGCAGGCCTATTTATGCACCTCTCTGGATGAAGATATTTCTTTTCTCGATTCTCACGAACAAGTCAAATGGGTGAGTGCAGCAGAACTGAGTGGTTACACCTTCGCTCCGGCTGATAAACCTATTGTTGCCGCTTTGCAAGCTGATTACGCATCTATTTGGTCAGAACTGACAACACCGCCGCATGGTTAAGCACCTCCGGCGTATACAGCAGGTAAAGCTCTTCTTCTTTGCTGAAATCCGGCTCAATTTTGTGGTTAATATAATTTTCTAATTTAATCTGAGCCTGCTCTTCCACCTGTTTGCCAAACTCCGGCGCCGGCCCGTTGACGGGTAGCATAAACTGGTGCAGAGCATTCATCTCCGGCTGATTTAACAGTAATAATACACCGCGTGTCTCCGGCAGCAAGGAGTGCAGCGCCGCCGCCAAGTGTTGGCTGCTTAGCGCCAATAGGGGTGGGTTTTCTTCCTCCGGAATTTTGAACAGATTATGCTTTTGAGCCCAGCCTCCCACCGCCACTCTTGAGGTTATTACCGACAGCGGAATAGATAACATCAATCCCAAGGTAATCGGCAGCATCCACCAAAATAGCTCGGTTGCATATTTGGCGACTACAATCGTGGTAATAATCCCCAAAATGGTGTGCCACTTGTGCCTATGCCACGCCTCTTTCCACGATGTTCCGTCGCCACCGCGGTTTTGCGTATTCCAGCTCACCGCTTTTCCGCTGATTATTTCTGCCACAAACTTGCTTTGGAACATCATCATAATCGGCGCCAATAAAGCACTTAGCACTATCTCGCATAACGTGCTGATGAATGCGCGCTTGCTTTGCTTGTTGTCTAACTTATAAATAATCAGGCCCAAAAACTTTGGGAATATCAGCATAAACATCGAGATAATAAATAAGGCAATGGTCCCGATTTTATCAAATACCGGCCAGTTCGGAAACAGCGAGCGGCTCTCCGTAAAATATATAGGCGGAAAGAACTCTCGTCCCAAGGCAATGGCCAATCCGGCTAATAAAAAGCATAGCCAAATCGGCGATGATAAATAAGACATAATGCCAATCGTAAAATGGATTCGGCTGATGTGGTGCAAATGCTTAGACATCAACACCTTAATATGCTGCAAATTTCCCTGACACCAACGGCGGTCACGAGCCGCAAAATCAATAATCGTCGGAGGGCATTCTTCAAAGCTGCCTTTCAGCTCCGGCAACAACCATGCCTGCCAGCCGCCGCGGCGAATAAGGGCGGCTTCCACAAAATCGTGGCTCAAAATATGCCCTCCGAAAGGAGCTTTCCCCGGCAGCACCGGCAACCCGCAACAAGCCATAAAAGCCTTAACTCTGATGATGGCATTATGCCCCCAGTAGTTGCTGTCGCCCACTTGCCAATAAGCTAATCCGGCTGATACAATAGGGCCATATACTCTGCCGGCAAACTGCTGGATTCTGGAGAATAAAGATCTGGCATTAATCATCATCGGCGGCGCCTGAATAATTCCGGTCTGCGGATTCTTTTCCATCAAGCGTACCATCTGGATTAGCGTGTCTGCCTGCATCAAACTGTCAGCATCCAGAATTACCATATAGTCATATCCAGCCCCCCATTTGTTGCAAAAATCTTCAATATTACCGCTTTTGCGGGCCACATTTTGGGCTCGACGCCGATAATATAAATTGATTTTTGGGGAGATTAGTTTCTTTGCCTGCATCCACAAATATTCTTCTTCCACCCAAACCTTAGGGTCAGTCGTATCACTCAATACAAACATATCAAACTTGTCGGCTTGGTCGGTGAGCTCAATTTCTTTGGCAATGGCTAAAAGGTTTCCCATTACCTCGGCCGTACCTTCATTATACACCGGCATTAGGATTGCGGTTTTGGAGTTAAGCGGGGCATTGGGGGCAGGCCAGATTATGCCCGGAACTTTTTTGTGGCGGAGCAGGGTCCAAAACCCGAATATCGACGACCAAAAAAACAATGCAATCCATGCAAAAGTCAAAATAAACAAAACTATCAACAGCAGCTTAGTGAATATAGATACATCTGTCGGCAATACGGTAATCCACTTCATTGATGCCAACACGGTGCTAATCGCCATCAAGCCAAACACCGCCAACCTCCGACGAAAAACATCTCGTTCACTAAAGCAAGGATTATAATTAGCCATGATTCTATCCGTTTTTATGATGATGCCACCAGTTGTGCCAAAAGCCGTGCCCCAATACCGGCTCAATTTTTTGCGCTTCCATATGTGAAATTGTGTATACCGGAGCATTGATTATAATTTCTTTGCGTAGCGCCTCTGCAAATGCAGCCGAGCTGTTTTCATCAAACAGCATTGCCCCCCATTTTTTAGCACCTCCGGCTTGCAAAAAGCAAAATTTGTATAACGCCACGGCTTGGGCATCGGTTAATATGTATCCGCTCAAAACTTTTTTTGCCGGTTTGACTAACAACCCGTCCAAGGCATCCACAATATTATCTTGGTTTACCAATTGCCCTTTGAGTATTGCGGCCAGTTTACGCGCCTGCTTGTCTGAAAACTTAAGGTATTTCAAATAAGCGGCAATAATATCATCAACACTCTGAATATTTACGGCAACCATTGATAACTCCATACCTCAGAGGCATTTTTTCCGTCGCGTTTCAATACGGCGCGTAATTCGGCAGTCTTTCCGTTCGGAACAAAATCAGTATATATGGTAGCCCCTTTGGTCAAAGGATTATACATTAGATGAATCCCTTTAATCTTGCCTTCGGAGGTTGAAACTTCCGCCGTTACGCGTTTGTCCTCAATAGCTTTTTTAATACCTTTTTGCTTGTCAAAATTGATAACGAACTTTCTTTTCTCGGTCTCAAGCATCCCAGACACGCCGCCGATTCCGGTATAAGTATCTCTGATTTTGGCCAACCCGTTATCTTCGGGCACTTGCTGACACCAATTGAGGCGGTATTTGAAAACATATTCTTTCCCCGGTTCAATTTTTTCATCCGGAATCCAATAGGCGACAATATTGTCATGTATTTCTTGGATAGAAGGAATTTCCACCAATTGTACCACGCCTTTCCCCCAGTCTTCCAAGGGTTGAACCCATACGCTTGGGCGCTTTTCGTATTCAGCCTCAAAGTCCAAATAATGCCAAGGATTGTGGTCGCGTTGCATTAAGCCGAAACCTTTGGGATTAAAATCTTCAAAAGAGCTGATTCGCAAATATCTTGAATTATCCAGCGGCCGCCATAACCATTCATCATTTCCGTTATGGATGAGCAAGCCGTCGCTGTCATGAACTTCAGGGCGATGGTCATCAAAGCGGTTTTTGGTATTTTCCCCAAACAAATACATTGATGTCAGCGGCGCCACGCCGAGCTTTGTAATTGCCTTGCGGGGGTATAAATAAGCCTCCACATCCATAGTGGTATTGCTCCCCGGAGTTAACACAAACTTATATGCTCCGGCCACACTTTTGCTGTCCAACAAGGCATAAATTTTAATGTTTTTGCTTTTTGGGGTAGGGCGCTCAATCCAAAATTCTTTAAATACCGGAAACTCCTCGCCCGATTGCAAGGCCGTATCAATAGCCAATCCCCGCGCTGAGAGGCCGTATTTCTGCCCTTTGGCCAAAGCCCTAAAATAACTTGCCCCTAAAAACGCCACCAATTCATCATAATAAGTCGGTGAGTTTAATTTTGCATGCAGACGAAAACCTGCAAAACCCAAGTTTTTCAGCGCCTCTGGTGAAATATGGTTTTTACCGAAATCAAAATACTCCGGCTTATAATTTAGCGGCACCACTTTGCCGTCCACAATTTCATTAATCAACACCGGAGATTGGAATAACGACCCTAAATGGAAGAACTGAATCTCAAAAGGCTTGCGCTGTTTGTACCAAGGACCTTCTTCTCGTTTGAAGCGAATATCCCGATGCTGGTCATACGACAAATTTTTGACCTCATCAGGCAGATTCGTCGGCTGTTCCATATACGCGGATTCGGAAAGCTTTTCCGCTTTGCTTTTAAGTACCTCAATGCTAAAAACTTCCGCCGGATTAATCGCCGGCTCCGGAGCTTTGGTATTCATTTTTTTGAGGTAGAACACATATCCGGCAGCTGCAATGATTGCCACAACAATAATACAATCCAAGATTTTGCGCATAATATAACTTTCCTTCAGATTCTGAGTCAAGGCACACCTATCTACAATTCTTTTTATGATAACAGAGCAGATTACGCCAAAAGTCAAGTTGAAAAAACTTTTTCCGGACATCAGCGTATGTATAATACATATCGCTAAAATGTGGATTAAGATTATAAATCTTTTGCAGACTAAACTAATGCTTGTTAAGCTCATCATATCCAACCACAAAATATTAAGGATAATAGAATGTTTGTATATTTAAGCTCTCTGCCTTATTGGCAAATTTTTGCCATCAGCGGGATTCTTTTGGTGATATTGGAAATGCTCACGCCGGCAATGTTTTTTCTCAATCTGGCAATAGCGAGTTTTATCACCGCAGTTATATCAATATATTTTCCTGACTGGGAAACCTTGTCGATAATTTGGGTAATTTTATCTTTGGTTTGCTTGGTGTTTTTCCGCCCGCTTATGGTCAAAAAAGGGCAGGCGAGCGCTTCGGTTACCGGCATGGGGCGTTATGTTGGCACCCGCGCCAAAGTCATTGAAGATATCACCGGCGACGGCGGCGTCGTAAGCGTTTTTGATGAGCGTTGGAATGCCAAAAGCATTGACGGCAGTTCTATTACCAAAGGAGAATACGTTATAATTGAAAAGAACGAAGATTTAGTTCTGTTTGTAAGAAAGGAATAATACCAATGATGACATTTGAATGGATATTGATTTTGGCGGTCATCGTCTATGTCGTAAAAGGCTTGATTATCGTCCAGCAGGCAGAGTCGGTGATTGTTGAACGTCTGGGCAAATTTGAGCGCGAGCTCTCCCCCGGTTTAAACTTTATTTTTCCGATATGGGAGTCCCCTCGCCGTATTGCGTGGAAAGTTACCACCCGCGGCGCCAATGGCGAAAGCTACTCTTATATTAAAGAAAAACTCAAAATAGATCTGCGTGAGGCCGTGTATGATTTCCCGCGTCAAAATGTAATCACCAAAGACAACGTTACCATCAGCATCAATGCGCTGTTATACTTCCAAATTGTCAATGCCAAGAGTGCGGTTTATGAGATTCAAAATCTCCCTGAAGCCATAGAAAAACTGACCCAAACCACCTTGCGTAATCTGGTTGGCGCTATTGATTTGGATGAAACCTTGGTCTCTCGTGATAAAATCAACCACGAGCTTCGCGCCATTTTAGATGAAGCCACCAACAAATGGGGCGTCAAAGTCAATCGAGTTGAGCTGCAAGACATTATTCCGCCGGCAGACATTCAACAAGCTATGGAAAAACAAATGAAAGCCGAGCGCGAACGTCGTGCGGCGATTCTTGAAGCCGAGGGGCTTAAAAAGTCAGCCATTTTGAAGGCTGAAGGTCAAAAAGAAGCTGAAATCAACAAGGCCGAAGGTGAAAAACAATCCTCGATTCTTAAAGCTGAAGGCGAGGCCGCCGCGCGTATCAAAACCGCCCAAGCCGAGGCTGAGGCGATTCGTCAGGTTACCGATGCCATTGCCAAAAACGGCCAGCCCGATAAATACCTTATTGCGATGAAGTACCTTGAAACTCTGAGCAATATTACCGAAGGCGAAAATAACAAGATTGTCTATATGCCCTATGAGGCTACCGGCATCTTGAGTTCTTTGGATGGTATCAAACAAATGTTTGACACTAAAAAGAACTAAGACATTTTAAAGTAATCATCGGTGCAAAAATCTGCAACAAAAGTTGCAGATTTTTTTGTACGGTTAAAGTTTATTAATAAATGTATGTTTTAGTATGTTTATTGAAAATAAAAACGCGGATAGATATATAATCTGTTATATTATCCGTGTATATTGCCACAGGGAGCCAATATGGAGCTGACACATCACATATCCCAACAAACCATGACCGTCAATTTCTGCGGTGATTTTGTAAATTATACTGATGATACCGCCAAGTCGGCTTTGTATAACGCTTTTTCTGGGGCTAAAGTCACCACGCTTAATCTTGATTGCCACAACTTACAACAATGGGATTCGACACTGGTTGTAATTATTTGCGAGCTGATTAAGACCGCACGTCAAAAGTCGGTTACGGAGCAAATGATAGGCTTTCCTGAAAGCCTAAAGCGCTTGGTTAATTTAGCTTTCAGCGTCAACCGCAATCCCCCTCCGCATGATGATATCTCTCAGCCATGGCTTGAGGCTTTGGGCAGCTGGGGGGTAAGCCGTTGGAATGCTTTTCATAAAGGCATTGATTTTATCAAGCAGACTTTTATTTCATTGGGGCGAATGTTTGTCGGCAAGGCCGTCTTTCGACCGGTAGATTTCTTATTCGCATTGGAAGATTGTAGCTACAAAGCGCTTGGTATCGTTTCCATCGTAAGCTTTATGGTCGGTTTGATTTTGGCCTTCGTCGGAGCCATACAGCTACGTATGTTCGGTGTTGAAATCTATGTTGCTAGTTTGGTTGCTATTGGAATGACGCGCATTATGGGTGCCATTATGACCGGCATTATCATGTCAGGACGTACCGGAGCCTCTTATGCCGCCACCATTGGTACCATGCAGGTCAATGAGGAAATCGATGCTCTGCGCACTATGGGAATACCTGCAACCGATTTTTTGGTTCTGCCCCGTATCAGCAGCTTAATTATCACCATGCCGATATTAACTATGCTGTCTGATTTCATGGGCATTTTGGGCGGCGCCGCGGTAGGTGTCTTTATGCTCGATATTCCGGTTGAAGAATATTGGAAATATACTTATTCAGCCTTAAAACTGCATAACTTCTTAGTCGGTATTTTCCATGGCTTTGTTTATGGTTTCGTCATTTCCATCTGCGGGTGTTACTACGGCATCAACTGCGGCCGCAATGCTGACAGCGTCGGCGTTGCCACCACCAAAGCTGTAGTCAGCTCCATCGTATGGATGATTTTGGTTACCGGCCTTCTAACCGTAATTTTTGAGGAGATGGGATTATGATAAAAAACACCTCCCAAATAGATGTCCAAAACCTCACCATCGGTTATGATGATTATGTCTTGATGAAAAACATCAGCTTCACCGTCAATAAGGGAGATATCTTTATTGTTATGGGTGGTAGCGGTTGCGGCAAAAGTACGTTACTGCATGTTTTGACCGGCCTCAAAGCCCCCAAGTCAGGCAAAATTCTGATTGATGGATTAAACTTTGCCTCAGCCTCAGCTGAGCAAAAAAAAGATTTAATGCGTCATTGCGGCATCTTATATCAAAGCGGAGCTTTGTTCAGTTCTATGACTTTGGCTGAGAATATAGCGCTTCCGCTCCAACAATATACCGATTACTCCGACAAACTTATCAAAGAGCTGGTTTCCCTCAAGCTATCATTGGTCGGCTTAGCTGGCTTTGAAGATTTTTATCCATCTGAGATTAGTGGCGGTATGAAGAAACGTGCCGGTTTGGCACGAGCCTTAGCTCTAGACCCAGAGATCTTGTATTGTGATGAGCCCTCCGCCGGCCTAGACCCCATCAGCTCTAAATTATTGGACGATTTGATTTTAGACATCAACAAAAGCTTGGGAACAACCTTTGTGATTGTCACGCATGAGCTGGCATCTATTTTTGCCGTAGGCAACAACTCCATCTTTTTGGATAGTGGTTCCAAAAGTATCAAAGGGCAGGGTGACCCCAAAGAACTCTTAAAAAATCCACCCAACGACATTGTATACAACTTTTTAACCAGAGGTGAAAAAGAACATGGCTAAAAAACCTAATAATAAAATGATAGGCCTGTTTATGGCGATAGGCATAGGTATCTTTGCTCTAATTTTATTAATCTCGCTTCGTAATGTTATTTTTAAGAATAATAAAAACATCATAGTCATGTATTTTGATGAATCTTTGCGCGGTCTAAACGTTGGCTCTTCGGTAATGTTTAAAGGCGTAGAAATCGGTCAAGTCTCTCGCATCGAGTTGGTGGCTAATACTAATGACCTCAATTTTCGTATTCCGGTCTATGTCCAGTTTAATCCAGAGCAACGCATTATTTCCCGAGATAAGACACTTCGCGGTAAACAAGAACTCCTTAGCGAGTTAATCAAGAAAGGTCTCCGCGCGCGCCTCGGTGTGCAGAATTATATTACCGGTCAGCTTTTTATTGAACTCACGATGCAGCCAGACTCTCCTCTCAACCTCAAATATGAGGCCTCCGATGGAGATTATATGGAAATCCCGACCATTCTTTCCCCGATGGGAATGATATCGCAAGACTTTTCTAAACTGCCGATAAAACAAGCGGTAGATAACATTAACGGCACTTTTGCCACCTTAAATAAAGACCTTCCGGTTTTAATGCCCAAGCTGATAGATACCGCGGCCACCACTAATGCCATTTTGCAAGAAAACCGCCGCGTTACTAATGAGACGATTAAGAACCTCAATCAGGCCGCCAAGAATATCAGCAATGCCGCCCAGTCTTTCGGCAACTTGTCTGATTATATTGAACGCCATCCCGATGCTTTGTTAAAAGGAAAGAAAAAATGAGAAAAATACTAATATTTTGTGCCTTTATAGCTTTAAGCGGCTGCATAGGCTTTGGCAAAACCCCCAACTCTGAGTTTTATACCTTAAGCTCGCAGTCATCAGATGCCACTCAAGCAGTATCAACTCGCAAGTTGAATATCGGTATCGATGAAGTCAATGTCCCTAATTACCTTTCACGGGCGCAAATTGTTACCTTAGATGAAGATAATGTCTCACTCAATATTTCAGAGTTTAATCGTTGGAGCGCTCCGCTGTCCGGATTGCTGCAACGCATTATCGCCGATGATTTGGCACTTTATTTGCCCAATTCTATGGTCAAGCCGCAAATGTATAACCAACAAGATTTCAACTTTGTGGTTAGTGTCGAAATTAACCGTATGGACGGCACTTGGGATAAAGAGGCAGTCCTTGATGCCTGGTGGGTTATCACTGACAACAACGGCAAAGTCTTGAGCACCGAGCGCAGTATATTGAAACGTCCTCTTGGTGATACTTATACTGATTACGCCAAAGCCCAAAGTGCCTTGGTCGGCGAACTCTGCCAAGCCATTGCGCAAAAAATTGCCAAGCTCAAATCTTAGGGGCAGGCTTAAGTCACAAAAAAAAGTGCTGTAATTTTTACAGCACTTTTTTCATATAATATACACAATGCTGCGGCGGACAGTTATCCAACTTTCCAAAGGTAGTGAACCCTACCTTCTCAAAAAATTGCAGATTTTGAAAATCCAACACCTCAGCCATCAACCCTATGCACGATTTTTTGCTAGCTGCCTTGCTAAGTTGCTCAATCAAACGTATTCCAAGGTCTAAATGCCGATATTTCTCAGCAATAAAAATTGCCTCCAGCTTTACCCAAGATGTAGGTTCTACTACCCCGACGACACCACCGATAATCTCATCATCGGCATAAGCATAGAATGAAATAACATTCCCTTTGCTTTTTAGCTTAGCCTCATATAGAGCTTGGTTTTTATTCCGCAAATCTTCATTTAGGCGGTTTTGCAAAAACTTGCGATTAAAGTCTGACTTTTCCGCTTTTATTTTAACCAGCATACTCTTTCTCAATCTCAATAATTAACTTTTCTGCTATGTTAAGCAAGTCTTCCGGCAAAGTCAAACACATAAACCAAGCTTTTCACAAAAGACAAAAGGTATTGTCCTAAGACAATACCTTTTCTTCAGTTTCGAGCAGGTCAAACACTTTATTCTCATAAAGGGAATAAAGTTTCTTTTTGGTCACTGCCACCATTTTTGAGCCTGATGTAAACACATAGCGGTCTTGTAGCTCAGCCATACTAGCTTCAAGGCAAGTAAAAGTCCTTCCAAATGCAGTCTTACAAGTCAGCAAAGAATCTCGTTGAATATCAATCATCACCGATGATCCTTGTACCATTACTACCGGAAAGGTAATTTCAGCTTCCCCTTCAACATTTGATACGGCAATTCCCCATTTCAACTTGCTTTCGTCGATGTGAAAGCGCTGCGCCCAAAACCCAAGGCTCATAAAAACACAATTTTCCATAGAATAATAAATTAACACCCACCTTTATAGCATATTTTTTAGACAAAATCAAGAAAATTATTTAATTAAATATTATTGTCAATTTTTTAATTATTTTGTATAATAATACTAAGATAATTATTAGCAACAGAAAGATGCCACTATGCCCGGATACGATAGACTGGAAATTTTTTACCAACTAAGCCACAACCTTAACACCTTGGCCAAAGATAAAAACTTATCTGACGCCGATGCGCTGGAAAATTTAATCGATGCTTACCTTATTTACAGCGCCGACAACCGCAAAGATTTATCCGCGCTGGCTGATAAGATTCGCACCTCTCTTACCAATGCTCTTTCGGTATCGCAGTTAAGCACGACGGAAGAGGGCGCGGCATCGCTTATGTCTTGCTTGGTTGATAATGATTTTGCTTTTCTTGATACTCAATCCCTGCAGCAATCTTTGAGCACAATTATACAAGCCCAAAAGCTAAAACATCAACTTCAGGCTAAAACGGAGGATAGCAAAACTGCTCAGCCGAGTTTTGATGCTAAAGCTCTTGATAAGTTGCTTCGTTCGGCCGCCCAATCGCAAAAACAAGACAAACAGTCCGCCGCCAAACAAAAAAAGCAAGACAGCGCGCTGGATAACATCAAAACTTTTATCCTTTCTGAGGCATCTCGCCGTTTGTCCTCCAAAAAATCTCCCACGGCGGAAGACGCATTTATCGCCGAACATCTTGATAGTTTATCATCTTTGCGCTTGGAGCAAGACGGCAAGTCCAACTTTTTTACTTTGACCTTTGCTGAAGGCAAAACCTTGCGCATGCCGTTGTATTCCCGCGGCAAAAACTATTTGCTGGGCATGTCAACCGAGGCCCTAAAAAATGAGAAAACCGTTACCGCCATTTACAAAAAACTGCAAGCCAATGGCGAGCTCTCTTTCACTCCGACCGAGCCGCACAAGACCTCCGCTCAAGCCAAAGTCAAGGAAAAGGAATTAAAAGAACTTTTAGGTATCGGTAGTCTCAAGTTTACGCCGGAACAAAAGGATGCTTTCAAAGCCGAGCTTGCGGCATATAATATTTTGCAAGCCGATGCCGCTAAACTTCAGGCTCTGCAAAGCTTGCTGCAAGCCAAGTACCAAATGCTAATACAGAATTCAGCACAGGCCGAACAACAGCAAAAATTAGCTTCGCTTGATAAAATAATCGCCCAAAACGCCAAAGACGCCGATTCTCTAATCAAACAGGGTTTGCAAAAGCTTTCTCCGGCAGATTGTTTGAGCTTGCTGGCTCCGGCCCAAGGGCATAACCAAGATGCGCAAACTTCGCGTCAGGAGTTTACGAGTTTATGTCAGAGCTTTGGTCCCAAAGGGGATAAAAAGCTTTTAGAGGCGCGCCAACAAGTTGTAGATGCGGTTAAGTCTGATGGCACCTTGTGGCAAGATTTTCGTAATAATTACTACGAACTTATCAAATACTATGCCACCGATAACTATTACCGGCAATTAACCGAGAGTATGTTTAACCAAGAGCTGAGCGTTCCTGAGGCCTTGCGTTTTTGCTCAACTACGTTGTCGCCGGCCGTTGCCAAATTGGTTTTACTGCGCAGTGTAGAGCTCCATTGCTTAGGCCAAGATCAAATCCCCGATACTAAGATGATGGATAAATTGCACCAAGCTTTGGGCTATCGTATCCGCCGCCAAGAGTTTAAGGTTTCTACCCGCCGCCAAATCCGCTCCAAGCCTTTGACCGCAATGCTGAGAAGTCTGGCCGACGGCAGAGCTTTTTCTCTGCACGGCGAGGTCAAGTTTGATACCCGCGACCGCCTTTATATTAACCAAAATCGCGAGGAGTATCGCCGTCTGCTGGGAGCTGATGCTAATTTTGAGCCATTAGTCGGCAATGTCTTGGACGGCAAAGATGCTGATACTTCCGCCTTGTCGCTCACCCCATATCAAAAGGCTTATAAAACCTTAGGACTTTTAGCCGGCATTAGTAAAGAATACGATAATGATAAGATTGATGATACCCTCTTTTCCCAAGCCTATGGCGTTAGCGGCTCATCTCTTCCATCATTAAAAGCCAAATACAAATGGAATAGGGATGATTATTTGTTTAAGACCTATATGGAGCTTTATCACCCCTCTGAAGACCTCAAAGGATTAGATATCAGTGCCGCCAAAAAGCGCTATCATTGGGCAGATTTCAAAAAGCATAATTCTAAAACGGCCGCGGCTGTTGCTGATGAGTTCAAAAATAATGCGGCATCTCCGCACAAATTAGTCTCGGTTTTGCTGGCTAAGGGGCAATGGCCAGCCGGAGATGAAGACAACTCGGTACACCACAACGACCCGTTAAAATACGCGGTAGCAAGTCCCGACCCGCTTTCCTATAACCGCGGCAACCGCTTAGTTGTTACCGTCCAATGGAAACCTTGGGAGCCGGATAATCATAAGTTTGAACATTTAACCACTATTGAAGGCTTGGATTGCCATAATCCCTATTTAGTCGCCGGAGCTGATGGCAGCTATAAGCGCTATCCGCAGTGTGATTTGCGCGAGGGAATGCGCATCTGCTACGAAAAACCGCAAGTCCAAAAATCAGACGGCAGCTTTGAGGATGTCATTCCGCCAAACACTTTGTTTTTAAGCTCCCAAGGCACCAGAATTCCTTATCCGGAACTTCCGCCGGCGGGACGAGAGCATAATCGTATTCCGCCCAATTTGGTTGGAGCGAAAGTACACTAAAAAAATCCCCGAAGTTTGCGGCTTCGGGGATTTTTTTGTACGCGTAAAACATCAAAATTAAGGCGGTTTTAAAAGCCACAGAGAGGCAAAAGACATATATTCTGCCACAATTTTCAATTTTTTCAAAAATACACTATTTACAAGAATTATTTTTTTTGTTATTATAGGATTCGTGGAGATAAACTATAATTAGGGGTGGTATTATGAAGAATATCAGAACTATTCTGCTGTTATCTGCAACCTGTTTGACCATTATAGGTGCAGAAACTTCGTTTGCATCATTAAACGGAGCAAGCCTCCTTGATTATACAGGTGCTTCGGCAACGTCTACATCTATCTGCAATACAGTTACTCTTTCACCAAAGAGTAACCAAAAATCACACACACACCTAGTTGCCGCAAGCCCATCTCCACATTTTTTCTCTCTAAATTTGCCACAAACATCAACCTTAGTGGCTAATGTCTGCTTTGTGACTGATACGGGTGAGTGCCGGGGCCGAGAATTTGACGGCAGCAATTCTCCAGATCCCATTAGCCCGCCACCAGGGAGCTCTGGCAGTAGTTCTTCAAGCTCTGGTGGTTGTGATCCTAATGATGCCTGGTGCGTAGACAACCCCAAGCGTTGTGACTGGGAAGGTTATTTAAAGACCATAAGAGATTGTAAAGAACTTGAAATTCCACACAATTATTGCCCTTATGATCACACTTATTTTGAAAAATGTATTTGTGACCCAAGCTTGGTTGCTTGCCCTCCGCCTTTACAGGGCGTAGGTGCTTCTTGTAATGGCAAATATCGTAACTGTAAATGCCCTGATAATTTCAAAAGATGTGAATGTGGGCCTGCGGCCGGGGCAATTTCTTGTACATGGAATGGTGAGACGCTTTATTCTTCCTGCCAAGCGTGCTGTAACCCTTATAGTGATGAAACCGGCTGCTACTATGGCACTTATGCCTGCTCCGATGGTTGCGGCGGCACCCGTCAATGTTGTAATCAACCACCTGAGCCAAGCTCCTCAAGTTCATCTAGTGGTTCTAGCGGAAGTTCTTCGTCAGGTAGTTCAAGCGGTTCTTCATCAAGTAGTTCAGGCTCAAGCAGCTCTTCATCATCAAGTAGTTCAGGTTCATCATCAAGTGGCTCTAGCGGAAGTTCTTCATCTTCTTCCGGTAGTGGCATCCATTGTCAAGAGGGATATGGTCTTGTAAACGGAGAATGCGAAAAATGTCGATGTTACGGTACTTATAGTATAGATAAGCCAAATTGTTCACCAGGGATATTACTAACACATTCTGGGCAAAGCAACTGTCAATCAGTCACCTGTTATGAGTGCTCATATTGGCGTATCGCTAGAAAGGATTGTAACTTGAATGGTTGTCGTCAACTTAGCGATGGCAGATATACACCAACATGTAAGTGTGAACAAGCTCTCTATGATGTTCGCTCTCAACAAATAATATCAGACAGAGCATCATGTTTAATGGGAGAAATAGTTTCAGAATATGAAATAGGTATGAAGAAAGCATATTTTAATACTAAAGAAGAATGCCTATCAAACTTTGATTGCAGTGTATTTAATGGTCTCAAAACAGGTGTTGTAGGAGGCTGGTGCACAGTAGGTATTGAGGCTTTGCAATAATTAAGGATTCAAGTCATGAGAAGTATTCATAAATTCAACCTTACAGCAGTGCTATTATCTGCCACGGTTATCAGTACTCCGAGCCCAGCTTCCACCTTGCCGCAAACTCTATCTGAGCATCGCGACTTGTCTGCCCCAATCTCTCTGGCGGAGACTGATGGCTCCACCGCCTCGGTGGCGCCCCAGCTTGAGCATCGCGATTTGTTGGGCACAATCTATCTACCGCTAACCGATGCCAGCGGAGGCTCTCCGCTCAAACGGAGTCTGTTTGCGTCCGTGTGTTTTATAACAGATGCGGGAAATTGTGCCGGTTTAGAGAATGATGAAGGTTGGAACTTAGATAACGAAGACCGCTGTAAAGAAGAAGGCTATGATTGCACCCCTTGCCCCGGAGGTTCGGAAGCCGTAGAGATTTGTCCTTATTCCGGCAATTGCCATAAGTCTTGTAAAAACACTTGCGATTCTGCTTATAACAAAAGTTGTAATGGGAATGATCAACAAGGCAAAGGGGATTCCTGTAACGGTTTGTATAAAGAATGTTGCAAACTTTGCTCAGATTATCCATATACGGCAGCTTCAAGCCTGCCTGTAGGTTATGTTTTGGGGGCCAGCTGCAACAGTTGCAGTGGAACCAAATACAAAGCCCAGTGTGGCTCAGACTATAAATACTCTTGTACTTATGACTATACCGGTCACATTTCCGGCGGTGAAGGCTCATCCTGCGATGGCAAATATAAATCTTGTCGCTGCATGAGTAGTTATACTTGGAATGCATTTACTGGTACGTGTGATATTAGTTGTGACCCATCTTATAAATTTGATTGTATCAAAAGCTACAGCACCCACATCAGCGGGGGTGAAGGTTCAGCTTGCGATAGTAAATATCAACGCTGTACTTGTACTTCGCCTTATACTTGGAGTTCCATCAATAACGCCTGTACTTGCCCCAGCACTTATAAATACTACTGTACTGGCACAGGTTTCTCAGGAGGTTACGGCACATCTTGCGACGGCAAATATTATTCTTGCAGTTGCCAATCCGGATACATTTGGAACGCAATTAGTGGCACATGTGATATTAATTGTGACTCCACGTATAAATTTGATTGTATTCCCAATTCTTCTACACATATTCTTGGTGGTGAAGGCTCAGCCTGCGGAGGAAAATATCAACGTTGCGGCTGTGAGGGTGACTATACCTGGAACAGCGCAGCCAATAGATGTGAACTAAATTGTAGCTCTAATTATCGTTATGATTGTACTTATAGTTCCAGCAAACATATTTCCGGTGGTGCCGGCACACCTTGTAATGGTAAATATATTTCTTGCCAATGCATGTCAGGTTATACCTGGAATATTTATACCGGTACATGCGAAAGTGAATGCGATACATCCTATAAATACACTTGTACAGGAGCCAATCAAACCGGTGGCTCCGGCACAGCTTGCGACGGTAAGTACAAATCTTGCCAATGCGACTACGGTTACACCTGGAATAGCGTATATGGAACTTGCACCGCCAATAGCAGTGGTCCTTGTGATGGTAAATCTAACGGCGCCAATGGCAATTACTACTGCTGCAATAATGATGTCGTGGGAGTCAAAACCAGCAGTATGAACTTCTATGTCGCCATGAAAGATATAGGAGAAATGAACTGGAACAATGCTTATACTCAAAGTCAAAACTATAGTTTTTGTGGAAATACCAAAGGAACATTACCGACTAAAGATCAATTAGTAACCATCTACAATAATAAATCATCAATAAATAATTTACTTTCCGCTAATAATGGAAGTAAAATAACAAGTTATTTTTGGTATTGGTCATCTTCATATGAGTATACAAATAGGCATTACATTGTATATATGTCAGATGGTGATATACAAAGTGGAATGGATCAAAATAGCAACTACGTTCGTCCGATATTGTCAACCAGTTCATCAGGCGGAGACTCTCCTTGCTCAGGTAAATCTAACGGCGCCAATGGCAATTACTACTGCTGCAATAATGATGTCGTTGGAGTCAAAACCAGCAGTATGAACTTCTATGTCGCCATGAAAGATATAGGAGAAATGAACTGGACCAGTGCAAATCAAGCTTGTAAGAATCATGTATTTTGTGACAACATAAAAGGAAAATTACCTAATAAAGAACAATTGCTCACCATTTATAATAATTTATCGGCAATAAATTCCATACTTTATAATGTCAATGGAAACAAAATAGGGACCGAATTTTATTATTGGACTTCTGAATATTATGGTAATCCAGGATACTATTATTACTACTATATAAATATGCTATTTGGTGATGAATATGAAAGTTATCTTGGTCATGATAACTGTTACTCTATTCCAATATTATCAACCAGTTCATCTGGTGGAGGCTCTACTTGTGATAGCTCTTACAAGTACACCTGTACCTATTCTTCATCGACGCATATTTCCGGTGGTTCAGGTTCATCTTGCGGCGGAAAATACAAAGCTTGTCAATGTATGTATGGTTACACTTGGAATAGCTACACCGGCACTTGCAAAAAGAGTCTTTCTAGCAGCTCTTCATCCAGCTCCGGCGGAAGTCTAACCCCTGATATTTTTGTTTGTGGACCCTCTGGTCCTTGTACAGCTAACACTTCAAAATGTAAGGGGGGAGCCTTTAGCTCGTACGCTTTAGCCGAGCAAGAATGTGCCTCTAGATGTAGTAATGGCACAACAGGACAACTAACTTATCTAGGTATTTCCAACAGATTATTTGGAGAAGTAATAGCTGTTTGTGATTATAAATGTATATGTACTTAACCTCATACTATTTTTTATCAAACAAAAAAGGCTCATCAAAATGGTGAGCCTTTTTTTCAAAGGGCACAAAACATTTGTGTGCACAATCCGAGCATCGCGCTTTCTCTGCCCCAATCTCTCTACCGGTGACTGATGCCCGCGGAGGCTCTCCGCTCAAACGGCGCCCGTTTGAAAAATATAACTTGAAAAAAATATAAAATGTGATAAATTACGCTCGGATTGAAAAAAAACGACCGGTGCGGGGGTTTTCCGCACATAACACTAACTATAATGGAAGGATAAAAATATGGTTGTTCGCGTCGGTATTAATGGTTTCGGACGTATTGGCCGCTTGGTTTTCCGTGCTGCCCAGAAAAGAAACGACATTGAAATCGTTGGCATCAATGACTTAATGGATGTTGATTATATGGCATACATGCTTCGTTATGACACAATGCATGGCCAGTTTGATGGCACTATTGAAGTCAAAGACGGTATGCTGGTAGTTAACGGCAAGAAGATTCGCGTTACCGCAGAAAAGAATCCGGCAGACCTCAAATGGGGTGAGATTGGTGTAGACTATGTTGTTGAATCAACAGGTTTGTTCTTGACTAAAGAAAAGGCTCAAGGCCACATTGACGCCGGTGCTAAATATGTAGTAATGTCGGCTCCGTCTAAAGACGATACTCCGATGTTTGTATGCGGCGTAAACACCGATTCTTATGTAAAAGGTACTCAGTTTGTATCTAACGCATCTTGCACCACCAACTGCTTGGCCCCGATTGCTAAAGTTTTGCATGACAAATTCGGCATTACCGATGGTTTGATGACCACTGTTCACTCAACCACCGCTACTCAAAAGACTGTTGATGGCCCGTCTGCTAAAGACTGGAGAGGCGGCCGTGCTGCTTCTGGCAACATCATTCCGTCTTCAACCGGTGCTGCTAAGGCTGTTGGTAAGGTTATTCCGTCATTGAACGGTAAGTTGACCGGTATGTCATTCCGTGTTCCGACTTTGGATGTTTCAGTAGTTGACTTGACCGCCAACCTGGCTAAGCCGACCACTTATGAAGAAATCTGCAAAGCCATGAAAGAAGCTTCTGAAGGCGAGTTGAAAGGTATCTTGGGTTATACTGAAGACGCCGTTGTATCATCTGACTTTTTGGGTGATTCTCGCACTTCAATCTTTGATGCTAAGGCTGGTATCCAGTTGACTCCGACTTTTGTAAAAGTTGTAAGCTGGTACGACAATGAATGGGGTTATTCAAATAAGGTTCTTGACCTTGTTGCCCACATGGCTAAAGTAAACGGCTAATATTATATTCCCCGCTTTGGAGTTGCCGGCAGTCAGGTTTGGGCTGTCCGGCATGGCTGAGGCGGGGAGTCTTTTTTTATTAAACTTAAGGAAAAGGCAATGGAATATAAAGTAATTGAAGATTTAGGAAATTTAGCAGGTAAGGTCGTTATGTTAAGAGCCGACCTTAATGTTCCGATGGATGAAAACTTCCACGTTACCAATGATGCCCGTATTGTTCGCACGGTTCCGACTATTAAACTGTTGAAGAGCAAAGGCGCCAAGGTTGTTGTGGTATCACACTTTGGTCGTCCGGAAGGCAAAGGCGATATGAAAAATTCATTGAGCCATATTGTTAAAGATTTGGAAAAAGCTTTGGGCTTAAAGGTTGTATTTGTAGATGACTGCATTGGCCCCAAGGTTGAAGACGCCATTCGCTCTCTGCGCAATGACGAGGTTATTTTGCTTGAGAATCTGCGCTTTTATAATGAAGAAAAGAAGGGCGATGAAAAGTTTGCCGAAGAGCTGGTTAAGCCGGTTGATGTTTACGTATCTGATGCTTTTTCGACCGCACACCGCGCCCATGCATCAATGGTAGCCGCTGCCAAATTGCGTCCGGCAGCCATGGGCTTGCTGATGGCTGAAGAGGTCAACGCCTTGTCCAAAGGTTTGAACGACCCCAAACGTCCGTTAATGGCAATTGTTGGCGGATCAAAGGTTTCCACCAAGCTTGATTTGCTCAACAATCTGGTTAAAAAAGTTGACAAGCTGGTTATCTCCGGCGGTATGGCTCATACCTTTATGAAGGCCAAAGGTATTGATACGGTTAATGAAAACAACTCTCTGGTCCAGATGGATATGATTGACACCGCTAAAGAGATTATGAAGACCGCTGAGGCCAACCATTGTGAAATCATTTTGCCGGAAGATGTTGTTGTCTCCAAAGAGTTCAAGGCTGAGGCCGAGCACAAGACTGTAGGCTTGAGTGAAATTCCTGCTGAAGGTTGGATTTTGATGGATGTCGGCGCTAAAACTATTGAGTCCATCAACCACAAGCTTGAAGGCTGCAAGACTTTGGTCTGGAATGGTCCTTTGGGCGTATTTGAGTTAAAACCGTTTGACAACGCTACCAATAAAGTAGCTGAAAAAGCCGCTATTTTGACTCAAGAAGGCAAATTGATGACCGTTGCCGGCGGTGGTGATACCGTATCGGCTTTGGACAATGCCGGTGTGGCTGATAAATTTTCATATATTTCGACAGCTGGCGGCGCTTTCCTTGAATGGATGGAAGGCAAAGAGCTCCCCGGAGTCGTTGTTTTGAAAAAATAAGCCTTAAAAGCGTAAAAAATAAGCCTGCCTTAGTGGTAGGCTTATTTTTTTGCCGATAAAAGCTGTATATAAAATAAAAAAATATTGAAATTTTGTCAAAATATGCTAAAATGAAACTAAATTAAATGCTTAAACGGGACAAAATTTATGGTAGACGCAGCAGAACAAAATCGTACAATAGAATTTGATAAATTATCATCACGGCCTTTGAGTGAAGGCGACTTTACCGCAGAAGACATCCGCCGCAACCTTGAAGAACCTCTGCGTGCGTTGCGCTCCGAGCTCCAAGATTTACAGGCAAGGGGGACCGAACTTTTAACCGAGATGGGCTCAGCCACCCCGGAAAACAAGGCTCGTTTAATGCAAGAGTGGAAAGCCAATTCCGCCCAAAAGCAGCAGACCATGCACCGCATATCAGCACTTGAAACACAGCTCGGTGCCCACCTTAAAGCCCCTGAATTATCTACCGCTTTGCATAATATTCAGAGTGCCGCCGGCAACCGAGCCAACACTAAGCTTGAAGTCGATTCGGAAGGCAACCTCCGTTTGGCAGTTGAGCATTTGAAACCTACCCCGTTTAGCTTTCGCATCAGCGATGGTCATTTGACCTTTGATAATACCAATATCAGCCAAGACCAGCTTAAAGAAATGCTCGGCACGCTTGAAAAGATGGGGATTAAAGACATTCGCTTGCCTGAAGGCTTAGATGCCGCTTTGGCTGATAATTTGACCCAAGCTATGGATGAGCGCCGCCAAGCCGAAGATAATAATTATAGCCGAGACGGAGGCGAGCCGGTTACTATGAGCGGGGCAGGGGAGCAACAATTCCCGATTCGCCCGGATGAAGCTGCTCATATTGATACTCCGGAGCCCAAAGAGCCTCCCAAGTTCAGTTATGATTACAAAGAATTTAAGCACAAATTGGAGTTTGATGTCTTACAGCGCAACATGGGCAAGCGCGAAGGCTTGAGCTTCTTCCACACCACCAGCAAGGGTTATGATAAATGGTATGTTTATGATTCTGAAAACCCTGATAACTTTGATACCGATGGCGCCATCGGTAAAGACGGTACGGTTAAAAATAAAAACGCCTTTGTTATCTGGGCCAAGGAAAAATCGGATGGAGCCTTGGAGCTGGGCTTTAGTATGCCGGCCGGCAAAGGCATTAGCAATGCTTTGGCCGATAAGCTCATCTCTTTACACAAAGACCGCGGTTATACGCATATCAAATTTGGCGATTTAACTGATGATGACGCGGGAACTTTCCGTACCCGCTGTGCTCGTTTAGGTATTATTCCGGTTGGTATAGGTATTAATGAAAAACACGCCGCCGATATGGTCAAAGAGGCAGCCGGTAAGCTTTCCGATGCGGAGTTACAAACCTTCAAATGGCGCTTAGCCCAGCAAATGCGCGCCAACCTGCGTAATCAGGGTAAAGGCGTTGCCGGCGACCGTACGGAAGACTATATTAATGAACTGGAAGGCAACTATCACTTTACCCCGTTCAAAAAAGCCTATGATGGTGTTTTGAAGAAGATGATTGAAGATGAAAAACGTTCTCGTAAAGCCGAAAACGCTATCGGCGCCACTTATGCTCTTGAGAAAGTCTTTGAGGCTTATCGCGGTGGAGCCGATGTCGATAGTCCAAGTAAAATTACTTTGGGTGAAGTTTTGAACCCTGAAAACAATCTGTTTACTGCTGAGGAAATATCCGCGATTAAGGCTCGTTTTGCCGAACAGGGCAAAACCTTGGATACAGAGCAGACAATGAATAAACTCTCCAAAGAAGATTTGGGTGATATGTTCCAAGCCATATTGCCGATACAGCAAAAACAAGTAGCCAAAGATTTGACCGCCAAAGTCAGTGAGTATGACAATAAGAAGGATAAAGACGATGCGGTCAAAGAGGAAATTGATAACGCCAACCAAACCATATCGCGTATATCTGGCGAGCTGGAGCAAAAAGGCGTCAGCAAAATGTATTTCCCCTCCATCAGTCGTTCACTCCGTTTCAGCGGTAATCAACAGCAACAACAGTCGCAATCACGCAACCCGCAGCAATACAATCGCGGTGGAGAAGGGCGTTAGCTTCAATCAAAAAAACTCCCGCTTTTCTGTGATCTGTCCAACTTTCGGGGGACAGATTACTGCGGGAGTTTTTCTTTAGGCGCATTTCTTAGATTTTTTATCAGCCTTAGTGGAAGTTTTATCCTCATCAACAGGCTTTTTGAAGCTATCCAATGTGTGCCAAATATATTTATCATATTCAAGCACCGCTCGGTCAGAAGAAAACTTGCCAATTCGAGCCACATTAAGCAGTGCTTTTTTAGCCCAAGCATCTTTGTCTTGGAAGTCAGCAGCCACCTTTTGCATCGTTTCATTGAAAGCTTCCAAATCAGCCAATACAAAGAAGTAGTCCCGGTTAAGCAGTTCCTCAAAAATCGGCTTAAACAGCAATACATAATCTTTTTCGCAAAACATATTGGAGTTAAGCGCATTCATAATGCGTTTAATATAGTCACTGCTTTCATAAATTGCACGTGGATTATATGTAGCTCTTTTCTTTTTGATTTCTTCTTCGGTCAAGCCAAAGAGATAGAAGTTTTCTTCGCCGACTTCTTCACGGATTTCAATATTAGCACCATCCAGAGTTCCGACCGTTAAGGCTCCGTTAAGTGCAAACTTCATATTTCCGGTACCGGAAGCCTCAAACCCTGCCGTAGAAATTTGCAAGCTTACATCAGCTGCCGGAATCATAACCTCAGCCAAAGATACCTTATAATCCGGTACAAAAATCACTTTCAGCATATCATTAACGCGAGCATCATTATTAACTACGCTGGCCACGTTATTGATTAATTTAATGATTAACTTGGCAAAGTTATAAGACGGAGCCGCTTTACCCGCAAAGATATAAGTTTTTGGGGTGCTGAGCTTTTTATTATCTTTAATGATAGAAAGATAATCTCCGATAACTTGCAAAATCGTCATCAATTGACGTTTATATTCGTGAATACGTTTAGCATGAACAATAAACATACTGTCAGGGTCGATTAAAATCCCTGAAGTCTTAGATATTGTCTTAATTAGACGCTTTTTATTATCACGCTTAACTTTGCTGAATTGAGCAATAAACTCTTTATTATTAACCAATTTTTCCAGCTTTTTGAGCTCATTCAAATCAGTAACCCAAGCTTCACCGATATTATCCGAAATCAAATCTGACAAAGCGGTATTGGCATGGAGCAACCATCTGCGAGGGGTAATGCCATTAGTAACATTAGTAAACTTCTCCGGCCACAGCTCATAAAACTCCGGCACCAAAGAAGTCTTAATCAATTCAGAGTGTAGTCTGGCAACACCGTTAACCGAGAACGATCCAACGATTGACAAGTTTGCCATTCTGATAATCTGATTATCACCGTCCCCAACCACGATTGACAGTTTGTTGAGCTTATCATGATCATCACCGATTTTTGATTTAGCAAAATTAATAAAACGGCGGTTAATTTCATAAATAAGTTGCAAATGGCGCGGCAATATTTTACCCAAGATTCTGGCCGGCCAAGTTTCCAAAGCCTCTGGCAACAAGGTGTGGTTTGTATAAGCAAACACATGGGTAACAATATCCCAAGCATCGTCCCACTCTTGCCCATATACATCTATCAGCAAGCGCATCATTTCCACAATTGCGAGAGCCGGATGCGTATCATTAAGCTGAATACAAACTTGCTCAGGCAGTTTGTGAAAGTCATTGCTCTTTTCCAAAAAGCGCCGAATAATATCTTGTACAGCGCACGATACAAAGAAGTATTGCTGAACCAAGCGCAATTCTTTACCGGATTCTACTGCATCTGAAGGATATAATACTTTAGATATTGTTTCAGTTCCGATTTTATCTTTAACGGCTTCCATATATCCGCCTTCATTAAAGATATTAATATCCAACTCATCATCGGTTTTGGCCGAGAACAAACGCAAATAGTTTACGGATTTACCTTTATATCCCACAATCGGAAAGTCAAACGGCAAACCGTAAATATGTTGAGTATTCATCCAAATAAACGTATCTTGCCCATTGGCATTCTTAATCACTTCTACATCACCATAGATTGGTACCGTAACCGTACGGTCATGTCTAGGAAACTGCCAAGGAGAGTCTTCGCATAGCCAAGTATCAGCTTGTTCAATCTGATAACCGTTTTCAAACTTTTGCTTAAACAAACCAAACTGGTAGTTTATACCATATCCGAAACCAGGGATTCCAAGCGAAGCCATAGAGTCCAAATAACAAGCAGCCAAGCGGCCTAAACCGCCGTTCCCCAATGCCGGATCATATTCCGCATCAAAAACTTCTTCTAACGTAATATCAGGCAATCCTTCAATTTTGATTTCTTTCAGTATGTCAAACAGCCCCAAGTTATGGAGGTTATTTTCCAAAGAGCGACCGATAAGATATTCAATTGATAAGTAATAGATTCGTTTGCTGTTATATTTGTTGTAACGAGCAATAGTCTCATACATCTTATCCATTGCAAACTCACGTACCGCCAAAGCAATAGCTTGCAAAGCTTCTTCTTTGTTGATTTCGCAGGTTCGTTTCCCGATAAAATATTTGATATAATGCTCAATTGAGAGCTTTAAACGAGCTTTATCAATATCATTGATAATCTGCGGTGTGCTATCATCTTTCTTTTTCACGGTACGTTCTCCAAAAAAAGTTAAAACATACAAATTTATCCCAAGCATAATTTGAATTGTTTGAAATATGGTTAATTTTGATTATTTTTAGCTTGAGGTAAAAAATTATCATTTTATTTAGAAATATCATTGCATAATGCAAGCAACTTAAATATAATTCTAAAGAATTTGAAAATTTGAGGTAAAATATGAAAAAGAGTTTTGTATCGGTTTTAATGTTAGCAACCATGCTTTCGGCTCCGGCTCGGGCTGAAACAATTTTTGAGGCAATGGGCTCCGCTTACAACAATAACCCAACGCTGCAGGCGCAAAGAGCCTATACTCGTTCGGTTGATGAAAATGTCGCAATCGCTCGCTCCGGCTACCGTCCCAATATCTATTTGGCCGGTACTTACCAAGAGGTTAATAGTAATGATGATTTGGAAAGCAATACTTCCTCATCCGGAAATACAGCCAAAAGTATTTCAGCTAACATCAGCCAGCCTATATTTAGCGGCTTTCAAACCGTAAACTCAGTTAAGTCTGCCGATAGTCAGGTCAAAGCCGAGCAAAGTAACCTTATGAATACAGAGCAAAATATTTTGCTTAATGCTTCTACCGCTTACTTGAATGTGGTTCAAAATGCGGCAATCGTTGACTTGCAAAAAAATAACGAAAAACTCCTCAAAAAAAGATTAGATGAAACTTTAGAGCGCTTTAAAGTCGGTGAAGTTACTCGAACCGACGTCTCGCAAGCCCGTGCCCGCTATTCCAGCGCTAAGTCTGAACGTATTAGCTCTGAAGGAGATTTGGAAGCAGCTCAGGCCGAATATGCTCGTATTATTGGTAACGAACCTAAAGATTTGAGCGAGCCCGGAGATATAAATGATCTTCTGCCCAAAGATTTTGAGTCTGCTTATGAATATGCAAAGGTAAATAGCTATACCATTAAACAAGCTCAGCACGCCTTAGATGCTCAAGAATATGATGTCGCAGCTAAAACCGGTGCCTTGTTGCCAAGTGTAAGCTTGGACGGTAGCGTGGCTAAAACCAATCAAAATCCTGCCGGCATTATCGGAGAACACACAACTGATGATGTCACTTTAGGGCTTAATTTGACGGTTCCTTTATATGAAGCCGGAGAAACGCGCGCCAAAATCCGCCAAAGCAAATACCTCAAATGGCAGGCTCGCGAACAAGTTCTTGAGGCTGAACGTCAAGTCCGCTCAGATGTAAAGAGCGCATGGGAATATATGAGCTCCAATAAAGCTCAGCTAAATTCCATTAAAGACCAGATTCGCGCTAACGAGGTAGCTTTGGACGGCGTCCAAAAGGAAGAAGCCCTCGGCAACCGTACGATTCTTGATGTCTTGAATGCTTATCAAGAACTCTTAAACTCTAAGGTTGAAGAGGTTAAAGCTAAACGTAATTACTATGTGGCTTCAATGAACCTGCTTATGGCTATGGGTAAATTAACCGCGAAAGATATGAAATTAAAGGTTGATATTTACGATGCCAATAAGTATTATGAAGAAACCAAAGGCAAATGGCTGTCTTTATCTGTTGATGAAAAATAGTTGTGGAACAAAGACATGACAGACAATTCTAATACTCAAGATGAACTTTCGATGGAAGAAATTTTATCCTCTATTAAGGGGATTCTTTCCGATACTGAAAATAAAAGTAAATCATCCCCTTCTGATGCAGAGCCTGAAACTCCGGCTCCCGCAGAAGATGATGTCTTTGATTTGTCTGCCTCTATGGTGGTTGAAAACCAACCTGCCCCTGAAGCGGCTGCAATCGCTGAACCGGCAGCCGTCGAGCCTGAAAATGTTCCTGCAACCGAGCATTTGCAAGCTATCGCGGACCAACTGCAAAATGATACGATAGTTGATGTCGATGCTGAACCCATCTTCGATTCTGACGAAATAAACACCCCATCAGATGATTTTTCTATCTTGTCTGATACCGAAGATGATTCGGTAGGCGAGACATCTCCGGTTAGTGTCTATGACGACGCCGATCCCGATGTTGTGCCTGAAATGAATATCAATAATTTGCCCGATGTTGAAGATGATACTTCAGCAGCTACGGATGATGTCTTAGGCCTTGATAATATCTCAGCTATTGATGTTGATGATATTGAAGTCGATTCTGCCGCACCTGCCCATAGTGAGCCAGAAGACCTTCCCATTGAGGAAGATCCCTATCCTGCTATCAAAGCTGAAACCTCAACCATGCCTGAAGTCAAAAACGATTCTCCAGCCAATGAACCGGCAGACGTGTCTGAGGCAATTATTGATAATTTTGCTCAAATGTTTAATGCCAATAAACCGGCGGCTCCGGCTTCTGCATCTGTAGCTCCGAGTAGTGAGGCAACCCTTATCGGTGCTGAGGCTAAGACCGTGGCCGATTTGGTTAAAGAGGTATTGAGTGCCAGCTTGCAGCCGGTAGTCGAGCAAAAATTGCAAAATATTGATGCCGATATCTTGCAAGTATTGCACGCTGAGATTAAAGCACAAGCCAAGGCTTGGGTTGATGCCAACCTCAACCGTGTGGTCGAAGACGCCGTTAAAGAAGAAATCAAACGAGTGATAGCAAAGGTCGGTTCGTAATAAAAAGCGCATTGCCTGAACCGCCCTCCCGCATAATGCTCTCATCAATTAAGTTTTTTTGAGAGCATTTTTTAGTTTACTTATGTTGTTTTTAATGATAATAAACAACCAATTATCCTCAAAACTTAAATTTAAAGTGGAAGAAAAATATGCTTGAGAAGAATTATAACCCGAAGGATTTTGAAGAAAAAATTTATGCCGATTGGGAAAACAGCGGCGATTTTAAGCCCGATATGCGCGCCAACTCTGATGCTTTCTCTATCGTAATCCCGCCGCCGAACGTTACCGGCTACCTGCATATGGGCCATGCCTTGAACAATACCTTGCAAGATATTTTGGTCAGATATAACCGTATGCTTGGCAAAAAGGTTTTGTGGCAGCCGGGCACCGACCACGCCGGTATTGCTACCCAAATGGTGGTTGAGCGTAATCTGGCCAAAGAAGGAATTAGCCGCCACGATTTAGGCCGTGAAAAGTTTATCGAAACCGTCTGGAAGTGGAAAGAACATTCCGGCGGTACGATTACCAAACAACTGCGCCGTTTGGGAGCCTCTTGCGATTGGAGCCGCGAACGTTTTACGATGGATGAAGGCTTGAGCCGCGCTGTCCGCAAGATTTTTGTTCATTTATATAAAGATGGTCTGATTTATAAAGCCAAAAAGCTGGTTAACTGGGACCCCAAACTTGGCACGGCCGTTTCTGACTTGGAAGTTGTCCAAAAAGAGACCGTTGGTAAAATGTATTATTACAAATACCCCATAGAAGGTGAAAAAGGGGAGTATATCCATATTGCCACTACTCGTCCTGAAACTATGTTCGGTGATACGGCAGTTGCAGTTTCTAAAGATAATGAGAAATTAAAGCATTTGATAGGCAAAAACTGCATTATCCCGATTATTGATAAGGTTATTCCGATTATTGCCGATGAGCATGCTGACCCTGAAAAAGGTACCGGCGCGGTTAAAATTACACCAGCCCATGACTTTAACGACTTTGAGGTTGGTAAGCGCCATAATCTGCCGCTGGTTAATGTTTTGAACGCAGATGCCACGATGAATGAAAATACGCCTTATCCGGGGTTGACCACGCAAGAGGCCAGAGTAAAGACGATTGAAAAATTGACCGAACTCGGGCTTATGGATAAAATTGAAGACCACCCGATGGTTATTCCGTATGGCGACCGCTCTGGCGTTGTTATTGAGCCCTATATGACCGACCAATGGTTTGTTGATGCTCCGGTTTTGGCCAAAGAAGCCATCCGCGTGGTTGAAGAAGGCGATATGCAGTTTGTTCCTAAGTCTTATGAAAAGACCTATTTTGAATGGATGCGCAATATCCAGCCGTGGTGTATTTCACGCCAGTTGTGGTGGGGACACCAAATGCCGATATGGTACGGCCCTGACGATACCATCTTCTGTGAAGAAACCGAGGCTGAAGCTCAGGCCGCTGCAGATAAACATTATGGCAAACATGTTGAACTCCGCCGAGAAACCGATGTCTTGGATACATGGTTTTCATCAGGCCTGTGGGCTTTTTCAACCTTAGGCTGGCCGGATAAGACCGAATATCTTGAAACTTTTTACCCGACTTCATTGCTGATAACGGCCTTTGACATCATCTTCTTCTGGGTTGCCCGTATGATGATGATGAGTATGTATATGATGAAACGGGTTCCGTTCAAGAAGTGCTATATCCATGGCTTAGTCAGGGACGAAAAAGGCCAAAAGATGTCTAAGTCCAAAGGCAATACCATAGACCCGCTGGATACGATTGAGAAGTACGGAGCAGATGCTTTGCGTTTCTTTATGGCTGCGATGGAGACCCAAGGCCGCGATATTAATTTGTCAGAGGCGCGCATTACCGGTTACCGTAACTTTGCGACCAAATTGTGGAATGCCGCCAGATTCGGCGAGATGAACGATTGCTTCACCAATCGCGAGTTTAATCCTGATAATGCCAAGTTAGCTGTCAACCAGTGGATTATCGCCAAAGCCCGCGAGGCCACCAAAGAAGTTACCGATAATTTGGAGAGCTACCGTTTTTCAGATGCAGCCAATGCGGTTTACCAGTTTGTCTGGGGTTCTTTCTGCGATTGGTATATCGAGATGATTAAGCCGATTCTCTATGGTGATAATGATGCTGATAAAGCTGAAACTCGTGCTGCTTTTGCGTGGGTATTGGATAGAATTTTGATAATTCTGCATCCGTTTATGCCGTTTATTACAACTGAGTTGTGGAATAATACAGCCAAGCGCGATACCAAACTCATCCACGCCTCATGGCCTAAAGATGAAAATATTGATACCAAGGCGATGGAGCGTATTGACTGGACGATAGACTTGATTTCTGCAGTACGTTCTCTGCGTGCGGAGATGAATCTTCCGGCCGGCGCTAAACCGATCATCTACTTAAAAGATGCCAACACCCAAAGTATTGATAACTTGCAAAGCTTTGGCAAGATTATCTGCTCTTTGGCGCGTTTGGAAAAAGCTGAAGCTTTCCACGGAGAAGTTACTCCTGATATGGTACAAAATGTATTTAAGGAGAGCACTTTGCTGATGCCGTTGAAAGGAGTTGTTGACTTTGCCGCGGAGAAGGAAAGACTGCAAAAAGAGCTAGCCGGACTAGAGAAAAGGTTAGCCGGCTACGCCAATAAGCTCAACAACCCAGGGTTCGTGGAGCGAGCACCTGCAGCCGTTGTTGAGGAGGAAAAACGCCGTCAGGCCGAAGCTCTGGAAAGCAAGTCGAAAGTTGAGGCAGCCTTGGCACGCATTGCCAACTTCTAATACAGCTCAAGCTTTTCCTTGCCCGTGCAGGTACAGCTCAAGCTTTTCCCTCTCCCGTGCAGGGAGAGGGTGGCGGCTGAGCCGTCGGGAGAGGGTAGCAACCTTAATACAACAAAGCGCCGCATTTTCTGCGGCGCTTTTGTTGAGACATTTTTCGCTTCTTTTGCACCTTAGAAATTCCTATTTCGAGATTATCTAAATTTCGTATATTGATTTTTAACCTTAGTTATGCTACACTAATTTTTAGCGGACAAAGTCTGTCCGTCAGGGTTTAGTCGCCCTTTATAATCGGGTCGTTCGGCATAACGACTTAAAAATAATATGCTGGCATTTGCATACACTTATTTTATGCGGGTGCCGGCGATTAATAAGGCTCTGCACGAAAACGTCCGGGGCTGTTCGATTATACAGTCGACTAACACCCGCTCCTCTAAAATTTAAAGAGGAGCGTTCTTTTTAACCATAAAAAAGATAAGGTGTGTGTTATGACTAATACAAAACTATTTTTACTTATAGGGACAAGTCTGCCCTTTATCCCATGTTTAACCTTTGCCCAATGCGTCGCCACTCAAGATTGCAAAACTTTGGGCTATACTGAAACTTCTTGCAACGGAGGGAAGGGAGTCAAATGTCCTTTTGGCAATTGGTGGGCTTGCCTAACTTCAGAAGAAGAATGTCTTAACCTTGCGTGTAATAAATTAGGTTTTACTTACACCTGCTCCGGCGCTGGTGAAAAAGGAGTAGGCAATGATTGTAATGGTAAATATCAGGGGTGCACTTGCGATTCGAACTATAAATATACCTGCACCGGCACGGGGTACTCCGGTGGTTCCGGTTCTGCCTGTGGTGGCAAATATACGGCTTGTACTTGTTCAAGCGGCTATGAGTGGAAAAACGGAAGTTGTCAAGCTTTATTAAATGGCCCTCAAGGAAATTTATTTTATTGTAACAATACTGTTGTCGGTGTCAAAACATCAGCTATGAATTTCTATATAGCCATGAAACAAGTAGGAAAACCATGGACAAGTGATGAAGCTTGGGAAAAATGTTTAAACCATATATTCTGCGGCAATTTAAAAGGATATTTACCGACAAAAGAACAGTTGACTGTTATTTGCAACAATAGAGATGAACTCAATAATCTGTTAACAGCAAATGGCGCAAAGCGGCTAGGAGGTGATTGGTATTGGTCTTCAACAGATTTTGGTTATAATGGTTATATTGTTGATATATATGCTGAAGATTGCCGTGCCATTGACGGTACCGGAAATTCTGCCATAGCTCGTCCTATCCTTACCTCGTGGTAAAACATCAAACAAGATGCATGCAGATTACTTCATACTCTAGTCAGCCCACAGTAAAACGACTGAGCCAATCTGCGCCAGCTTCTCGGGAGAGGGTAGCAACCGCCGTTTATTAAGCGGCGGTATTTTTTTACACTTTTTACATTTTTTTACACTATTGATTATTAGCCAAATAAGTCGTATAATTATAATCAGGAGATACAAAACAATGGACTTAGATTGGCAAAAACTCGATAACTATAATCAAATGTTTCAGCAGTGGAAAGCTGAACTCTTTCCTCGAGGAGAATACGCACATCGCAACGAATGCTGCTTTGCTTTCGCCCACCTATTGGCGAAAAAAGCTAAAGAGCAGGGCATGCTGCCATTAAAGATTTGGTGCCTAAAGTCCTATGATGCGGACCACGTTCAGGCCAAGTTTCCGGCCGATAACGCCAATGGGTTTGAAACCAGAGATTGGCAAGGCTACCACGTTGCCTTAGCAGTTGATTTGCCGATTTATAAAAATTCTCAAAAAAACGAACGCCTTGTTTTTGACCCAATAGTCTATGATGCCCCCGTGCGCGAGAAAGATTGGCAGAAAGCACTTAACAGCGGCGAGCCATACATTATGTATTCCGGTTGCAAATTCGGCAAAGAAGCCGCACAAGATACCAGCTTTTTTGATGGTAGCGGTTATTGGCTTGATAAAGATCCGACTATGGACTTAGACCGCCACGCCCGCCTCCATATTAAAGCCATCAAATGTCCGAAAGGCAAGCAAACCACCCAGCTCAAATCTCCGCTGATGATTTTGAGCAACATCGCCAAGCGCAAAGATTTAAGCCATAGCGCTGGGCACAGCCGCTAAGGTTATTTGCGGTATAATTGATACAAACTTTGCAAGTTGAGCGGAGTCACTTTGGGCATATAAACATTAGCCCCTGAGTTTAGCGCCATTTCGCGCCCGCCTTTCACCAGCGCCTCCATCGCGGTTGTCGCCGGAATATTTATTTGCGGCATTAATAAGCGAGTTAAGGCCATTACTTTCAGCGCTAGTGTAAAAGAGCCATTGGGGTTCCCGTTAAGCGGCGTGTCCGGATGCACGATTAAAGGGCCGATACCAATCATATCGGCACGGATTTTTTTGAAGAACAAAACATCATTCGCCAAAGACTCCAAACTCTGCCCCGGAAGCCCCACCAAGCATCCGCAACCAAGCTCAAATCCGGCATCTTTAAGGTCATAAAGGCATTGCACTCGTTTTTTCCAACTCATATCGGGGTCATATTTTTCATATAGCGCAGGGTCAGAAGTTTCAATCCTGAGCAAAAAGCGGTCAGCTCCGGCGGCGCGATAAGCTTGATATTCAGCTGCCGATTTTTCACCAATACTTAAAGTTAGAGCACAACCGGTTTTTTTGATGCGGTGAATAATGTCACATAGAATTTCTTGGCTAAACCACAAATCTTCCCCCGACTGGAGAACAATTGTCTGAAAACCTTGTTTGGTAACGGCATCTGTCGCCAGATAGACAATTTCATCTGGTGGCATCCGGTATCTTTCCAGTTTGCGGTTATCCCGCCGCAGACCGCAGTAACAACAGTTGTTGCGGCATATGTTTGAAAACTCGATTAGCCCGCGTAACAAGACTTTATCTCCGACAAATTTTTTGCGCACCTTATCGGCCGAGGCAAACAGCTCCGGATTAATCGCATCATTTTTCAGCAGTTCCAATAACTCTTCAGCATTGAGATTATGCGATTCAACAGCCTTACTAATCAAGTTATGCACTTTAAAATCTCCTGTTTTATCGCCGCTAGTATAAAATATCTGCACATAAAATCAACTAAAAACAAATCGTTGGAATTGGCAAATTGAGCATTATTTTTTTTGGCTTCTAAGAGTTGTGGAAAATTTTTGCACTTCCGTTTGACTTGCTTATAGTTCGCCTCTATTATCTGAGCATAATATTAGGTAATTTTTTTTAGGAATATTCTTTATGACATTACAAGAGCAAATACGTGATTTGGCGCAGCTGTATGGCATTGAATCCGGAGCGTCGACAGAAAATCAGGTATATTTGCTTCAGGCGATGGGAGTACTTCCACGTCAGTTTGATTCCAATAGTGAGGAGCATTTTTTTCAAAATGCCAAACTCGTGCGTGAGATTTATAATGCTCAGCGTGATGATGAATATTTGAATGTTGTCCATCAGGTTTCAGTAATGCGCAAAAATCGCAAAGAGGAGTTGCTTATCTCGTTGCCTGAAGGTGTTGATAATCTTGAATGGTCATTGCAATATGAGCAAGGGCAAAAATACTCGGATGTTATGCCTGTAGGAATGCTTGAACCTTACCGAGATCATAATGGCCAAGAGGTCAGCCGCAACATCAATGGTATTAATTATAAAAAGTATCGTTTTAAGTTCCCCTTTGATGTTGACTTGGGCTATCACAATGTTGAGTTTTCTTTTACCAATCCGGCCGATGGGCGTCGGATTGTGCATAATTCACGTCTGATATCAGCGCCGGAGCGTTGCTATGACGGCTTAGGCATTAAAGACGGCAAAAAGACCTGGGGAGTTCCGGTTCAGTTGTATGAACAAGTTTCCGAGAACAACTTAGGTATAGGCAATTTTAGTGACTTGGCACAATTGGGCCATATCTTGGGCAAAAACGGCGCCGGCATTTTGGGTGTCAATCCGCTGCACGCCATGCGTGATGACCAGCCCGAAAATGCCAGCCCTTATGGTCCAGACAGCCGAATGTTCTTTAATTATTTGTATCTTGATGTTACCGCGATTGATGAGTTTAAAAATAATCCCGATATTAAGGCTTATTATCATAGTCCGGAGTTTCAAGAAAAAATCAAGCTCAATCGTCGTCGCAAATTTGTTGATTATGAAACCAGCCAAAATTTGGTTGATGATATTTTATGGCGCTGCTATGATAGCTTCATCAGCAATAAGAAGACCGAGGAATATAAAAGGTTTTGTGTCTATTGTGATGACCCCGCCCGCAAAGAAGATTTGGAACGCTATGCCACCTTTAGAGCATTATGCCGTATGATGGCCAAACAAGACCCAGCTCCTGTCAATTGGCGTCAATGGCCACGAGAGTATCGCGATTCTCGCTCCAATACGGTCAAAGATTTTCAGCGCCAAAACCGCAACCAGATAAATTTTTACAAATACTCACAGTGGCAGTGTGAACGCCAATTGGCCCAGGTTCAAGAAGCCTGCCGTAGCTCAGGTATGAAGATAGGGCTTTATACAGACAACTCAGTTGGTTGTTCTTGCAATGGATATGAGGCATGGGGTTATCCTGATTTATATCTTCGCGCTTCAGCCGGAGCTCCACCAGATGTTTTGAGCCAAAACGGCCAAAATTGGGGTGTCCTCGGCTTTAACCCTATTCAACTCCGCGCTAATGGCTATGAACCTTACCGACGTATTTTAGAAACCAATATGAAGTATGCTGGTTGCACACGTATTGACCACGTTTTGCAGCTACAGCGCTTATATATGATTCCATTAGGCAAACAAGAAAAAGAAGGAGCCTTTATCCATTATAACACTGACGAGCTGATGGCGATTGTAGCTTTAGAGAGCCACCGCAATAAGACAATGGTTATCGGTGAAGATTTAGGCTTAATACCGGATGGTTTTCGTCCCAAACTTGAAGACTTTGGCATATTATCATATCGCGTTTTGCCTTTTGAGCGTGAATGGGGTTATAAAACCGGCTACGGCACCAATGCAATGCGCCACCCGCATGAATATCCGCAAAACTCGGTCTGCGCGACCTCCACGCATGATACTTTGCCGTTGGTCGGTCAGTGGAATGTACAAGATATTTATTTGCAACACAAATTGGGTATGATAACCGACCAGCAAGCCAATGATAAGTTTGAGCAATACGCCACACAGCGAGAGGCTCTTAATTATGCGCTGGAAGAAAAGGGATGCTGGGCAAGAGTCGGCGGCATGGTAAGTACAGCCCCCCGTCAAGATGCAGAAAAAATACCCGATAAATATATTCAGGCCGTAATGGATTATTTAGGACAAAGTAACTCAGCCGTAATGTTAGTCCCTTTTTCAGATATTTTTGGAATGAAAGAAATGGGCAACATCCCCGGAGTGCAAGAAATGCCGATGAATAAACATAACTCATTAGTATATATGCATGAAGGTAAAGCTTATCCCAGCTGGCGTAAAAAGATGGTTATTCCAGTTGAGCATATAGATAAAGCACCAATATTCAAAGAAGTTACCTCCATTATCAATCGTTACCGCCCCGATGGCAATGATGGCAAAGGGCATTATTTTGAGTTTCATCGTATGGGCGAACAAAAAGAGTCGGTAATCGACTTTGAGCGCTACCATAGACTTTATGATAAGTTGAACGAGAAACCGCAGTTTTCACAAGAAAACATAATCAGAGCGCGTTATGCGGATAAATATCGTGCATACTTAGAACGTCGAGAATTAAAGGCAAAGAATACCTTTAACCAGCAAAGAGACGCGTATAATGAGTATAAGCACCGCCAGAGGGATGAACTTCTCCGCCAAAAAGCTGCCCAAGATAGATAAGATTACAGCCTCATAAAATATGGGGCTGTTTTTTTAGTCTGACTTTATCCTATCCCCATTGAGGGTAGAAGAGGGCGACTTGAAGCTGGCGCAGCTTCACCCGTACAGTCACAGTAATCCTGCTCTGCGTTTCAATTACCCGCGTTGCTCATCTATTGCCGGATTTTAGTTTTTCTGTCTTCTGGTTTCTTCGCAGCCATTTTTTTCCTGTATCTCAAGCCCCGTTATTCCTTTGCCTCTAATTCCTTGCGTTACTCTTACTCTCTCTAACACCTTGCGTTCCTTAAATCTGTTAGATAAAATTCGCCATAATAAACTATTCCCATATCAAACCCACCATCCATCACAGGCGGTACGCCTGTGCCTCCGGCTCAGCCGGAGAAGCTGGCGCAGCTTCACCCGCACAGTCACAGTAATCCTGCTCAGCGTTTCAATTACCCGCGTTGCTCATCTATTGCCGGATTTTAGTCTTCCGTCCCCCTGTACCCCTGTACCCCTGTACCCCTGTACCCCTGTACCCCTGTACCCCTGTACCCCTGTACCCCTGTACCCCTGTACCCCT
>CALXWI010000007.1 GCA_944392325.1 uncultured Alphaproteobacteria bacterium | reverse complement strand
TACCTTCTTATAGCATCGTCGTCGTGAGCATTCAACCCCCATTAAAATGGGGGTAGTCTGTAAGGCATTAATACAAAGCCCGCCCTACTCGGCGGGCTTTATTATATTTGTTCACGGTGGGAGGCTATGAGGTCTAATACTGCAGCCGGTGGTTGGCTTAAGTCTAAGCGGAAACCGCTACCCGTAGTGCAATGTTTGGCACCGGCATCATAATAGCAATAGGGTGTGCTAAAGCCTTGTTGATAGACTTGGCTGTCATCGATTTGAAGCGTGATGTTATGACGGCGGCAATACTTGCTCTTGGCGGTATCCCAGAGTTGTTTATCTATCTTAAATTCTCCGTTGGCATAAATTTCGGCCTGTCCTTTGCGCTTATAAAAATCAAATATCGCAAACAAACAGCTATAACGAATCCCCCATTCTTGGAGTTGGGCGGCTACCTTAGCCCGTGGGCCGCCGGTGATAATATGAACCTCCCACCCGCGGGATAAGGCTCCATCGCAAAAATCCTTAAAATAGCTCGGATTATCGGTAATAACTCCGTGGAAATCAAGCCCGATGCGAATGAGTTTAGTTAGATGATTCACTTGCTGTATCTCCGAATAAAGACGAGAACAAGTCCTTTAGAGAACTGGGGCTTAATGCCGAGAGAGGATTGATGCGTACTGTTGGGTCGCTGATGCTGCCTTTTACGGAATAATTGGCCGCAAAAACCGTACCGTCTTTACCTGATAAAAGGCCACCGATAACCGGAATTTTACCAATAAAGTTATTAATACTATAAGCCGGAACAATAACCCCCTCGCCTTTCAACTGCTCGGTCTTGTGGTCATAAGTGCCATTGATGGTAATACCAATTACATTGCCAAAGGCCTTGCCGTCTTTAACACTCAAGACTTTATCTTGGAGCTCGAATGGAGCATCAAAGTGTGAAAAGGCCAAGCCTTCTCCGGACAACATACCCACAATGCCCGTCAACGAGGCCACGCTCAAAACCTTGGCCAAAACCGGTGTATCTTTAATATTGAAATCACGGATGGAGGCATGCCCAACAAAGTTTTTATCTGCTCCGCGTTTGCCTTCTATCTTTAAAATACCGCCTTTCATACTATCATAAATACGCAAAACTTTTAAGGTACTGCCTGCGTTATTACTATTAATCGAAAGCAAAAATTCGTTATTGGGACGAGGAACATAATCAACCTTAAGTCTTACTTCTTTACTTGAAGCATAATTGCCGACCATATGCAACTCATAAATGCCGGTACCGTTCCTAAGCATCGCCGAGCCGGCAAAGTTACTTATCGGAACTAACGGGTTGGTCCAGAGCTTGTTTACGGCAATAAAAATATCGGTATCGGTAACATTTTCAAGTTCATCATCTTTATCAGAGGCTGGTGTTCCTTGCTGAATTTGACGAGCGTATTTTTCTTTATTGGCGGCCTCGCGGCGCTCAAAGAACTCTGTCAAATCATAGCTGTTACCGGAAACATTGATTTTTACAAATTCTTTGGGCTGGTGCTGCCACTCAATTTTGGCTTTGGCGTCAGTTTTTGGGCCTTTGATGTCATAGATATCAATCTCTTTAAGTTTGCCCTTGGCATCAAGCCCGATTTTGCCTTTCAAGTTAAAATCTGCCTTAGACAACGAAAAATATGGAATCGATGCCAGCTTATTATCTTTCATGGTCAAGTTGGCTTCAATATCTCCGGTAGCGCCATCAAGCTTGCGAAAGCCCAAAAACGAGTAGTCAATAGCGGCATTGCTCAAATCGGCCTTGACTTTAATATCCATAACATTACTTGCGGAAATACTAACCGCGGCATTAACATCCGCATAACCGTCGATATAAGGCGGCGACAACAGCTCAACATCAAGACCTAATTTCTTTTGCACCTCTTTATCTAACTTAAAGGCAATATCATAACGGGTACGTTCGACTTTATTCTTAAAATTTTCTTTCCACGTTAAACGAACCGGAACATTGTCCATTACGGCATTGCCGGAGAGCTCAAGGAACTGGTTGCTGACTTGCAAGTTCATACTTGAGGCGGTAACATTTTTGCCCTGAATAATGTCTTTCATCATAACATCTGTCAGCTTAACTTTAACATCTGCATTAACATCATCAGGCAAGAGGTTGTCTTTTAACTCAAATTTTAAGCTCAAATCAGTTTCGGCTCGGCCGCTCAGTTTGTCGGCTGGAATCTTCATATCTCTCACAAAATAAAGCGGCGGATTGTCTATCAGCTTAAGAGCATCGGTAACGGAAGACTCCGTAATCAGCCGGATATCAGCGTAGCTACGCGGCTTATCTAAATCATACAAATCGACATAGCCTCCGGTTAAGATAACCCCGTTGGAAACACCTTTATCTATATTTACTTTAATCTGATTAACGCTAAACTGCGCCTGGCCATAAACATTTAAGATATTGGGCATCTCTTTTAAGTAGTTAACTGAGGCATCGGCGACATCAACTTTGCCATCGAGCTTGCTCAAATCAAATGACTTGCGCTTTTTGTTATAAGCAAAGTCGAATTGGAAATGGGCGTTTTCGGCGCGGCCGACAAATAAGCTATCTTCACACCAGCTCCAAGCGCTCTCCACAATATATTTAGGCCAATAATGAGGCAAATCTTCAAGATTGAGTTGTTTGATGTCGGCAGTCACCGAGGCCTTAATATCTTGCAGAGAGTTTTCCAGAATATACTTTTTAAGACCGCTGACACTAAAGCCTAGCGTAGTCTTTAGGCCGCCGAGGTCAAACTCAGCACCTTTGATTTGCATATTGTCAAGTCCGCCCTCAAGCTCGCCGTTTAGCATAAACGATGACAATTGGTAACGCATACGCTCATCATCATTAAACATAATATCACCGGCGCCGCCTTCCAGCTGAAAACTTATTTTGCTAACCACGCTTTCCAGTTTATCAACTAAGCTGCTTTTGCTCTCCAGAATATCTTTGAGAGCTATGGTTGTGCTAATGCGGCCGCTGACAGGTAAATTGACCTTATAAAATTCTTTGTGTTGGTCGGGGGCGATAAAATTTTGCATCAAATCTGCCGGAACAACATCAGAAAAATAAGCACTCAGGGACAACTTTTCATTAATGGTATTAAAGTCGGCTTCCAAGCCCAGAGATGACACTTTATTATTAAGCTTTAACAGTGCGCTGGCGGAAGTTTCTAAGCTGGCAAAATTGCGCTCAAAATTATAACTAACATCAGAAAGGGTCCACTTGCGGCCGAGTTCGATTTCATGAATTTCAACTTCCGCATTGGTGATTTCAATATTATTAATATAGCTTTCGGCAAAATACTTGTCATCAGAGTTAAAGCGCTCTAAAAAATCCTCCACTCCGGCGGTATAATATTCAATTTTTTTCTTATTGATTTCATTTTCTTTGTTTTGCTCGACGCCATAATTCATAAACGCATATATACGCGGGCCGTCGACTTCTATTGAGCTTGGCGCAATAATACCGCGCAGCAGCGCTCTGATACTAAATGACAAAGAGGTGCGCGGAGCATTGATGATAAAGCTGTCATCATTTTTTTTGAAGACTATATTATTGGCTATAATTTTAATTGGCTGAATAGAACGTACCAACTCTATGTTAACACTGTCGAGGCTGATTTGGTAGGTCGCCTCATCGCTGTTGAGAGCTTTGATAATATATGGCTTGAGATATGGTACTTCAATCGGCCCCTTATAAAGTTGCCAGACCAACAGCAAAATACCACCTAAGAATACAACTCCCAGATAGTCTAATATTTTGCCCAATTTATATTTTTTTACTTTATCTTTTGCCATATTCTTTGTCTTTTAATTGGTTCCGACTTTGCCGGCCAAAGCCGCAGATAAAAACATATCAATATCACCATCTAAAACTGCCTTGCAGTCAGATGTTTCAACCTCAGTACGCAAGTCCTTAACCATTTTGTAAGGTTGCAGCACATAAGAGCGAATCTGATACCCCCAACCGATGTCGCTTTGGGCATCACGCATGGTTTGCTCTTTTTCTTCACGCTTTTTCAGCTCCAGCTCATACAGGCGGGACTTGAGCATTTTCCAAGCATTATCACGGTTTTGAAACTGTGAACGGCTGGTTTGGCTTTGGACAACAATACCGGTTGGCAAGTGGGTAATTCGTACGGCAGAATCGGTTTTATTAATATGTTGGCCACCTGCTCCAGAAGCTCGATAAGTATCTATGCGGCAATCTGCCTCATTAATCGTGATTTCAATATCGTCGTCAATAACCGGATAAACGCCTATTGAGGCAAAGCTGGTATGGCGCCGCCCTGCACTGTCAAACGGAGATATTCGAACCAAGCGATGAACTCCGGTTTCAGACTTGAGCCAACCATAGGCATTATGTCCACATATTTTAATGGTCGCTGATTTGAGACCGGCGACATCGCCTTCGGTTTCTTCAATATATTCAACTTTATACTTATGCTGTTCGGCCCAGCGGGTATACATTCTGAGCAGCATTTCGGCCCAATCTTGAGCCTCGGTACCTCCACTGCCGGCATGGACCTCTAAAAACGTATCATTAGCATCGACCTCTCCGCTTAACAACGCCTCTAGCTCTTGGTGTTTGGCATCTTGGCGCAACTGCTGCAATTGAGTCCAAACATCATTGATCATGGTCTCATCATTATCGGCATCAGCAATTTCAGCCAGCTCACTTAAATCTTGCAAGGAGGTATTAAGCTGGTCAAAATTATGCAATTTATCTTCAAGAACATTTTTCTCACTCATCAGCTTACGGGCTTTGGCGGCGTCATTCCACAAGCTGCTGTCTTGCGATAAAGCATTGAGCTCTTCAAGCCTTAAAATAGCGTTATCGTAGTCAAACCGACCTCCGTAATAAGGCTACTGAATCTTTGATTTCGTTGATTAATTCTGCTAATTCGGCACGCATAATGACGTTATGTCCTTTACTGATTAATATTGGGTTCCAAGGCGGAAATCACCTTCAACATTATTGTTATAGATATTACTTTCTTGAGCATTGGCATCGGTATCTTCACCGCCGCCGATAACTTTTTGAGCTGAGTTATCGGAATTAGGCTTTAAGGCCTCAGTAATAACCGATTTATCTTGTGGCATAGCCGGTTTACCGGTTTCATAATTAACGCGTTTGAGGCGAATCCCGTTAGGAATACGGAACGGAATATCCGGCTTGTCGGCCAGAGCCTGTTGCATAAAGCTATAAAAAATCGGCAAAGCTGCAGAAGCACCGGTTTCATGACGGCCTAAAGTACGCGGCTCATCAAAGCCAACATAAGTACCGACGACCAAATCCGGTGAAAAGCCCATAAACCATGCATCTTTACTGTCATTTGAAGTTCCGGTTTTGCCGGCCAGATGCTTGTGTAGAGAGCGCAGACGGGCACCGGTACCGCGGGTGGCCACACCTTCAAGAATACTAACCATTTGATAAGCTGACATCGGATCAATAATTTGCTCGCGATTATCAGTTAACTGCGGGACTTCCTGATTTTCCCATTTAATAGCCTGGCAATCAGGGCAGCTGCGTTGGTCTTGCTTGAATATGGTCTTACCGTTGCGGTCTTGGATACGTTCTATAAAGTATGGGGTAATCTTTTTGCCACCATTAACCATCATCGCATAAGCCGTAGACAAATCTATTAAACGAGTGTCTCCGGCGCCCAAAGACATTGACAGCAGCTCAGGCAAGTGGTCGTTGACACCGAGCTTTTTGGCATATTCGGAAATGGTTTTCATTCCTAAATCTTGAGCCAAACGAACCGTCATCAAGTTTCGTGATTTTTCAACACCTTGGCGCAAGGTCAGAAGTCCATAAAACTTTTTACCATAGTTAACAGGTTTCCATTTGGGTAACCCTGCTCCCTGATCAAGGACAAAAGGAGCATCTAAAATTAAGTCAGTCGGAGAATAACCGTTTTCCAATGCAGCCAGATATACTATCGGCTTAAAAGATGAGCCTGTTTGGCGGCGGGCTTGGGTTACACGATTAAACTGCGATTTGGCAAAATCATAACCACCAACCATCGCCAGAACTTTACCCGTGTGAGGATCAAGAGCGATGAGACCTCCTTCAACATCTGGAACTTGGCGCAATTGATAACTATTGGCTGATAACTTTTGGGCTTTGATGTCTTTATCGGAGGCTTTTTCTACCAAAATCACATTGCCGATTTGCAAAACCTCTGCGGCATTTTTAGGCGCATAGCTGATACCTTGATTTTTAAGCGTTTTACGCGCCCATTTTAACAGCTTAAACGGAATAATGCCTTTAGCCCCGCTCTGAGTCTCAATGGCGGCCTTATCAGGATCAACATCTATGACCACAGCTAACTCCCAATTATCATCAGCTCCTTTGGGCAGAGTCATCTTGGCAAAAGAGGGAAGCGCGTCCTCTTTAGTTAAGTCAAGCTCAGCTAAAGGCCCTCGATAACCATGGCGAGAATCATAATTTTTTAACTCGTTACGGAAAGCCTGAGTAGCGTATTTTTGGAGTTTGGGGTCAATTGTGGTACGAATTATCAGTCCGCCCTCATACAAGGCATCGGCGCCAAACATGGAGCTTACCTCGCGGCGGACTTCTTCACTAAAATATTCACCATCATTAATAAACGCATCGCCTCGATTAACCGTAACTAACGGTTTGGCAATAGCCTCGTTGGCCTCAGCCTCGGTAACGTATCCATCTTCAAGCATACGGCCGATTACCCAGTTGCGACGACCGATAGCTGCGGCGTATTTGGTCTTGGGATTATAGTTGTTTGGTCCTTTGGGCAACGCGGCCAGATAAGCGATTTCTTCCAGAGTCAAGTCATTCAGTGATTTGCCAAAGTAATTGAGCGCAGCGGCGGCAACACCATAAGAGCGATTACCTAAATAAATCTCATTCAAATAGAGTTCCAGAATATGCTGTTTGGTAAAGGTTTGCTCCATCTTGGTAGCCAAAATTGCTTCCTTGACTTTACGCGTAATAGAAACCTCAGATGAAAGCAAAAAGTTTTTGGCGACTTGCTGAGTAATGGTAGAGGCTCCGCTCGGACGGCGGCCGCTACCCAAATTCTTTAGATTAACCAAAATGGCGCGGGCAATGCCGATAAAGTCAATACCGGAGTGCTCATAAAAGCTTTTATCTTCAGCGGCGATGAAGGCTTGTTTGACGCGGTCGGGAATCTTATTTTCCGGTACGAACAGGCGCTTTTGCGCGGCATATTCCATCAACAATTGTCCGTCGCCAGCATAAAGGCGGGTGGTAACCGGCGGCTCGTATTTGGCTAATTGATGGTAGTCCGGAAGCTCCTGACTAATTTGCCACAGACCTGTCAACAGAACGATTAGCCCAATTACGGCAAAGAAAAAACATGTACTGATTAATGAAGATAATGTCTTAAACATATAAATTCCCGTTAAATTATTCTTACGCGCAAGTTGTTTTCAATTTATTACAAATAAATAAAAATGCAACGGAATTTTATCTTTTGTGGATTGGCGCTTGGTTAATGATTGGCATTAATCATTATACGCTGTTTATCTCGTGACCAATCACGCTCCTTTATGGTTTCGCGTTTGTCATAAAGTTTTTTGCCTTGTCCGAGCCCTACCAACAATTTGGCACGGCCGCGTTCGTTGAAAAAAAGGCGTATGGGAACTAAGGTTGCTCCTTTTTTGGACAAGCCCGAAATAATGGTATTAATTTCCTTGTGTTTTAGCAAAAGTTTGCGGTCTCGCTTTTCGGCGTGACTTTCATAGCCGCGAAAACTATACTCGGCGATAAACATATTGCAAATAAAAATCTCGCCGTTTTTTTCAACTCCGTAAGCATCATTGATATTGGCATGTCCGTAGCGCAATGATTTTACCTCTGTTCCGGTCAGCTCTAGTCCGGCGGTAAAGGTCTCCCCTATCTCATAATCAAAATTAGCACGGCGGTTTTGCGCTACGACTCCGTGAGAGATTAATGTTGATATTTTTTTACTTGATGTCATCTATTTAGCCTTAGATTTAGGTTTGACTTCAGACATGGCGATAACATCGGCTCCCTTGCGGCGGCAGCGCCCTTCAATATAGGCTCCGGGCTCAATAGAAATAACATTATGGATACTATCTCCTATTAATTTGGCGGTCTTGGCAATAAAAATTGTATCGACATCGGCATTGCCTTCTAAGGTGCCGTAAATATATAAATTTTGGGCTTTGACTTCACCTTTGATACAACCTTTTACGCCGATAACAAGTTCATCACAGTGGATATTTCCGTTTAAGTTGCCATCTATATGAACAATGCCTGAACTTTCGATATTGCCTTCAACACTGCTGTTATTGCTGATAATGCTTGGAACTGGGATAGTTTGGCTGTTGCGGCTCAAACGACGTGCAAATTTCAAATAAATCAAACGTTTTAAATTTTTCATATTTTAAACTCCTGACTTATAGTTTGGCTTGCATAAATGGCATAGGATCAACCGGAGTGCCTCGGTAGAGAATCTCATAATGAAGATGTGGTCCAGTAGAGCGGCCGGTTGATCCGACTTCGCCAACAGCATCTCCGACTTCAACTTCATCACCCTTTTGGACGTACATTTTATTCATATGGGCGTATTTGGTCTTAAATCCATTACCGTGGTCAATTTCAACCATTAAACCATAACCTTTAACTGTTTCGGCGCGGGTAACCTTGCCTTTGGCTCGGGTACGGATTTTAGTACCGGTAATGCTGGCTAAATCTATACCTTTATGGGTAGCTTTGCTCTTTTTGAATGGGTCTAGACGAATACCAAACTTGGAAGTTACCCAATAGCTCCAAACCGGCTTACCGATAGGTGTCTTTTCAACAACTTGTTTATAGTAGTCAATATCTTCCATATTCTCAAAAATAGCAGTAATTTTATCATTAAGTTCTTTATCTTGATGAAGGACAGGAGAATTAGGAATATATGGACCTCCGCTGCTACGCTTATGGGACAAGCTGTTAAAATAAAGCCCCTTTTCCTTTAAGGCTTGGTTAACCTCATTTAAGGCCTTTTTCATTTTATTTACTTCGCGAGAGGAAATACTTTCAATCTTACTAAAGACCTCCATTTCGACGCTGCGCATTTCGGCAACTTGTTCGGTTAAATCTTCAAGTTGTTGTTTAAGTTCGTCTCTTTCTGAGGCGGCTAAATCTCGCTGCAGCATGGCGTCATAGAGGCTTGCTCGTTCTTCAACGGCTTCGTCACTAAGCCAGCTATTGTTTTGAGTTATTTCTTTAATTTTATCAGCAATCATCGTGGCTTGCTGTTGGTAGCTTTGCATATCAGCCTTATTGGTCTTGTTCTGGCTAAGAGAGTCAAGAATTTTGTTAACATTTTTATTTAAGGCCACAAACTCGGTCATAAGATTAGCATAAGCTTCTTGACTGCGGCCAAGTTGCTGGCTTTGCGTGGTGATAATTTTGTCGGACTTGTGATACATAAAGTATGAATAAGAGCTCCAACCACCGATTAGAAACAAAAGCAACAAAAATAAAACCTGCATATGAGAAGATATACGAAAAACCATAGCATGATTCTCACCGCGAAGGATTATCTCCTTGGGTGAAAAAAACGGTTTTTTCTCCGTATATTGTGGTTTAACCGGAAAAGCTTCCAGTTTCTTTTGTACTTTCATTTCCCTTTATTTTGTAACGTTAAATATAGCTACAACCCTATTTATCCGTATTATTTATATCAAATAAAACAAAAAAGAACAGCTTTTTTCGTAAAGTTATCCATATTTTATATTTAAATAGAGGCTAAAAATTGCCTGCGCTTTGTTATAGCTTTAGTTTTCTTCGCTGTCAAGAATTATAAATTCATCATCGCGAGCAACATTTAAAATGGCTCTAGCACGCTCGTCAAGCATATCAAGATCAAGACTATCTGAAGATAACAGGCGAACTTTTTCTTCCAGCTCGGCCTTTTGGCGACTGTATTTAGCTGCAACCTCAGTCGCATAATTAATCTCTTGACGGAGATGAAGATAGCGTCGAAGCCCTCGTTCACCGTTAATGGTATAGAAGCTGAAATAGAAAAACAGCACCACAAAAAACATTAACACACCAGATTTTTTCAGCCGGTTTTGCAACTCTGAAAATATCTCCATTATCCCCTACTCTATCTTCAATGTTAGTAATAATACTTCATCCGTATAGATAATTTAAACATCTTTATGTTAATATTTAGTTATTAAGAATAAAAAAGGTCAGAATATTTTTCTGACCTTTTAATTGCCTTATGGATTAACGCTTTTTATCTTGCAAAAGCGGACGTCCGCGTTTAATGGCTCGTTTGCGGATCTTACGACGAATAATATTCTCTTCATCAAAGAGCTCGCCGATGGTGGCAAACATCATTGGCACAAATAATGTTGAAACAAAGGTAGATATCAACATGCCGCCTACCATACCGGTACCAATGGCGTGACGACTGGCGGCACCTGCGCCTGAGCTAACGGCTAAAGGCAATACACCAAAGGTGAAGGCTAAAGAAGTCATTACAATCGGACGAAAACGTAGCTTGGCTGCTTCAAGTGCTGCATCAGCATAGTTTTTGCCCTCATGAACTTGTTGCATTGCAAATTCAACAATCAAGATTGCATTCTTCGCGGCCAAACCGATTAAAGTTACAAGACCAACCTGAAAATAAAGGTCGTTATCTATACCGCGCATCCAAATGGCTAATAAAGCACCCAAAACGGCAAACGGAACAGATAAAATAACCACAAACGGTAAAGACCATTTTTCATATTGAGCGGACAAAATTAAGAATATCATCACAATACCAAAAATAAAGGCTTGCGTTGAAGCTCCGCCGGCTTGTTTTTCCTGATAAGCAGAACCAATCCAGGATAGGCTATAGTCTGTACCCAAAACTTGAGCGGCAATCTCATCCATGGCTGCAATAGCTTGACCTGAGCTATAGCCAGGCGCCGGGTCGCCAATGACTTTAGCTGCGGGGAAAATATTAAAGCGGTTGACTAGCTCTGGTCCGGTAACTCTTTTGACTTTAATTAAACTTGATAGAGGAACTAACTGCCCACTTTGAGACTTTACATATACATAGCGCAAGTCATCCGGACTACGACGGAAACGTGATTCCGATTGTAATGTTACTCGGAAGTTACGCCCCATATAAGTAAAGTCATTAACATAAAGGTTTCCAAAAGTAGACTGCATAACCGCATAAATAGCATTAATCGGAACATCCATCGACATTGCTTTTTCGCGGTCTAAATCTATGGAGTACTGCGGAGTAGAAACTGAAAAAGTAGTTTTTACATTGCTCAAGGCGGGATGCTCATTAGCCGCGTTAACAAGTTCGGTGGTCTTTTCCATCAGAGCTGCTGATGAAGCGCCTATTTTGTTTTGAACATAAGCTTCAAAACCTCCGGTCGTGCTCATTCCCATAATCGGAGGCATACTGAAAGCATAGCCTATTCCCATGGGTTGGCTCATACCTAAACCGGTAAAGACTTGCGAAAGTGCTGAGGCTGACTGTTGAGCTTCTTGGCGCTCTTTCCAATCTTTTAAGATAATAAAACTAATCGCAGAATAGGTATTTTGACTAGAGGATAACATATTATAGCCGTTTACAGTCAAAACACTGGTAACATTGTCATTGGCTTTAACATTATCGGATACTGCACTAGAAAACTTAACCGTACGCGGCAAGGATGAAGCTGGGGGCATATCATAAGCCATAAGGAGGTTACCTAAATCTTCATTAGGAACTAAACCTGTAGGTATGACTCTAAATAAGGCGACAATACCAAAAACAACACCGAGAAAACCTATTATGGCGGTTTTACGATGATGCAGCAAGAATGCTACACCGGCCAGATACATTTGAGTCAATTTTTCAAAAAAAGCATCAAACCAGCGAAAGAAAGCTAAAGGCTCCTTTTTGTGGGTATCTTTTTTGATAATCAGGGCACAAAGAGATGGGGTTAAGGTTAAGGCGACAAAGGCGGAAATAATAACCGACACCGCAATGGTTACCGAAAATTGCTTGTACATAACACCGGTCATACCTCCTAAAAAGGCAATTGGTAAAAATACCGATGATAGAACCAGAGCAACCGCGACCACAGCTCCGGAAACTTCTTCCATGGCTTTGATTGCAGCTTGTTTGGGGCTAAGCCCTTCTTCACTCATTAAGCGCTCAACATTTTCTAGCACGATAATAGCATCGTCAACCACAATACCAATAGCTAAAATAAGGCCAAACAGCGTCAGCAAATTGATGGAAAAACCTAAGACGTACATACCAGCAAAGGCACCAATAATAGACACCGGAACCGCTAATAAGGGGATTAAGGTGGCTCGGAAGTTCTGCAAAAACAGATATACGACTAAAATAACTAATAAAATAGCTTCAACAAAAGTATGGATAACCTCTTCGATAGAAACATTAACAAACAAGGTTGTATCATAAGGAATCGCATAGGTTATACCTTCAGGGAAGTTTTTAGACAGTTCTTCCATTTTGGCTTTGACGGCTTCGGCGGTTTCTAATGCATTGGCTCCCGGCTGCAAATAGACGGCAAAAGCAACCGCATCTTCTCCGTTAAATTTGGAGCTGACGCTATAATCTTGCGCGCCAAGCTCAATACGTGCTACATCTTTAAGCTTAAGCATAGCGGCATTATTATCACTTTTTAAGATAATATTACCAAATTCTTCAGCATTGATTAGACGTCCTTTGGTGGTAACGGAATAAGTATAGGGTTGACTTTCATCCATAGGCTCTTGACCAAATTGACCGGCCGCAAATTGTGAATTTTGCTCTTGAATGGCGGTAATAACATCTTGTGAAGTAAGATTATGATCGGCCAACTTGTCTGGACTGAGCCAAATCCTCATGGAGTAATCTTGCGAGGCAAAAAGCGAGGCGCTACCGACACCTTTGATACGTTTGATTTCATCCAGCACATTAAGTAAAGCATAGTTGGATACATATACCGTATCATAACGCTCGGTATCTGACTTCATCATAATAACTTGCAGAATCGAGTTAGATTTTTGCTCTACGGTAACACCATTTTTGGTAACTTCACTTGGCAGTTTTGGGGTGGCGGCCTGAACTTTATTGTTAACATCGATAGTGGCTTGATCAGGGTCGGTACCAATATCAAAAACCACACCGATACTCAAATAGCCACTAGAAGTCGAGGTTGAATACATATAAATCATGTCTTTGACACCATTAACTTCTTGCTCTATCGGAGCGGCTACGGTGTCAGCCAAAACTTCAGCGGTGGCTCCTGGATAGGTCGCAGAAATTTGAATTTCGGTCGGAACAATGTTTGGATATTGCTCAACCGGCAAAGCCTTCATTGCAACCAAACCTGCCAAGGTAATGATTAAGGATACAACGGTTGCAAAAATTGGACGTTCAATAAAAAATTTGGAAAACATAATCTACTTCTCGACATTATTTAAATATTATAATTCTTCACCGGCGGAGGTTGCTTTTTCTTCACCTTGGATATTAGCCTTGACGGGCATGCCCTGACGAATCTTTAACAGACCGCTAGTAATAACTACATCTCCGGCTTGCAAACCATCGTCTACAATCCAGCCTTCGTCGTTAGTTGATAAACCGGTTTGAATATTACGAGTTTCGACCAAACCTTTATCATTAACAACATAAACAAACGGACCTTTGGCTCCTTGCATAACAGCTTCTTGCGGGACGACTAAAGCATTGATGCGAATTAAACCTTCCATTATCAAGCGCAAAAACTGCCCCGGCTTTAAGCGACCATCCGGATTGGGAAATACGGCGCGGAGTTTAATAGTGCCGGTAGTTTCATCAATAGTCGGGTTAATAAAATTGATGTCACCTTCATACTTATACAAATCTCCTGAAGAATATTTCAATTTAGCCTTAATTTCGCCTCCGTTATAAGGGGTACGGATCATCCCCTTTTCACTCATGCTGGTTAGGGCATAAATTTCGCTTTCAGAGGCGGAAAAGATGATATAAATAGGATCAATCTGTGTGATATTTGTAAGTAGACTATCATTACCAGAGGCTGAAATAAGGCTGCCTTCGGATTGGGTTTCCAGACTGGTGATGCCACTGACAGGAGCGGTTACCTTGGTATAGTCTAAATTGAGTTGAGCTTCATCGACTTGAGCCTGTGCGGCTTGTACTGCGGCTTTGGCGGTATCGAGCGCAGCTTGTGAATCATCTTTGGATTTTTCACTAACAACTCGTTGTTTAAATAGCTGAGAAATACGAGACCAGTCTTGTTGAGCTGATAATAGCTGAGCTTTGCTCTGTGCCAACTGGGCTTGAGCCTTTTCAAGAGCAACCTTATATTGTGCGGGGTCTATCTCAAAAAGGACATCTCCGGCTTTAACTCGAGATCCTTCAATATAGTTACGTTTGAGCAAAATGCCGCCAACACGTGCTCTGACCTGAACCTCTTTAGAACCTTGGGCACGGGCAGGATATTCAAAGCTCAATGGAATATCTTGCGGAGCGACTCGAATGGCGGATACCTCAAGCTCTTTTTTGGCGGCGGTATCGGCATCATTTTCTTTTTTACAACCGCAGACAGACAGTAACATTGCTACAGCAACCAATATTTTTTTATTTAACATATTTTAATATCCTTATTTTGAAGAATCTTGTAGGTATATTAAGGCTACTATATTCTATTTAAATTTCCACCTTTTTTAGATTTTTTATATTTCTGTGGATATTATTGTCAGTAAATAAAAAAAACGGAAGAGTTTTGGTGAAAACACTTCCGTTTTAGGAAAATCAATCAAGCTCGCTATAGAAAATTCTTTTGCGAAGTTTGTATTGGCGTCCGTCTGGTTCTTTGACCAAAGTCCTTTGCCCTTTTTCGTCTTGAACTTGTAGTATCCAACATTCGGGTACAGAACCTTTACAGGGCAGACTTAAAGACACTCTTTTAGGGGCATCGAAAGACTGCTCAATAGCTTTTGTTTCATCTGGAAAAAATTTGATGAAATCTTGTTTTGTAATTTGGTTTTCCATAACACAATAATTTTAAAAGTAATATAAATATGCGGCGAATATTAAGTCGATGTGACTGATTTGTCAAACAAAAAAATGTATTCTAGCGGCTGTGGCTTATATTTTGGGCTAATAATTGCGGGCTAAGTGCCTTTGTCTTGCTCTGTGCTAACTGAGATTTATTCTCCAGTGTTATTAAGTAAAATACGGCATTAATTTTATCCATATTTTGGAGTTTATTCTTAAGTTCTTTCTGGCGAATCTTATCCATATTGATAATATGGGCGCTTTCCATACCTGGTTTATAGCGGCTCTCGGAGTTAAAACTGATGAGTTCCTCGCCGTCAAAAGTAACGGTATGACGCCCGCTGGAGGTTATGGCTCCTGAAGAATGCCGACGGATATTTTCTAAGACCAAGACATCGCCTCTTTTTAAGCTGGCGCGGCTGATGTTGTCTACATATTTGATGCAGTCCGGGTGAGTCTGCTTGACATAATCAATAAAGCTTTTGCAGCGGGCCGGATTTTGCAGATTGTTAAGAAAATCTTCCATATAATCGACTTCTGCAGCTTTAAGCGCTTTAATTACGGCAGCGTTACAATAGTTGATGTTGCCGAACAACGAATTGGTATAAGCTTTGCGCTCTGCGCCTTTGGTGTGGCGGCTGATATCGGCAAATTGGCGATTGAGATGTTGTAAAAAGTCTTCTCCATCATTGGCTACAATATTATTAACCGCTGTACTTATATCAAAGTTATTAAGTGCAACACTTTTAAGGCGGAGATTATCAACACTATTATCTAAACTGATAACTGTTTCATCAGCGCCATAACTACGGGCTTCTGCAGAGCCGCCGTCGACTAAGGGAATCATACTCAGCGCCGGAACAGAGGCATAAGTCAACATTTTAGCAGCAACGATATTTAAACGCGTTTTGCGACGGCACTGCTGAAGGCGCTTAAGCTTTTTGTAGTGCTTAATTTTAGCAATACGGGCTTTTCTATTAGCGTCTTCTGATTGCAACTTAACCTCCTTGATACCCTCTGCAAGAATATATCTATTTTATACAGAGGGGCTAATTTTGACTTTACTTTTTGATGATTTTGTTTGTAAATAATCTCAACTTGTTTAAAATTTTATTAAGAAGATGAAAACAATGAAATTTATGTGCATTTTTTTGCTATTGCCTTTGATGATGCTACTCTCAGCTTGCCAGAGCCAGCCAACTCCCGTGCCGGAAATTGTCCCCGCGGTAGAAGTCAAAAAAACCGTTAAACGCCATGCGCTCGGCGTTATCGGTCAGGTGGAACCGGTATATATGCTGCCGATGAAGTCTCCGCTGCAAGCCAGAATCGATACCGGCGCCGAGACTTCGTCTATTGATGCCGACAATATTAAACCCTTTGAACGCGACGGCGAAAAGTGGGTGGCTTTTGATATCATTAACCGGACTAACGGGGAAAAATACCATTTTGAAAAACCTATTCGCAAAGTGACTGAAATTGTGCGAATCAATGAGCACGAAAAACGTTATGTCGTAGAAATGAATATTAAAATGGGACATTTGCTGTTATCTAACGTTAAATTTACTTTAGCCGCGCGTGATAAATTTAATTATCAAGTATTAATCGGGCGCAATGTTCTGACTGGTCGTGCCTTGGTAGATACAGCTTTGTCAAATACTCTGAATTAGTGATACTATATAGCGGATACAAATAAGATGTTATACAGACTCAAACAATTGGTTACCATTCGTTTTATTTTAACCGTATGCTTGCTGTTATCAATGGCATATGCCGGTTACAGTATGTATTACAAAATCAATTACTGGGGCTTTTCTTTAGCACCTAAAACAAGAGCCAACGTCTGGACCGTTGAGGCGGATGTGGCTTTTGAGGCGGACGGAAACCCGATAAAAATTTCTTTGGCTACGCCTAAGTCTTCTGATGAATATAAGGTGCTGGATCAAGATATTGTGGCGCCGGGGTATGACTCTAAAATCGAAAACGGACGCTTAATCCTGACGTCTAAAGGGAGAGAAGGCGTACAGAACGTATATTATCGCATTTTGTTGTTTGATAACGAAGGCGCCAAAGGTAAAGTGGCGGCCCCTACTCCGCCAACTCCGGAAATGCCTTTGTTTGATGAAAAACAGATGGCTGTGGCTGAGGAGATTTGGGCCTTAGCAAAAAAGCACCCCGGAGATATGCCGCAGCAGATTATCCGCCTGTTTAATCAGGTGCCGCCGGAGCCTACCGTAGTGGCCTTTATGCCTCTCAAAAAGACTCCTAAAGCTACGGCTGAAATTATATCTTCTTTATTAGCCTACAAGCAAATTCCGTCACGTTTGGCGCGCGGTATTAAATTGGCGGAAAATAAGCAATCTTTTGCTCCGGACTTGATGCTTGAGGCTTATGTGGACGGAAGATGGAAACTCTATGACCTTTCTAATGGGCAAATCGGACTGCCTAAAGACTTTATTATCATTCAACGTGGTGGAAACTCTTTGCTTGATTTAGAGGGAGGGGCAGACTCTGTTGTAAAATTCTCGGTCTTAAAATCAGTAACCACATCGTTTAATTTGGCGGGTAAAAGAGCAAAGCTTGCCAATGATACTGCGGCTTTTGAGGCTTCAATGTACAACTTGCCGGTAAATCAGCAGAATGCACTTAAGTGGTTGATGATTTTCCCGTTAGCGATTTTGGTAATTGCGGTCATTCGCAACTACATCGGTTTGTCAACTATGGGGACTTTTACGCCGATGTTGTTGGCTATGGCCTTGGTCAAGACAGGGCTTATCCCCGGTTTGATTTGTTTTGCCATTATTATGACCATCGGTTTGCTCATCAGAGCCTTATTTACAAGGCTTAACTTATTGCTCGTACCCCGAATTTCGGCAGTTGTGGTCTGCGTTATCCTGATTATTCAATTTATGACAATTATCGGTTATCGCTTTGGCTCGGATATTGCGGCTTCGGCTACATTCTTCCCGATTATCATTATGGCGTGGATTATTGAGCGCGCATCTATTACTTGGGAAGAAGAAGGTGCTTTCAACTCTTGTCGTGAGATTGTCTTTAGTATGATTGCGGCCTTGGCTACTTATGCCGTAATCTGCAATGAGACCATTCGCTACATTATGTTTGCCTTTAATGAGCTAAATTTGGTTATTTTGTTCTTGATTATGCTGCTCGGAACATATACCGGATATCGTTTGACAGAGCTCAAACGTTTCAGACCTTTGGTAAAATAAGGAAAAGATATGTTTAAGTGGTTGTCTAAATATTTTGCCTCGCCTCAAGCCTTGCGTGATGCCGGTATTATGGGCATGAACAGCCGAAACTTTAAGATTATTTCCAAAAATAATCGCCGCTGTTTGTACCCTTTGGTGGACGACAAAGTGCAAACTAAAAATCTGGCGCAGAAGTTTGGCATTAACACCCCTCGCCTGATTGGCAAAATTGAGTTCCAACATGAAGCTAAATTGCTCCCTGAATTAGTTAAAGACTGGCCGGCCTTTGTAATCAAACCGGCTCACGGGAGCGGCGGTAAAGGAGTGTTGGTGATTGCTTCGCATGATGATACGGGCTTTACTACACCATCAGGACGCAAGCTGACCTACAAAGAAATATATCAGCATATTTCAAACACCCTTAGTGGATTGTATAGTTTGGGTGGGCAATATGATACTGCCGTGATTGAAGAAATGGTCAACTTTAGCCATATATTCGATGATTACAGTTATCAGGGAATCCCCGATGTCAGATTGATTGTTTACAAAGGGTATCCGGTAATGGCGATGACGCGTTTGGCCACGGCGGCTTCAGGCGGAAGAGCCAACCTGCACCAAGGAGCGGTCGGCGTTGGCTTGGATATTAAGACCGGCAAAACCCTTAAAGCGGTTATGCGCAACAAACCGATTACTCATCATCCCGACACCGGTGCTGATTTATCAAAAATTGAAGTTCCGTTTTGGCGGGAGCATTTGTTAATCGGCGCTAAGGCCTATGAGATGACAGGCCTGGGTTACTTGGGAGCTGATATTGTATTAGATGCCGACAAAGGGCCTATGATGCTGGAGCTGAATGCGCGTCCGGGGTTGGCAGTGCAAATTGCCAATGGTCTTGGCTTATACAAGGTGCTTAAAAAAGTCGATAAATATTACCCCAAAAAGCTTTCTCCGGAAGAAAGGGTAGATTTTGTATTATACGGGCGAAAAAAATAGCGCTTGTTAGTGCAATTTTAATTTGTAGACACTATATTATTGGTTAGTAAAGAATTTAATCAATGAGGTAGTGCTATGAAAGCGGTAAAGAAATCGACCACAACGGCCAAAGAAAAAACTCCTAAATTGGCAAAAACCGAAACCAAATCATTAGGCAAAAGTGAGACTAAAGGTTTGGCTGCGGCTAATACCAAAAAGATTGGTGTTAGCAAGACACGAGCTAAAAAGATTAAGCATAACTATAAAGTAAAAGACGCTGAAAACGCTTTGGTGTTGAAGCTCAAAGACGGCGATGTCGTAATTGAGATGTTTCCTGATGCGGCTCCGAACCATGTTGCCAGAATTAAAGAATTGGTTAGAGCCGGATTTTATAATGGGTTGAAATTCCACCGTGTGATTGATGGTTTTATGGCTCAGACCGGTTGCCCGTATGGTACCGGGACCGGCGGCTCCGGCAAAAAGCTAAAGGCGGAGTTTAATACTCGTCCGCATAAACGCGGGACGGTATCGATGGCGCGCTCCATGATGCCGGATTCAGCCGACAGTCAGTTCTTTATTTGTTTTGGAGACTGTGACTGGTTGAACGGTCAATATACCGTTTGGGGCGAAGTAACCTCGGGTATGGAATATGTGGATAATATCAAAAAAGGCGACGGGCCTAACGGTATGGTATCTAATCCGGATGAAATCATCAGTATTCAGGTGATTGCGGATATTTAAAATTATAAAAAAAGGGTGCAAGCATGCCCCCTCTTCCGACGACTTGTCGTCACCCTCTCCCCTCCAAGGGGAGAGGGATTTTTGTTATTCTATGCAGCAATCAACCGCCTTGCGGACAAAGGCTTTCATTTTTGCCATAGCGCCTTGGGGTTTGGTCTCCTTGGGAGATTTATCTTCAGTGGAAATTTTGGCGCTCAATTTTTTGATGTCGTCCATATTGTCTTCAACCCATTTGACGTCATCGGTATTAATCATATTCATATTTAAGCCCCAAAACAGGCAATAAAGCTCATAAGCTTGGTCAAAGAGCTTATATGCTTCTTCCTTATGTCCTAAAGACTGTTGTTTGGTGCCAACCTCAATCAATCGCATGGAAGCGGCCAGCAAGTGTTTGGATATGCACCAGACCTCACCTTCATATGCGGGTATAACCTTTTGCATCAAGGTTTTGCGGGTTTCTCTTATTCCCTCAATCAAGTCATAAAAAGAGGTTTTGCCGGTTTTGGCACCTGAAAATACCAGGTGTTCCTCGATACTAATCAGGTTCATCAATGCAATCGTCAAATCTTGGTCTGAGGACAAATCCTTAGGATTGACTTTTTTGGTAGCGTCAATCTTTTCAACAAACTCTTTTACGCTTTCAATTTTTTTCATATTTCAGCTCCATAATCAGAAATCGGCCAGTAAATCATTGGCGGCACCGGATATCGGGTAATAATAAAAATACATACTCGTCAAGGCCAGTGCCACAACCGGAACAACTACCTTCTCAAACGGGAAATGGGCGTGTCCGCCGTTCTTGGCCTTCATCCACTGATAAAAGATTGAAGAATAAATCAGCACCAGAGCACCAAGAATCGTACTGAACAGCAATGGATCCATATAAAAGATGTAGCCTAATACTTTGGGGCTATAAACAAAATCACCCATATACATAAAGCCAATGGAGCCAACACTGATAGCCATCAGCAAAACATCACGCCCCCAAAAGCGCCAGCCCTTTTTGTCAAACCACAAAATCAGCCAATAGCCGAGTAAAGCCAAAAAACCACCGGCCCAAACGCCAACTACACTGTCATCAACACCTAGGCTACGCGCAATCTCTAGCGAGGCGCCTACTGCCACCGTACAAACCGCACAGGCCGGATTGGCATACGCGTTGACAGATGCCAGCAATACTAAGGCCAAAATCAATGTAAAAACCATTTTTCACTCCATTAGTTTGAATTGTATAACTGCTTTATTATTGACTTTTCGCTCACAAAAATCAACTTAATTTTCCGAGTTATTATTCAAGCTATTTTCTGAGGTCATCTGAGCGTTTTTATCCTTCCGCATTTCGCGCAGATAACGTTTGGTCATCTTGAGGGCATTCTCAAAGGTTGAGGCGGTCGAGATATTATGGTTGGTAATACCTTCTTGCAGGAAAGCCTCATGCAAAACACGGCGAGGTTGTTTTTTGACGTTAGAAAAGATAATCTTGGTATCATACTGCTGAAGTTTTTTTACAAACTCAACAATAATATTGGCACCGGTGGCATCAACTACCGGAACATAGCCCATACGCAAGATTAAAACTTTCGGAGCCTTGGGCAAGGTCTTCAAATAGCTGGAGACTTGCGATGCCGCACCAAAAAACAGAGGACCGGACAAACGCAATGACATTACACCGTCTTTACTCAAAAACTGACTCAAATCGCGGCCACCGCCCTGCTCGGTCAAAACGGTTTCGTCGGTTGCGATCTCCATTTCACGGCTCATACGATGCATAAAGATAATGCTGGCCATAATGAACCCGACGCTGATGGCGGTGTTTAAGTCTGCAATCAAGGTCAACAGCAGGGTTACCAGCAAGGTATAGCGGTCGCCGCGAGGGCCTTGAATAATTTTAAACATTTTATTGAGCCCCAGCATATTCCATCCCACGATTGTTAAAACAGCTGATAAACATGCCAGCGGAATAAATTTAGCTAATGGGGATAACAGTAGCATAAACAAAAAGATAAATACCGCATTCATTAATCCGGAAACCGGAGAATACGCATGAGCTTTAAAATTGGTAGCGGTACGTGCAATGGCACTTGTTGCCGGAATACCAGCAAATAACATACAAATAAGATTGGCGGCACCCTCACCTATCAATTCAGCATTCGGGTTATGGTTATCACCGCTCATACCGTCGGCAACCGTAGCACAAAGCAAAGACTCGATTGCGGCTAAAAAAGCTATGGTCAAACCACTTGGTAATACCTTGAAAAATAAATCAAAGTTAAAATCCGGAATTTTAGGTGCAGGCAAAAAATGTGGAATGCCGCCAAAACGACTACCGATAGTATCAACTTCTACACCAAACACCATTAAAATTACGACCATAAGAATAGACACGGCAACACTTATTAAATAAGCCGGAAGTTTGGGGTGGCGAATCTGTACATAAAAGATGATACCAAAAGATACCATAGCTATCAACGTGGAGGCTATACTCAACTTATCTAAATTTTGCAAATAAGCCGCCCAACGAGGAAATACTTCTACCGGAACATTATCAATTTGCAAACCGAGTAAATCCCTGAACTGGGTAGTAATGAGCAGTAAACCGATACCGCCGGTAAAACCAAGGACCACCGGATACGGAATATATTTGATATAGGTACCAAGTTTGAGTAATCCGGCAATAATCAATACGCTGCCGGTAATTAACATACTCATCAACAAGCCTTGGTAGCCGTAATTTTGCAGCACCGTGAAAATCAATACCGCAAAGGCTCCGGTCGGTCCGCCGATTTGATAACGGCCGCCGGCGAACAAAGCAATAAAGAATCCGGCAACAATGGCTGTATATAAACCTTGTGCAGGAGATACGCCTGAAGCTATGGACAAAGCCATGGATAAAGGAATAGAAATGACAGCAACAGTCATACCCGCGGAAACATCTTGCTTGAAACGTGATAGGTTATAACCTTGTTTGGTAACAATTTCCCACAATTTAGGAGCATAATTTTTCTCATATGCTCCCAAAAACTTTTTGACTAAGCTTAACATCTTTTCTTCCTCTTTATAACTTACTTAAAAATTTTTCGAAGGAAGTAATACTACTTTTTAAGCCGGTGTCAAGCATAACCGAGGCTGTGCACAAAATATTATTTTTGATTACAAAATATTAGCGGGCGCCGGTGTAAATTTGACTGTTTACAGGAATCGGAGAACCGATGCCTTCAACCAAATCAGCACTATGTACAAAGCCCATATCGCCGTTGTCTAGCATAATTCTCATCCAGACTTTATCAGGGCTTATGCCGGTTACCCTTACGGTATGTCCTTGCGAAAGCGTGGTCAAAACATCAAACTTATCAGAGGGGCCATACATCACTTCTACTCCTGTAGTGGGAGATATATGGTAAAGCATATTAAAACTGTTTAAATCTACGCGGATATCCATAATCTTGGCAACTACAACATCATCTACTCCGCGTCCTCCGCGCCAATGTTGAACCTCTTGATAATAGCTAAGCTTATCACTAGCTGATTGATGGAAAATACGCATTCCACCGATTACGCTAAATCCTAAAATCGCCGCTAACAAAAGACTCGGAACAATGAGTTGGACTTGCTGCAAACGGCGGTAGTTCCAATATGGCTGGGGAAGAGTTTTAACATCGGGCAAAGATTTCAAAAATTTTTCCAGCAGCTCTTTTTGGTAAGGGGCGGCATAGTTCCACGCCTGTGAGGCACAGACATAGGCCTCGGAATATTTATGCTCCTGCTGATAGGCCAAGGCATTATGCACCAAAACGGCTAAATTATCTTCAGCATTATTAACATGGCTATAATTATAACGCAAAACGGACGGGACTTTCAAAATACTGCGCCATGACCACCAGCCCAATGTCCAATTGCGAACCGAGGCTAAAAATGAGGCGCGCAAAGCCTCGGCATAATTGCAAATCCAATGTTGGTCTTCTTTTCGGCTCTTATGCAAAAAGCCGCTGATAACTTGTTGGCGCAAGCTTCTGACGCCAATATCTTCCGCCCCGTGTTGATTGGGATAAATTTTTAAGGCAAAAATATCGGGAAAATTATCGCTACCGTGAGCCATACACGCCAGATCATAAGTCAGGCGTTTGCCATGGTCGCTTAAAATATCGTGTGCGACAGAGAGTTTTTGGAACATCTCCATAGCTCCGGAAGACTTATTAGAATCGGGGTGCCATTTTTTGGCCAAGCGTCGATAACTAAGCTTAATCTCTTCATCGCTTGCTTGAGGAGAAAGCTCTAATAGCTTATAATATCCGGCAGAATCTTGCATTAGACCAATATACCTCCTTTATCAGCTTGCGGGGAAGCGGCATCATCCCATGGGTGAACAAATTTTTCTCGCCGGTTGATGCTCATAACGCCGACATAATTTTGGGCTTGGAGCGTGGTGGTAAACAGCCGAACCAAGTTGCTGCACAAATCATCTTCAATATAGCGCTCAGTGCGGATAATCAAGTCAAAGCGGCGTTGATGCTCCAGTGCAATGCCGTCAAATTGAAAACGACCTAAATTGGTAAATGTGCTATCGATAACAAAGCGCGTACCTCCTTGCGGGCGTTTGGGGCGATCGGGTTGGTCTTCTTCGTCGTCTTCGGGATTATGTTTAACCGCCAAGCGGATGTTGGCGATGCCGGCTTCGGTCAAAATCGGAATATCAACCATTCTCCAGGCTCCGGCCTCGCGGCTACTGTTAATTACTACATTATTGAGTTGGTTGACAACCTCAGCTCCATCGGCATTATTATAATTTAGCTCAGCCACAACTCCTTTGCCCAGCCAATCAGATAAATTATGGCTGCGGGAGGCTTTAATAAAACCAACCATATCAGAGATAAAATTTTTGCTGTCGGGCTGAGGAATCTTCTGATTAAGCAACTGAGCCTGCTCCGGAGGGAGCATCTGCTTGAGGATTTTGGTCAGCGAATCTTGCGGAGAAAGCTGTGGCTGAGATGTGCCCCTATCCAACAGAGGGGTTAAGCTTGGCAGCGGGTTATCATCATTCCACAGGCGATAGTCCAGCAATGCGGATAAATCGGCTTGAGGCTTTATTTGCAGATCTTTGATGGCGACATCAAGCCGGATATGCTCCGGAACTTTTACCGGTGTATCAGGATACAAAATGCCCAACGGAGTTTGCAAAACCGTGGTCTGCGGATAAGATACGGTTTGCGCCGGAAGCGATGTACCTTGCAAATTCGCAAACAATTTAACTACGGCATCGGCTTTGGCGGCTAAGGGCTGCGGCGAGGCTAAGATTTCCGTAAGCGGAGCGGAGATATTTTCCGGCAGGGGCAAGGATAACCGGCTCGAGGTCGGAGCCGACGGAGAGGCTACATTCGTGGCTTGCTCCGGAGACAGCACCGGCTGATTAAAAAGCAGCTCCGCATCAGGCAGGCCGGCAACCAGTTGGGTCGTGGTTGATGTGGGCAACTGCAAGCGTTGTGACAAGGTCTCGACGATTTGGCTCAAAGGTTTGGCTGTAATGGTTGAAGGAAAAGTTTTATCAGTCTGAATAGAGGTTGATTGCTGAGCCTCCGCCTCGGGCATAATCTCTTGTCCATTAAATTTGACAATACGAAAGGTAATGCCGGTATCACTCATTGAGGTAATTTTTACCTGCATTTGCGTTGTATCGGTAACGGCATTTTGCGGCAGCGGGAGTTCTAGCTTAGCATCGGGACTGAGCACTAAGGTTTGGCCATTGGCCGAAATTTGCACCTTTACCGCTGAAGAAGATGATGAATCTGCAATGGTCTGAATAAAATCCAAAGTCAAAACATCATTAATATTTAGGCTGCCCAAAGAAGTGCCGGAAGATATTTCCAGACTTCCGGTAGGTTGCTTGTTGATTTGCGATAATGCAAAATCAACTAGATTAACTGATGGTAAAGGACTATTCATGGCGCAAAAGCTTTCGAGCAATAGCTATAACATCAGCGGCGGCCTCCGATGTCGGGTAACGGCTGATTAATGGGGCTTGGTTGCGGATAGAATCGCGGACGCGGGTGTCGCGACGGACTATGCCCAATAGCGGCGGCGTTATCTTCAAAAAGTTTTGGCAGGCCTTAAACAAGGTATCGTAAGTCCTTTGCCCCTCTCGCAGAGAATTGGCCTGATTGACCACAATAGAAATTTTACTATCCGGATATTGGAGAGTCATTATTTTGATAAAAGCATAAGCGTCAGTCAGCGAGGTCGGCTCATCCGTACACAAAACAATTATCTGCTCTGCCATGCCGGACAAAATCCGAACCGGTTTTTCTACTCCGGCGCCCATATCTAAAATAATTTTATCATAATTAGAGGCCAGCAAAGATAAATCTTCTCCCAAAATTTGCAGCCTTCCTATCGGCATGGAGGCTAAACCTGCCGAACCGGAACGACCGGCAATAACATCAAAGTGGCCTTTGTCGCTGTGCGTTACTACTTGGTTGATGGTTTTGGCTCCGGTAATAACATCGCCCAAATCAGAATTTATCATTAAGCCTAGTTGGATATCTACATTAGCCAAACCTAAGTCGCCATCAAACAAAAGGGTGCGTTGCTTGAAACCGCTTAAAGCCTGAGCTAAAGTGATTGAAAACCAAGTCTTGCCAACGCCGCCTTTACCTGAGGCAACCGCCATCATATTGCGGCCGTGAGCGGCTACATGTGATGTGCTGGCTCCAGCGGCAAGTTTGACTTCTTCTTGTTTAAGCTCTTCCATTATTATCTTCCTTTTAGGCTCGGGGTGTTTAGCACCAGTTGGGACAAGGTTGAGGCGGTAAGACTGCCAATACCATCGGCAATAGATGAACTGACTCCGGAAGCTCCCAGACGCATGCCGACGAGGCCGGCAATTGACAATACTCCACCAATGCGGTGGATTAAGTCCATACGGGTTGGGAGCAGGCAACCGGCACCTATACCGGCAAAGACATCAGCGGTTTCAACCGCGTCCCACGCATTTTTACCGGCGTCCATAGTCATTATCATTTCGGCATCAACGGCTTCGGCATAAGTACGGAGCTGCGCAACTTCTTTGGCTACAAAAGGGTTAATTCCCGGAGTATCTATCAAAATAATATTATAATTCTGGCGGCGATTTTGAACATAGCGGTATAAATCTTTGGCATCACGCAGGCAGATGAGCGGGGTTTCCAATATCTCGGCAAAGGCTTTGAGCTGTTGGTTGGCTCCGGCTCGGACGTTGTCGGTGCTAATAATACAGCAGCTTTGGTGCTTGATTTTGCACAAAGTGGCGGCTTTGGCTATGCCTGTGGATTTGCCGCTGCCAGATACTCCCATAAACATTTTCAGCGGGCGTGATGTATCTAAAATATCATAAAACTTAAACAACTGTGAAAAGCAAGATGACAGAACCTTATGGCTATCAGCTAGCTGCTTGGTTTCGGCAATGCGGCGGCAGTTGGCTAAAATCTTATCTTTGCAAACCGGAAGAACGCCGTGGTACTCCAAACCTTGACGAAGCTCACTTTCATTAAAAACAATTTGCGGAGATAAGCTTTCAACTTGCTCATCATCATTAAAAGCAAGTTCTTCGGTTTCAACCGCGGCCATAACTTTGACTTGGCCGTCGGCCAATTTTTCAGTTGAAACAATGACCGCATCAGCCCCGAGTTTGGTCTTGATTTGGAGCAAAGCGGCAGAAATATCAGGAGCTATAAAAGGCTGTAAGCGCATATCCTAACCCCTTCCCGTTATATTTGTCCTACGGTTTTGATTTTGGCCTTAGGGTAAATCTCGTTTTGTGACATTACAACCGTCATCGGGCGGAAACGCTCAATAATCGAGCGGACAAAGGGGCGTATTCCAGGGCTCGTCAACAGCACAGCGGTTTCGCCCTTAATGGCCAAATCTTCAAGTGTAGTACGGACTTTGGAGATAAAGGCTTGCAAAGCTGAAGGTGCCATGGCCAATTGTTTGTCGTCGCCCTCCCCGACTAAGGATTCTGCAAAAGCTTGCTCCCACTCCGGAGATAAGGTTACCAACGGGATAATTCCCATCTCGTTGGTATTGGCATTGGAAATTTGGCGCGCCAAACGAGTACGAACGTGCTCGGTTATCATCATCAGGCTGCGGGTGGAGGCTACCGCCTCGGATATGCCTTCCAAAATAGTAGGCAAATCGCGGATGGATATGCGCTCTTGCAACAGGTTTTGCAAAACTCTTTGTACTGCGCCCAAGGTAACCTTGCTCGGGATGAGCTCTTTGACCAACTTTTGCTGGTCTTTATCAAGCTCATCAAGGAGTTTTTGCGTTTCAGCGTAGGATAGCAATTCAGGCATATTCTCCTTAACCAGCTCTGTAATATGAGTGGTGACAACCGTGGCCGGATCTACTACTGTATAGCCCCTAAACATGGCTTCTTCTCGGTAGGAGGGGTCTATCCACATGGCTTTAAGGCCAAAAGTCGGCTCAAAGGTGTTCTCTCCCGGGAGGGTAATATTTTCACCGCGAGGATCCATTACCAACAGCTGGGTCGGACGCAATTCGCCCTTACCGGATTTGACTTCTTTGATATAAATATTATACTCGTTGGGCTCAAGCTGCATATTATCTTGAATACGAATTGAGGGCATAACAAAGCCAAGCTCAATAGCCAACGAGCGGCGCAAAGCTTTGATTTGGTCGGTAAGCTTGCGGTTGTTTTCTTCATTTATCAGCGGTAGCAGGCCATAGCCGATTTCAAGTCTGATTAAGTCTATCTTCAAGGCATTGGCTATCGGCTCTTCTGATGCTTTGGTCATCTTGCCTTGCTTTTGCTCTAGGGCTTTTTGCTCGGCAACTTTGGCCTGTGCCTCTATATGTTGCTTGTTCATATAATAAGCCGTGGCTCCGGTTAAAGCGGCTAACAATAAGAATGGTAAAGCCGGGGTTCCGGGAAGCATTCCTAAACATACGGCCAAAAAGGAGCTCATGCCCAGAGCTTTAGGATAATTGGAAACCTGCGCAAACAAAACTTTGTCGGTGGCGTCGGTCATGCCGGCCTTAGACACCAAGATACCGGCGGCAACGGAAATAATCAAGGCCGGAACTTGTGATACCAAGCCATCACCAACAGTTAAACGTGTGTAAGTCTCTGCGGCATCAGCAAAGCTCATACCATTTTGAACCATTCCGATAATAATACCGGCAATAATGTTAATAAAGGTAATAAGCAAACCGGCGATAGCATCTCCGCGGACGAATTTGGACGCACCATCCATGGCTCCGTAGAATGCGCTTTCTTTGGATAAATCTTCTCGGCGGGCACGGGCTTCATCTTCGTTAATCAGGCCGGAAGACAAGTCGGCATCAATGGCCATTTGCTTACCGGGCATAGCATCCAAAGCAAAGCGGGCGGCAACCTCGGCAATACGCCCTGAACCTTTGGTAATAACGACAAAGTTTACGATAACCAAAATGGCAAATACAATGACACCTATAACAAAGTTGTTGCCCATAATAAAGCCACCAAAAGCTTTGATGACCTCACCGGCGGCATCGGGGCCTTTGTACCCATCAGCCAAAATCAGACGCGTTGAAGCGAGGTTTAGTGACAAACGATACATAGTGGTTATCAATAAAACTAAAGGAAAAGCATTAAACTCGTTAGGTTTCTCAATAAAAATTGCCGTCATCAAAACCAAACAAGATATGGTTATGGAAAATGCCAGGGCTATATCAAGCAACCATGCGGGCATTGGCATAATCAAAATGACAAGCATAATGATAATGGTCAACGCAAAGAATAAGTCACCACGTTTGGTAGAAGAAACCAGCAAATCTTTAAAAGATTTGCCTCCGAACATTTTACCACTATTTTGAGGTTGTTTTGCCATTTAACGTTATTTTCCTGCTGGGACTGAGAAGCCCTCTTCCTCATATTGTTTTAGTTTGTTACGCAAAGTGCGAATTGATATACCCAAAATATTAGCCGCGGTAGTGCGATTGCCTAGCGTATGCTTTAAGGTATCAATAATTAAATCTCTTTCCACATTGGCAACCGTGCGACCTATAAACTCTCCACCACTCATAACCTCTCCGACTTCAGGTTTATTGATAACCGAATCCGGATCATTTAATATAATGGCGTTTTCATCAATCTCATCACCGATGCTCATTAATACGGCGCGGTGCATAGTATTTTCAAGCTCGCGGACATTACCCGGCCAAAGGTAATTTTCAAGTTTAGCCTCAGCTGCTGTCGACAATGGTTTGAGCGGAATCTCATTAAGTTCAGAGTACTTCTTGGCAAAATGTTTGGCCAAAACCTTAATATCTCCGCTGCGCTCACGCAAAGGCGGAATATTAATATTAACAACATTTAAGCGGTAGTATAAATCTTGGCGGAAGGTACCGTTTTTTACGGCTTCAGCCAAATTGCGGTTAGATGTGGCGATAATACGCGTATTAACTTTAATCGGAGCTTTGCCGCCAATACGGTCAATTTCTTTTTCTTGAATTGCGCGGAGCAATTTGGACTGGATTTTGATATCCATCTCAGAGATTTCATCAAGCAATAAGGTGCCGTCAGAAGCTTCTTCAAACTTGCCGATACGGCGTGCTACGGCCCCTGTAAAAGCTCCTTTCTCATAACCAAAGAGCTCTGATTCCAGCAGGGTTTCAGGAATGGCGGCGCAGTTGACAGCAACGAATTTTTTGTTCGCGCGTTTAGAGTTGTCATGAATAAAACGCGAAAAGATTTCTTTACCGGTACCAGATTCTCCGGTAAGCAAAATGTTGGCCTCAGACGGGGCTACCTGCTTGGCCATTTTCAAAACGGCCTCGGTCTTTTTATCCCCATAAATAAGAGCGTGATTTTCCCTAGTAGCTGCTGCCAAAACGGCACCTATTAACTCAGCGTCTGGGGGCAACGGAATATATTCTTTAGCGCCGGCTTTGATGGCCTTAACCGCCAAGCTAGTATCATTAGCAACACCACAGGCTACAACTAAGACATTAATTCTTTCATTTTCAAGTTGTTGGATAAACTTATAGACATCAAGTTTGACATCTATCATTACCAACTCTATGGCTTTGCCTGAGCGCAAAATATCCATCGCCGGCTCAATATCGTCAGCTAAGGAGACATGGCCACCCTGTGCTAAAGCAATCTTACTTGCTGCGCCAATTTGACCTTCCAATGTGCCGACTATTAATAACTCCATAGTTAAAAAAACCTCTTTCTACCTTTATTTGTTTGCCGATTTAACAACCTCGGTCATGGTGATACCAAGTTTATCGTCAACAACCACAACCTCTCCGCGGGCAACCAAGTTATTGTTGACATAAATATCTATGGCCTCGCCAACCTTTTTATCAAGCTCAATTATTGCGCCTTTGTTTAGCTTCAACAATTGGCTTACGGTCATATGGGTCTTACCCAAAATCGCAGATACTTTTACCGGTATTTCATAAACAGGTTCCAAATCAGCGGCCGAACTTGGAATATCAAAGTTATCCAGATTGGAATCTTTCTTTAATACCGGATCATCTGTTTCAGTCTGGCTGTCGCTCATCTCATCCAAATTCAGATTGTCACTCATTGTGTTACTCCATTACTCTTTATCTGTATATAAAAGTTCTTCTGCGGCGCGGCGCATACCTTCGTTGCTATACTCCACTCCTCCGTCGGCCCATTCGACCCGACAATCTCCGATTTCAAGAGAAGAATCTTTATGCAAGGTTATCTTGCCCTCGAAATCATTTTTATGAGCCAAGCGTCCTAATATGGCTTGAGCCTGCATGATTATAGCAGGGTTAAAATAAAAAGACAACTTAACTTCGTGAGAAAAATTCTTAAAATTATCCTCTAAAAACTTTTCAATAATATTTGATGCTTGCTCCGCTTGCAAGGTGGGAACCAAAGTGGTTAGCATTTGTTGAGCCATTGTTCTAAATTCTTGAGATAGCGCTTGTCTGGCTTGCTCATTATCGGCTAAGACCTGAGATAGGGAGGCATCAATTTTTAATAATAAAGCATTGGCGGCGGCTTCTTCCGACTGTTTGGCCTCATCCAAGCCCTTCTGATAGGCTTCGGTTTCAGCGGCTTGTACCTTTTGGGCAACTTCAGCCTCGCTGAAGGTTGGCTCGACGGGCTCGGGCTCGACTTCTATAGGCTCGGGTTCTGGTTCAGGCACTGGCTCTGGCTCCGGCTCAGGCTCGACTTCAGCTTCGATTATATGGGCATCATCTATGGGAGCCTGGATAGCTGTGTCGGTGGACGGGAGCTCGATTTCTTCGGGAGCTTCGGCCAAAACCGAGGTCGGACGATTGTCATCCTCTAAAACAAAATTATCAAACATAAATTTTGTATATTCGGACATAGAATCTACTACCTTAATAAATCATCTCGTCACTGTCTTTGCCTTCGCTGATGACTATCTCTCCGGCGTTAGAAAGTTCTTTGGTCGTATTAACAATATAGAGCTGAGCCTCTTCTACATCACGCAAGCGAACCGGCCCCATGGCCTCCATATCTTCTTTAATAATCTTACCAGCACGTGATGACATATTGCTAAAGAACAAATCTTTGATGGTGTCTGAAGAGCCTTTCAAGGCAATCGCCAGTTTATCTTTATCAATATTACGCAACAATATTTGGATACCCTGAGAATCGACACGAACCAAGTCTTCAAACGTAAACATAAGTGATTTGACACGCTCGGCAGATTCCGGATTGCGGTCTTCCAAGGCATCCATAAAGCGGGTTTCTGTGCCGCGATCTAAAGAGTTGAAAATGTCGGCGATTAACTCATGCGAATCGCGACGGGTAGATTTGGACAAGTTACTCATAAACTCTTTACGCAAAGTCTTCTCTAAGCCATCCAAGACCTCTTTTTGAACAGAATCCATACGCAACATACGCATTACAATTTCCATAGCAAAGTTTTCCGGCAATAAGGCGATTACTTTAGCGGCATGTTCGGGTCTGATTTTTGACAAGATAACCGCAATGGTTTGCGGATATTCGTTCTTGAGGTAGTTGGCTAAAACGTGCTCGTTTACATTACCCAATTTATCCCACATCGTACGACCGGCCGGGCCTCTAATCTCTTCCATAATGGAAGCGACTCTTTCTTTATCCATTGCCTTGGACAGCAAGCGCTCAGTTGACTCATAAGTACCTATCAAGGTGCCAGCGCTGGAAAGCTTATCATTAAACTCAGCAAAAAGCTGCTCAACAACATTAGAGTTAACCTTACCGAGGCTGGCCATAATAACTGAGAGCTCTTTGATTTCCTCATCATCCATTAAGGCAAAGATGGCGGCAGACTTATCTTCATCAAGCGACATCATTAAAATTGCCGCCTTTTGCTGGCCTGAAAGCAGATTATAATCATCTATTACATTTTGCTTCATTATCTTACACCTTAACTATTATTATCATTTTGGTAAAGCCAACTGCGGATGATGCTGACCGCCATTTCAGGGTTCTTTTCAACCACGTCGTTAACTCGTTTGAGCGATGATACCTTAACGCGTCCATCGACTTTACTCATATTTATCATATCTTCAACGCTGTCACCTTCATCATTCAAGAAGTTAGACAGGAGCAGATTGTCTTCCTCTGCATTTTCGCCAAGGAGACGAGCTTCCGTACCTCGAGGGGTGGCGTCAAAGGCATTATTGATAAGCGGTCTGATAACCAAAACAATTACCAAAATTGCAACAATCGCGACACCTAAGCCTTCGGCTATGCGGATAAGTTCATCCTTGGTAAAGCCCATAATAAGGATTTCTTCCGGTTTTTCAAGCTCGGGCTCAAAGGAAGCAAAGCGGATGTTTTCAACCTCAACCATATCCCCTCGGTCGGCATCATAGCCTACGGCTGACTTGACCAGTTCTGTTAACTGGCGCATTTCTTCTTCAGAGCGGCTCTTATATACTCTTTTACCATCAGCATCGCGCTCATAAATACCATCGACAACAACTGCTGCTGTCAAACGGCGAATGGTGCCCATATTTTTGACCTTATTACGAACAACTTTGGAAATCTCATAATTGATGGTTTCCTCGGATTTGGCATTTTGCGTAACACTGCCGTTACCCTGCAAAGCATTATCGCCATTGGGTATGTTTTGGGCTACCGTAACCGGATTATTTTGCTCGGTAGTAGTAGAGTTGTCGTTCATACTCGCCTGAGAACGGACAACCTGACTATCTGGGTCAAAAATTTCCTCATTAGTAACAACTTGGTCAAAGTCCATTTCAATATTAACTTGGGCGCGGACATTGTCTTTACCAATCGCTTGTTCCAGTAGCTTTTGCACGTTGTCGGTAATTTGCTGCTCCATCTCCAAACGCATTTTTTCATTGCGGTTGGCTGTCACAACCTCATTATTTTCAGTTGCGGTAAGCAGATTGCCGGAGCTGTCAACAATAGCGACATCTTTAACATCTAGTTTGGGGACTGAGGCCGCAATCAACTTTTGAATAGCTTGGACACTTTGCGGGCTCAGCTGGCCTTGAATGGTTTTAATAACTACTGAGGCTGAGGGCTTTTGTTGCTCTTTGGAGAACATTTCCCTTTTGGGCATAACCAAATGAACACGAGCGCTTTTAATATTATCAACGCTGCGAACCGAGCGCGCTAACTCTCCCTCAAGAGCGCGAATCAGGTTAACATTTTGCATAAAATTGGTAGAACCAAGCGCGTCGCTGTTATCAAAAATCTCATACCCAACGTTAGAACCTTTAGACTCCAAGGCCAACTCTGCGGTTTGGACGCGCATCTTATTAACGACATCTGACGGAACTTGGATTTCCGTACCATTCTTGGTGAGCTTATATTTAATATTAGAAGCTTCTAGTTCAGCAACGATTTGTTTAGCATCTTCTAAATCCAAATCGGTATATAATACTGAATACTCTTTGGTATTAAGCTGGGTGGCCAGATACACAAAAAAGCTAATTAAAAACAGCACTACGCCGGCCAAAGACACCAAACGGCCGGGTGACATATTCTTTATGGTTTGAATAAAATTATTCACGGATTTCCCCAATCTATATAAAAATACTTTCCCCTTTTCCTCTTTATTAAAACACTTTTTTACATAAGTGAACGATTATTACAACAATATCCACAAAACGTAAACGAAGGAAATGGCGTCGGGCGGCGCTTGCTCCCCTCTTCCGACGGCTCAGCCGTCGTCCTCTCCCCTCTAGGGGAAAGGCGGTGAAATATAAAAAAATAAGGCTCCCTGAGGAGCCTTCACTTTATTATTTTAAGGCAATCAATTCCTTAACGCGTTCTTTGAAACGATCCAATACATCTGATTTTGGGGTATATTTTTCATCAAACGGAGCTACCGTCTGCCATCCCAAACCTTCAAATACTTCTTGAATCTGGTTTACTACGCCGGCTTTCCAACCATAAGAGCCAAAGGCTAAGCCTTTTTTACCTTTTGGGGCTAGTCCTTTCATATAAGTTAAAAAGCCTGCTACCCGCGGGAATAACTGGTTGTTCAAAGTCGGATTACCAATCAAGACATATTCGGCATCAGGGAAATGAGCGATAATCTCTGATACATCCTTAAACCTCAAGCAGCATTTGCGAACCGGAATCCCGGCATCTTGGAAAACACCCATCGCCGTTTCAGCCAACTTCTCGGTGGCGCCCCACATCGTATCATAAACAATAATGGCCTCGCCTTTGTGTTGTCCAGATGCCCAACGAGCATAAAGCCCCAGAATAAGGTTGACCTCTTCTTTGCCGGACCAAATCAAACCATGCGACGGGGCTATCATCTCGATATCAAGGCCTAAATCTCCGGCAGTTTGCAAGGCTTTTTCGGCCTGTGCGCAATAAGGATACAAAATATTGGCAAAATAGCTCTGTGCCTCTTGCAATACAATGTCCTTCTTGGCATCCTTGAAAAACAGCTCGCCGCTGCAATAGTGTTGACCGAATCCATCATTAGGCAGAAGCAACTTGTCTTCCTTAACATAGGTCATCATCGAATCTGGCCAATGGAGCATCGGTGTTGTCATAAAAGTCAAAGTCCGTTTGCCGATAGATACGCTATCTCCGGTCTTAATAATCTCATATTGCCACCCTGTAGTATCAAAATGAGCTTCAAGTGCCATTTTGCCGGCGTTATTGGTAATAATTTTGGCCTGCGGAGCAAGTTTCATCAACTCCGGAATGCTACCGGAATGGTCCATCTCAACGTGGTTTACTACAATATAAGCGATTTTTGAAAAGTCAGTTAAGCTTTTGATGCGTTCAATCTGCTCATGTGCCAGATAATGCTTTACACCATCAACTAGCGTAATTTTTTCATCCATTATCAGATAAGAGTTGTAGGTTGAACCATAAGGTGTGGTATAGCCGTGGAATTCTTTCAAGTTCCAATCTTTCACACCAACCCAATAGACGTCTTTTTTTATTTCTATGCCGTTCATCGGACTCTCCATTAAATTAATAAAAATTCATCTTTATTGATAATATCAAAAACTCTTCTTGACAATAGAAAATAATAGTTATATTCAATAATAGTAATCATTATCAATTTTATAAACAAATATGAACTATTCTAAGCAACGTGAAATAATCCTGAAGACATTGAGGGAAAATCCAATTCATCCGACGGCAGATATGCTATTTGCCTTAGTGCGGAACGAACTACCCAATGTGAGTTTGGCTACCGTATACCGCAACCTTAATCAGTTGGCGGAGCAAGGGGTAATTCGCAAAATCAGCGCGTTGGATGATAAAGTCCATTTTGATCATAATTTGGAATCTCATTATCATTTTATTTGCATTAAATGTAAAAAAGTGTATGATGTGCCTTACGATGTTGCTCCGGATTTAGCGAAAGCGTTGCGCGAACATACCGGATTGGAGGCTTTGGCCGCCGACGTGTTGTTCAAAGGAATCTGCAATCATTGTAAACATTAACCCATTAAGGAGAAAAAGAATGGAATTAAAAGGTTCTAAAACTGAGAAAAACTTACAGGAAGCTTTTGCCGGCGAATCTATGGCTCGTAATAAATATACTTATTATGCTTCAAAAGCTCGCAAAGAAGGCTACAATATTATTGCTGAAAAGTTTGAGCAGACTGCCAACAACGAAAAAGAGCACGCTAAAATTTGGTTCAAATTGTTGCACGGCGGTGCTGTTGCTGACACTATGACCAACCTCAAAGATGCGGCTGCCGGTGAAAACTATGAATGGACCGATATGTATAAACGTATGGCTGATGAAGCCCGCGAAGAAGGTTTTACAAAAATTGCATTCTTGTTTGAATCAGTTGCTAAAATCGAAAAAGGTCACGAAGAAAGATATCAGGCTCTGCTCAATGCTTTGGTTGATGGTAAGGTATTTGAACGCCCGACCAAAGTTATTTGGGAATGCGCTAACTGCGGACACAGAGTTGAAAGCCCGAAGGCTCCGGAAGTTTGCCCGGTATGTGACCATCCGCAAGCTTATTTCTTTGAATTGCAAGAAAAATTCTAAAATATTAAACAATATGAAGAGGGGCTCTGAATGGAGCCTCTTTTTTTATTTACAAAATATTAACTTATATCCCTTTATCTTGAAATATATTTATAAAGGGGGAAAATGATTATGAATAAATTAATGCTGTTTTCGGCTTTGCTATTATTGCAGGGCTGTGCCTCGGTAAAAACCGGTAATCAGAAGTTTTTAGAAATTAACTCTCATCCGGAAGGTGCTGAGGTATGGATTAATGACCAATATGTTTGCGACACCCCTTGCCAGCATGATGTTACCGGAGCCAGAAACGAGATTTTTCGCTTGTCTATTCGTAAAGAAGGATACCGCCCCTACCATCGTGAGCTGGAACCCAAGACTAATAAAGAAGTCGAGGCGGATTTGATTATGTGTTTGATTCCGCCGGTGGGATTGACTATGCTTGGCGTTGATTATTACACCGGTTCAATGTGGGATTATGAAACCGTTAATGCCGTATTATATAAAGACATTCTAAAAAACTCCCCTGCTCTGCCTGATGTGGTTAAACCTTTGTCGATGACCGCAAAAGAGTATATCGTAACCAATTTTGGCCGCCTTAAAGAAGAGGCCTTTGCATCGTCTGGCGCCAGAGAGAGGATTAGAACATTATCATCGCTGACTTCAGTAAATATGGAGCGCTTGGCCGGAATGATTAGTGAAGCTCAAAATGCGCAAGAGCTAATCGGCTTTTTGCAAAATGATGTAAGCTCTGAAAACTAATTGAATTGTGATGTTTATATTATAAAAAAGCCCCGCTTACTGCGGGGCTTAAACTTTAGGATGACTGCATAATAATTCTGATTATGACTATGTCATTCTGGTAAGTTCATCAAGCATCTCATCAGCTGTCGTAATAATCTTAGTGGCTGCGGAGTAAGCTCTTTGAGTAACAATCATATTAGAGAACTCGGTCGCCAAATCAACCGTTGATGATTCCAGTGAGCTGGAGGAAATTTCTCCGGCGCCATCGGAACCTGCTCTTTTCAGCAAGGCTTGACCTGAAGCATCGGTCTCAATCCAGGCGTTACCGGTTAAAGCTTCCATACCGTTCGGGTTAGAAAATGTTGCTAACGGCAGGATGGCTATCGGACGGGTTTCACCGTTGTCAAACAAGGCGGTAACCACACCACTTTCATCAATATAAACACCTGAGTAGCTACCAAATTTAGCACCATCTTGTTTAATATAATTGGTGGTAAAGTTACCAGACAAGCTGGTTAAGCCATCATTGGTTCCGGTGTTACCCATCTCTAATTTAATGCGGGTACCATTATCAGCTGAACCGTCCATATTTTCAGCACCGTTAGCCCATACTATCGACATTTCATCTACGTTGAAATATTTGGGGGTACCATCGGCGTTAAAGCGTACAGCCGGAACTAATGAGCCCTGCTCAACTTCATTTTCGCCAACCGAGAATTCATTGCTGATTGTACCATTAAAGTTGGTAACCGTTTGCCATGCTCCGCTACCACCGTTACGAACCGTACCGGTAACAGCAGCACCCAAGCTAGTAAGATTCAAAGCAATATCACCACCGGTAGCGCTCGGCAAAATCTCTAAGCTGGTACCACTTACCGTAAAGCGGCTAGGTTCGATACCGTTGGCATTGATGGCAGATTGCAAAGCATCCAACATAGAGGCTACGTCAACTTTACCACCACTGATATAGCTTGAAATATTAATGTTGATATTATTTTGACCCAAGTCACCATCATTATTGGTAAAGGTATAGGTAATACCGTCAATTGTAAGGCTCTTGTTCAAATAATCCGTATCGGTAGTACTGGTAAAATCAATACGAGCACCATTTTTGATATCATTATCAATTTGCGGAATATTGAAGATACCTGTCGGCAAACCGGTATTGAAATCAGGATTAACCGCATTTTGGACACATGCCAAGCAGCTGCTGGCATCAATTGACATTGCGGCGCCCATCGTAGATTGGGTAATGTTGATGCAGTTGCTTCCGGCTTGGAAACGATCTCCTCCAGGCATGGTATTTTGCAAAATACCGGTAAACTTTTCAATAAAATCACTCAGAGAGGCGATACCGGTTGACAAATCTACGGCCACTTGGTTGGGGCCAACAACACCTGCCGGATTATTGGTGAACACAAACTCGTAAGGAGTACCGGTGCCTTCATCGGTAATCGTAATAGACGAACCATTTTCAGGTACGGAAGTAAATTCCAAAAGGCCTGAGGCGGCATAAACATCCGGTGATCCATCTAATTTATTATTACTACCATACAAGATAGAAGTTGCGGCTCCTGACGGAACAGAGCTAGACATCGTCCAACCATTAGAGCTGGTCTTGGTAAAGTCAAGACTCAAGTTGCTGGCGTTACCCAAGCTATCATAAATCAAAGCTGATACTTTTTGGGTGGCTCCAATTTTATCTGAGCTAGGCAAGTTAGCACCAAAGCTAATTTGCTGAGTTGGGGTAGCCGTACCGCCGATGGTGGCCAAGTTAATTGGTTTCAAGTTGCGGTTATCAATAATATTATCATTGATATAAACGGTTTTACCGGTGCTGTCGTAATAAGCTTTCATATAGGTTACACCGTTGATGTTAACCGTTGCTGCTTGAGGGTTGCCATCCCAAGGAAGCAGTGACCATCCTTGAGCATAAAAACCACCGGTGTTTACCAAATAGCCGTTATTATCAATATCAAAGCTACCGGCACGGGTATAGGCCCATAAGTCACCTTCTCCGGGGTTGGCTGCCTGATTGACGACGAAGAAACCATCGCCACTAATGGCAACATCGGTCGATGATGATGTGGATGACAGCAAACCTTGAACATTAATACCTTGCTTGCTTACCGGCTGAACACCGCCTGATGAATAGCGGCTGCTGGTAACCTGTTTGGTAACCAATGTCTGGAACGCTGTATTATTATTTTTATATCCGACAGTATTGACGTTCACGATATTATCTGAAATCGCTCCCATCGCTGTTGACTGAGCTGCCAAACCAGATATACCGGACTGCATTGCTCCAAAAATACTCATTGTTTTATCTCCTAAAGTTTACTAAATTATACCCCAGGCGGCTGCACTGACAGCTGTTTTAGCTGCGCTGTACAGAACATCGGTTATATCGCCTCCGGCGTCTGGCTCTTCTGGCTCAGTGGAACTATCGCCGTCCTCTCCTTCTGGAGGAGTTTCTCCATCTACATCCCCGTCTCCGGGAACATCGTCTTTATCAAAATAATCATCATTACGAATGGTAAGAATATCTTCAAGATTAGCGGTAACTTTATCACCCAGACCGATATAAACACCATTGCTATCGCTAGCAACACCTGTAACTTTACCAAAGATAGTGGTAGTAACATTGGCTTTGGTCTCTCCGGAAGGAACTGTGGTGCTGACTGAAATGACGTAAGCGTCATCAGGCAACTGGTTACCATCTTTATCTTTTCCATCCCAGGTAAATTCATGGGTGCCGGCTGTGGTTTCAGCGCTTTCAGAATACACGATATTACCTTGCAAATCTTTTACCGTAATTACGGCGGTACTAACGTCTTTATCAAGTGTATAAGTAGCTTTAGCTACACCACCATCCAAAGGCATTACATCTCCCAAAACTTGGGCAACTTTGCCAATATAAGATACAGCCTGAGCGCCCAAATTGGCGATATTCATACTCAATAAAGAATCTAATTTTTCGTTGGTTTGAATAGCTTGCTCTACACTTGAGTACTGAACCAACTGGTTAGTAAACTCAGCGGTATCCATAGGATCCATAGGATCTTGATATTTCAGCTGAGTGGTTAACAGCGTTAAAAAGGTGTTCATATCTGCAGATAGCTGCTTGGACGCCTCATTACTGCTGCTAGAGCCGCCTGTGGTAACATATCCATTAATTGAATTTATATCAGACATGGCTTTACCTCCTTATAATCTATACTCTTATATTAAGAGCAGAGCGGCCATCCCAGTTTTCGACAGATGCTTGATCGCCATACATATTTTCATTATCTGCATTTTGCTCAAGAGCATCTCCCAAAAAACTACGGAGAGCCTGGTGGTTGTTATCTTGATGAGAGTTGTCGCGGAAGCTGAAGCTGAAACTCCCCTCATCAGTATTGAAACCGGCATCATTAAATGCTTTTTCTAAGCTAGACATATCTTTTTGCAACATATCCATGGTTTCAGCCCGGCTTGAAATAATATGAGCCTGTAATTTACCATCTTTGGAGATTTGCATTTTGATTTCAATATGGCCTAAATCCTCTGGCTTGAGTTGGATTTCTATTTTATCAACTCCTTTGACTGCCGATTTGGTAATATTAACCTTAATCTGGTCGATTACCTCTTTGCTCATACCTTTATAGACATCGCGCAAAGAAGAATTTTTGTTTTCAGCTTGGAGGGCTTGCTCATTTTTGACATTATGAGAAGCCTCAAGACCGCTTTGAGCCAAATTGGCTTGATTGGTGCTAACCTCTTTAATACCACTGATAATTTGACTATTACCGGTATCGGCTGCGGCACTATTATTCTGAGCTTGAGCATTGGCAAACATAGCGGCTTGAGCCTGAGGGGCTACACCGGAAGAAACATTTTGCTGAGAAACTTGCGGTGCATTGCCTGTAGAGGCTTCAGACTCGGCAACTACGGCAGAAACTGCCGCGGCAACGGAATCATCAGCTGAGGTATAGGCAAAATTTTCCTCTTGTACATTGACGTTGATGGCGACCTTTTTATCTTCAGGCAAAACCTTAGCAATTTCCTCTGACTGTATGTTTTGCAATGAAACATCATTGTCATCGGCCAACAAATCAGCACTATCAGAAAGCTGGTTATCATTAAGCTGCGGCTTAAGCTCTGCCATAGTGTGAGAAGCTTTAGATATAACTGGTGTTAAACTTGAAATATCAACGCCATCATTTTGTAATTCTGTAACAATTTCAGCAAACGGCTGAAGAACGATATCGGCTTGAGGGTTGCTGCTTTCTACCGGAATTAAAGGGGTTTCGGCATTAGTCAACATTGACAATAAATCTTGCCCACTCATAACCGTGGTTTCGTTGGTAGCTGGGTTGAAGACAGTGACAGAAGGCATAGCTGAAAGTTCAGCAATATCTGCAACTTGAATTCCTAACCCGGCTAAAATTTCCAGCAAAGCATCTATAGCTTGAGAAGATTCACTGTTTTCTGCGCTTATATTGTCAGCGCTATCAGCTGGTACTTCTGCTGCATTTTGTGTTGTTTCTGCACTTTTATCGGTTTGAACCGGAGCTTCGTCAGCAGCTGAAGTCTTTTCATTTGATGAAGATTGGGGATTGTCTTGAGAGGAATCTTTATCAGCCGATGAATTATCTTTGTTTTCAGTGCGAGTATCTGACTGATTGTCTGTACTATCTTTAACTTCTTTGGAAGAAGATGTATTATTATCTTTGGCTTCAACCTTAGAATCCTGAACCTTAGAGGTGCTACGAACATCTTTTTCTGATACGGTGGTTTTATGGTTCCTTTCGACCGGTGCGGAATCTGAAACAGAAGATGTATCAGCATCTTGGGTTTCGACAACACCTGCTTTACCGTAGCTCTGCTGTTTTAAGACGGCTAAGAACTCGCTGCCACTGACTCCTTGATTCAACAAACCTTTGGAAGAGTTTGCTGTTGATGAATCTTGAGCTGAAGCGGTTTTGTTCAAGAACATATTGGTCAGCTTATTCAAGTCTTGTATTTCCATTGCAGAATCCTCTAAAATAAATTCACTCCACAACTACAATGCAAAAAGCGTGCCAAATATATTCACCCACAAAAAAACAGCCCGCTTGGGGCTGTTTAACTTTTTATCTAGATTTTTATTTAGCGGGGGCTTCTTCCGTTGGGTGACCAGATAAGCCTTTAGCTATATTCATATTAATATCAATTAATATATTCAAACTCTCCGGTTTGGGGTCGGTATCAGCCAAAATACTATTTATTCGTTTGAAAATAAATATAGATAAATTGATAATATTGATTTTGATTTCTTTGGTTTGCGGACAATCCGGTTCACCCATTGCCGTGGCGATAATTGTCCATAGGCGGCGGTTCTTCTCCAACGCCTGTGGGAGTTCAGACTTCTTCTCTTCCCAATTTTCCTTTATCATATTTAACGCTGACGCGGTTCTGATTAAAGCGCGGCTTTCAAGCTCGCTCTCACTCATGCCGGAAATTTCCGCGGCTGCATATTTTTGAGATGAGTCCATTTCTTTCCTTATTTAAATAAAAGTTTGTTAACGTCTTTATGGTAGCATGTTTTTAGTTAAAATTATATAAAAATTTGGAGTAGGCATGCTAAAATTATATAAAATTATATCCTTTGGCTTGTTAAGCTTGGCTTTGAGCTCCGCGGCTTGGGCTCAAGTCGAGTTCAATACCTCGACGAATCGTGAAGTAAAACAGCTCAGGGCTACCGGTTTTTTGAATTATCCTCCTTTTGGGGTGTTCAAAAATCCTTCCGTGCCGGCTTCTTATTTTAATATATTTCAGCCCGTAATCGCTAATTATGCAAAATATGCCAACTTTATGGTCGACTATACTACAAATTACTCTTATCCGGAATTAGTACGAATGGTGCGGGGTGGAAAAATTGATATTCTCGCCGGTGTATATCACGATACTGAAATGTATCAAGGATTGGAAATTGTTTATCCGGCACTGCTTAACAACCCGATTATGCTCGTTATGCTGCCAGACCAAATATCATCCGTAAAAAACACCGACGACCTTAAAAAACTTAAAGGCGCTATCTCAACCAAAGAATACTTAAGTGACTTTGTTACCAATGAAATGAAAAACTTTAACCTTCAACGCGTCGATGACGACTATACTCTATATCAAAAATTATTCCGCCGCGAAATCGACTATATCTTTACATCAAACTATTATGCCAAAGTCGTACAAGCGCAATTAGGGATTCGCAATAAGGTGAGCTTTTCTAAAGAGGCTATATGGAATATGCCCCTGTTTATTGCCATTTCCAAAATGTCTCCTTATCGCAAACAGGTCTACAACGGTTTGACCGTATATTTGGCTCAACCTAAAACCCAAAAACTCGTAGAACAAGAGGTTGCTAAATATATCGCTGAGGTAGAAAAACAAAATGCCGGTCGCGTGGCGCCTGATTTCATCAACAACTAAAAAAAATATGCGTCGAAAACTTGACCTTAATTAATCTAGTTGTTAAACTTAGGCTGTTTTGTTGTTGGGAGGTTTATCTATGGTTCTGCTTATTCATCATCCGGTATCACCTTTTTCGCGCAAGATTCGTATGCTTATGGCCGAAAAAAAGATGCTCTTTGTTCTAAAAGAAGAAGAACCCTGGAATCTGTCTGACGATGTATACAAGCTTAATCCGGCCGGAAGTTTGCCCATATTTGTCTTTGACGGGAATGTGATTGCCGGTAATTATGCTATCAGTGAGTTTTTGGAAGAGATTTCTAACGAAAACCCCGTGCTACCCAAAGATGCTAAACAAAGAGCTGAAGTTAGACGCTTAACCGAATGGTTTGACGATAAATTTTATCGTGAAGTATACCGCCACATTGTATCTGAAAAAATAGTCCGCCGCTTTGCCAATGGAGGAGCTCCGGACTCTAAAGCTCTAAATATTGGGCTGAACAATCTGGCCTTCCATATGGAGTATATTGACTGGCTGGCTGAACGTCGCAACTATTTGGCCGGCGAAGAGTTCTCCCTTGCTGACATTACCGCTGCCGCTCACCTTTCTATTATTGATTATCTGGGCGATATTGCTTGGGACGGATATCGTAATGCCAAAATTTGGTATTCCAAAATCAAATCACGCCCCAGCTTTAAGGACATCCTCAAAGACAACATTCGAGGGATATTGCCGGCAAAGCATTATGCCAATTTGGATTTTTAAGGTATTTCGCATGCTAAAGAATTGTATCGCAATCTCGGTTTTAGCTTTGATGTTATCATCTTGTGCGTGGATGATTACCGGACGCGGACAGGTGATTTTTCATTGGGAAAGGGAACGTACTGGAGTAGAAAAATTTGCTCGAGATCATTCTGAGTGTTTGCGCAAGGCTGAATACTTTACACTTATACCTGACTTCAAATCTTGGTTTTATTCTGAAGAAGTAAAGCTTGATATTCGGGCTGATTGGCATAGCGATAAAGGTATTTGGGCGTCATACGTCCCCTACCCCGGAGCTCAGCCAATTGTGGTCAACTCGCTGCGAGATGATGGGGCCATTGACCCTAATGATTATCGGATTTGTATGGAAAAGCGCGGATATTGGAATCGGAAATATAACATTCCATCGACAACCAACATCTTTATGTATAAGCCGCAAAGAATCCGACAAAATACGCCTTTTATGCGCGAATGGTAAAAAAAATAAACCTCCGAAGCAACGGAGGTTTATTTCTAAGCATTATATACTTACCAAACAAAAGTTACACCTCGGCGTTTATCGCCCACAAAACCCATGATTATACGCTTATCCGTATAATCAAACTTGGCGGTAACCCCATGGATGACTGAAAGCTTAGGCTTGCCAACCAGAGATATCAGAATATCAAAGTTGTTTTTTTCTTCCTCTCCGGTAATGGTATTAAAATAGCTGCACAGCACCAATTTGTCAGATATTCTACGATTGATTTCGTAAGCGACAAAGGCTTTACGCATGGTGTGCCCGACAATTCTTGGATAAATCTTATAATCTTGTACATCAAGATGGTTAGCTTTATCCTTGTTTTTAATGAAGGTTTCAACATCTTGGCGCCATAGGTGCCATTCAGGAATAAGGCGAAAATACCCATCATAGCCCAAAATCAAACGATATTTACCCAAATCCGGAATATCAACCAATACCTTTTCTTGCTTATAGGACTGTTTACCGAAAATATCAGTCGGAACGACAACCCCTTTCAAAGCACCTTTGGCTAAAGGAGCAACTTCCGGCTGAGCAATATAATGCAAAAACTCGCCGGTGCTCAGATTCTTAATATCACAAATCCAGCAGGCATACTCCGTACCTTTGGCAAATATTTTTTCATCAAGATTCGGATTGGGCTGGTAGTCTTTTTTGCATTTGAGCTTTTTGAATATTGGGTTACCAATAAGCAACCAAGATTTACTACCGCGGAAGTGTCTTGCCACTTCTTGTTCTGATAAATTAATGATTTTCATAATTATAAAATTTAGAATTAATAATAACTTGATGATGTGATTATATATGTTTTGTCAAAAATTGCAACAAAAAAAGCGGGTGCTTCTTATCACAAGAAACAAAACCCGCTATAAAATTAATACTCTGTCAAAAGATATATATATTTATAATTATGGAAAAACATTATTATTGAAGTGCAGACAGAGTATCAATTTTTATTAAGATTATTCTGACGGAAGTGCTACCTCTGAGATATGGCTTATGTACATAACAGATAACACTTATAAACCCGAGAGACTAACCTTAAGCCCTGCGTAACAACTGGGACTTTTTTAATCATTAACATAATAAAATAGCAAAAAAATAGATTTGTGATTGTCCTTTAACACAAAAAATCATTTTGTCAACAACTTTTTTTCAAGCTGGGGCAGCTTGACCCCATCAGTCACCGGTAGCTTGCTCGGTGCCACAGAAAGCGCGACCACGATGCTCGTGGAGCCATCAGTTAGCGGTATATAGATTGGGGCAGAGGACGAACTGCGTTCGCGCCCTGCCCGTTGAGAGTTAGTAAGAAGCGAGGACCGGGCGAACATAGTTGCCGTTGGGGCTGCCGTAGTAGCCGCCCACATCACCATCGGACATATCCACGATGTAGTAGTAGTCGTCGTCGCTGTCGTAGGTAGACGACCAATAGCTTCCTTCTCTCATTTTTGTCCCACCATTTGTCGAAAGTAACGAATTGACTTGTGATTTATTATTATACAAAGTTTTTAATTGATCTAATGTTGGCAAGGTTCCTTTGACATTGCCGCAGAACGAGTAGTTTTGGCATTGACTATTAGCATTAGTCCAGTTCATTCTACCTAAATCTTTTATGGCAATATAGAAGTTCATACCGGTAGCACGTACACCAACCACCGTACCATTGCATTTATAGACTTCACCATCTGGTCCATTAATGACCTCTTTTTTCTGGCAGCTGCCATCTTTCCACTCATAGCCATCTGCGCAGGTGCAGAAAGCATATTTATTATTGCAAAGTTCGCCGCCGCCGGTTTCATTAGTGCCGATGCAGGTGTGAGTGAAGCCGAGTTGGGTGCATTGTTCGGGGGTGATTTCAGAGCTGCCGCCGGTGCAGGCGAAGGTGTCGCCAAAGGGGCATTTGATGCCGGTGCCGTCTGGGCAAGAGGTTTCCGTATAGCCTAATTCCGTGCAATTTTGTGTGGTGACGCATTGAGCATAGCTCGCCCTTGCCCCAACCGTCATCATCACTCCGGCAACCGCCGTACTCAAATATAAATATCTTCTCATCTTTTTATCTCCTTAAATTTTACCACGAGGTGAGGACCGGGCGAACATATACAAAACTACCGTTGCCGGTGTTACCATCTTTAAGGTAAACAGCATAGTAATTATTGTTATCACTTGGTGTAGATGACCAATATGGATAAGTTGTAATAAGTTCCGATCCATTATGGGCAGCAAGTATTGAACTAACTTGAGATATATTAAAATAAATGGTTTGTAATTGGTCTTTGGTCGGCAAGCTCCCTTTAATATTATCACAAAAAGTGTAGTTTAAACAGGTTTGATTTGCTTGATTCCAATCCATATATCCTAAATCTTTCATTCCCACATAAAAGTTCATTCCACTCGTTTTGACTCCAACCGCCTGTCCTTTACATCTATATATGTTGCCATCAGGACCGCTCAAAGCTCCTTCACTTTCATCTGTTGGGGAAAAAGAAATACCATCTCCAAAAGGTAAAACAGGTCGAATATTTTCACTTGATCCCTTATTATATGAAGAAACCAAAAGTGTTCTGCTATCAGAATAGGCTAGGAATAACCAAGCATAAAGATTAGAAATTTCAGATGAAGACCAGATATATTCTGAATATGTATTATAAGAATTTTTTAATTCATATCCTAATTTAGCTCCTCCAGCCGCAGAAATACCTTCGTTGACTCGAGAAAAATTGGCTGAATCATTTAAATGATTTAACAAACCACCCGAAGGTAAACACCATGATACACCTTCTGGAGTGCCTTTAGGTTTGTAGTTTTTAGCTGTCCAAGCTGCAGGATATTTATTACTATCTCCATAAGCAATTATAATATCGGTATTAGTACAGCTGTCTTGAATATCAGTGGGTGTTGAAGTATAATTAGTAAGATTTGGAATATCGACTCCATTTCCGCCCCACTCGGTTGATGTTGCTACTGGTTCAATAGTCATAATCCATCCGTTGTCAGTGCCATTTTTTTCATAAATAACCACACCGAGCAAGGTTTTAGAAATATCTAAATTACTAGAACAGGTACCATCCGAATAGAATAAGGCTCCTACTGTACAGCCGGAATAATCCGGTGCTTTTTGTTGACAACTTCCATTTTTCCACTCATAGCCGCTGGCGCAGGTACAGGAGGTATACTTGCCGCCGCAGGGGGCGCCGGTGCCGCTTTCTCCGGTGCCGGTGCAGGTGTATTGGTAAGAGCTATCACAGGTGCAAGACTGATATTTACCCTCACAGCTTTGCCCCTCGCCAACTTCTCCCGTGCCTTTGCACTCTTCGCTAAAGCTCGGTGGGCAGTCGATACATTTCACAAAGCTGGTGTCATACGGGCATTTTATCGACCATTTGGG